>NZ_JBIWOE010000032.1:0-37723 GCF_044767585.1 Streptomyces sp. NPDC101225
AGCCCCCGTCAGGGCAGACAGAAGCACCTTCGGCGCGCACCACAGGATTTACCACGCCCCCGGCGCGCACCGAAGGTGCGCCGCGTCGCTGACCTGCGAAAATGCTGACCGATCCGGTCCTGTAGCGCCTCCAGCCCCGCCGCCCAGCCCCGCACATCGTCAACCGTGACATCCCCACCCATGTCCGACTCAACGAGTGTCCGACCCACCCGTCACAACTGCGGCTGCAGTATTAGGGCCCTTTGTGACGGCCGGGACGCCGCTCTGCGATCCGCCGTCCGCCCAGGCCCCTGGGCGGGAAGCAGATCGAACACGCAAAGCGGCAGCTGATCACCCACAGGCGTCTCATCGCGTTTCTCCTTTCCCGTCATGGCGTCATGGCGTCATGGCGTCATGGGCGAAGGTCCGTGCGCGTCAGACGTTGGCGTAGCCGGGGATGCTCGCCTTGATGCGCTCCAGTTCCGCCGCGTCGGAGACTCCCTGGAAGTCGTGACGCGGGGTGTAGGGGGCCTCCAGGCGCCGGGCTTCCGCCTCGGTGAGGTCGAGGTCGAGGGAGGCGACGGCGTCGTCGATCTGCCCGATCGTGCGCGCGCCGACCAGGGGCGCGGCGACGACGGGATGGCGGCGCAGCCAGGCCAGGGCCACCTGCGCGCGGCTGACGCCGTGCGCCTGGGCGATCGCGCCGACTTCGTCGATGATCTGCCGGTCGCTGTCGGCGGTGGCCTTGTAGAGCATGTCGGCGTAGCCGCCGTCGGTCGCCGCTCGCGCACCGGCGTTCGCCTGGTCGTGGGGACGGGCGAGGCGGCCGCGGGCGAGCGGACTCCACACCATGGTGGCCACGCCCTCGTCGGCGCACAGGGGAAGCATTTCGCGCTCCTCCTCGCGGGCCAGGAGGTTGTAGTGGTCCTGCATCGTCACGAAGCTGGCCCAGCCGTGGCGCTCCTGGAGGTGCAGGGCCTTGGCGAACTGCCAGGCGTGCATCGAGGAGGCACCGAGGTAGCGGGCCTTGCCGGCCTTCACCACGTCGTTCAGGGCTTCCAGCGTCTCCTCCAGCGGGGTGTCACTGTCGAGGCGGTGGATCATGTAGACGTCGACGTGGTCCGTGCCCAGGCGGCGCAGGCTGGCGTCGATCTCGGCCATGACCGCCTTGCGTGACAGCCCGCCGCCGTTGGGGCGGTTGGGGCGCATGGCGTGGCGGACCTTGGTGGTGATGACGACGTCGTCGCGGTCCGCGTAGTCCTTCAGGGCACGGCCCAGGATCTCCTCGCTGGAGCCGTAGGAGTACATGTTCGCCGTGTCGAAGAAGTTGATCCCGGCTTCGAGGGCGTGCTTGATCAGGGGGCGGCTGGACTCCTCGTCCAGCGACCAGACCGGGTGGCCGCGGTCGGGCTCGCCGTAGGTCATGGCGCCGATGGCGACCGGGGAGACGTCCAGGCCGGTGCGGCCCAGCTTGATGTACCGCATGAAGGGGCTCCTAGAATGGGGAACGAGAGCAAACGGAGAACTCTCCGCCTGACCCCGCCGACAGTAACGGAGAGCTCTCCGTTTCGCAATCGGACGACTGCCCGTACGCCAGGAGGACCCATGCCCGACGCCGCCCCGCAGCGCTCGGACGCGCTCAAGAACCGCGAGGCGATCCTCCAGGTCGCCCACGACGCGCTCGCCGAGTCCCCGAGCGCCTCCCTCAACTCGATCGCCAAGCGCGCGGGCGTCGGTCCGGGCACGCTCTACCGGCACTTCCCCACCCGCGAGGCGCTGCTCCTGGAGGTCCACCGCCACGATGTGAACCGCCTAGTCGATTCCGTGCCCGACGTCCTCGCGGCCCATGCGGCCCCGCTGGACGCGCTGCGCGAGTGGTTCACCACCCTGTCCGCCTACGTGCGCATCAAGCACGGCCTCGGGGAGGCACTGCACTCCGCCGCCGCACAGGAGGCCGTCAGCGCCTCATGGCCCCCCGTCACCGCGGCCGTCGCCCGGCTCCTCGACGTCTGCGAGCGCGCCGGCGAGGTACGCCCCGGCATCGACCCCGTCGACGTGATCATGCTCATGAGCTGCCTGTGGCGCACCCCCGACACACCCGAAGGCGCCGCCCAGACGCAACGTCTCCTCGAACTCGCCATCGACGGCTTCCGCCCCTGAGGACTCCTGGCCGAGGAGGAGGGCCGGCCTGGTCGGTGGTCGGTGTCGTGCACGAGGCCGGCGGACGGCGGGACGCGGGCAGCCGCGTCGTCGCACGCGAGAAACCTGGCGACGTCGGCGATCACCGCCGGGATACTGGGCGCCCATGGATGAGGTCGAAGTCGTCGTCGCCCATTCCGAGCGCGCGACACTGCGCGTCGGTGACGTGTTCCTGAAGGTGGACGCCGATCAGGCGCGTATCGATGTCGAGCTCGAGGCGATGGCCCTCGCGCCGGTCCCGACCCCGGAGGTCCTGTGGCGCAGGCCGCCCGTGCTCGCACTCGCCGCGCTCCCGGGCACGACGCTCGGACGCCTCGGCGAGCCGTCGACCGGGTCACCGGCGGCGTGGGCCGCGGCGGGCGCCGCCATCCGGAAGCTGCACGACGCGCCTCTGCCGCCCCGCCCCGGCCGGGCCGGCCGGAGCACCCGCGCGCTGACGGCGGAACTCGACGACGAGTGCGCGTTGCTCGTGACGCACGGTGTCCTGCCCGCTGACCTGGTCACCCGCAACCGCCAGGTCGCCGAGGCCGCACTCCGGCCGTGGACTCCGGCGTTCACCCACGGCGACCTGCAGATCGCGCACGTCTTCCTCGACGGCGACGAGGTCACAGGGATCATCGACTGGTCCGAGGCGGGCCAGGGTGATGCCTTGTACGACCTCGCCACGTTCACGCTCGGACACGAGGAGCACCTCGCCGACGTCGTCGCCGGCTATGGCACCGACATCGACCTCGACGTGATCCACGCGTGGTGGTCGTTGCGAAGCCTGCTGGCGGTTCGCTGGCTGGTCGAGCACGGCTTCGACGCCTTCGCGCCGGGCTGTGAGGTCGACGTGCTGAGATCCCTGATGTGAGCGCGAGCCTGCGCGGCTCGACTGCTACGGATGCGTTCTGACGCCCTGAGCGGGCCCGTCGGAAGCGATGGCCCGTAGGACTTCTGCAGCAGGGGCCCCCGCCGCGCGGACGGAATCGGCGGCCCCCTCTCCGACACCCCCTCGTACTCGCGAGGGCGCCAAGCGCGACCGCGGTGGCGGCAGTTGATCAGGGAACGCCATGAAGACGGGTGACAACGCGGAACCGCTCCAGAACGACCTGGGTGGCGTCATCCACCGCGAAACACGGATCGCCAAGGGCCCGCCGCATCTCCTCGCCGCGCCAGAACCTCTCGTGGTCGGACCTCCACCCGCCCACGGTGGTGTGGCCCTCCCCTTCGTCCCGCGCGTGAGCGAGGTCGACATCCCGCAGCGCCACGACGCGCACGCCCGTCACCTCGATGACGGCCACCGCACGGTCATCCGAGTCGACCACCGCCGAGCGCTCACCGACGGACGGCAACCGCTCCCCCTCATGCTCGTACTCCGCCAGCAGGCCGGTGGTCGCGGTCTTGGATCCGTCGAGGACCGCGGCAACCAGCCGGTCGCGCAGCGGACCCGGGAAGGCGAACTCGGCCTTCGGAAGCAACGCGGGGTCCGTGTCCTCAACGGGGTCGACGCTCATACGACGACCCTAGCGCCGCCCCACGGCCGTCCCGACGTCAGGTGAACGGGGTGGCATGTCGGCGGTCACCCGGTCGGAACCGGGCGGGGCGTCGACCGGATCCGGGCCGGCCATGCCGTCCGGCCGGGTCGGTTCACGGGTCGACGCGGCGCGACGAGAGGTGTCGCGGACACCCGCCGGTGGGCGGGTCGTTCCGCGCGGCGAGGCCCAGGTACGTCGCTCCCGCATCACGGCCGCCGCGGCACATGCCGACGCGCTGTCCGAGGCAAACCGGCAGGGACGCCGGTACCGGCAGGTACGGAGCCCGAGCCGTTCAGCGAACGATCGGGCCGCCGAGTACGGCCAGGACGGCTCCGCCGAGCAGCCCGAGGACGACCGAACCGGTGGCCGCTCCGTAGGCGATCACGGATGCCGTCCTCGACGTACGGACGTCGCCCCCGGTGCCGCGCGCGAGGAACGCCGGGCCGATCCAGCGCAGGTAGTAGAAGAGGGAGGCCGCCGTGTTGACGGCCGCGACGACCGCGAGCCAGGCGTAACCGCCGTCCACGGCTGCGCTGAACACCTCCAGCTTGCCGAGGAAGACGGCGGTCGGAGGCGTACCCAACAGGCCCAGCAGGCAGACGACGAGCGAGGCCAGCAGGGCCGGGTGCGCCCTGGCCAGGCCGCGATAGTCGTCGATGGTGTCGGCTCCGGGCAGGGCGCAGACGACGGAGAAGGCCCCCACGTTGGTGAGCGCGTAGCCGGCGAGGTAGTACAGCAGCGCCTTCTGGTCGAGGTCGGTGCGTCCGACCACGGCCACCGGGAGGAGGAGATAGCCGACCTGGCTGATGGTCGAATAGGCGAGAAGCCGTTTGACGTCCTGCTGGAAGAAGGCGGCCAGGTTGCCCAACGTCATCGAGGCGACCGCGAGCACCGCCACCAGGTCGGCCCACGGCAGGCCGGCGTCCGCGAGTGGCACGGCGCCGAGCCGGTAGAACGCCGCCAGGGCGCCGACCTTGGGGACGACCGTGAGGAAGGCGGCCACGGGCGCCGGGCTGCCCTGGACCGCGTCCGGCACCCAGAAGTGGCCGGGCACGCCTCCGGCCTTGAACAGGACACCGGAGAGCACGGCGAGTGCGCCGACCGCGACCAGTCCGGGCGGTGCCTCGGCGAGTCCGGTGCGCAGCGCCGTGTACGACGTGCTTCGCCCGGCGGCGAGGAGCACCGTGATGCCGGTGAGCATCAGGACGCCGAGGAGCGCGCCGACGACGTAGTACTTCAGGGCCGCCTCGGTGCCGGGTCCGTCCTTGCGGAACCCGGCGAGCGCATAGGCCGGCACGCTGGCCAGCAGGTAGCCGGCGGCGAGAAGGAGCAGGTCCTGGGCTCCAGCCAGCATCAGGGCGCCGGCGGAGGCGAGCTGGAGCAGGACGTAGAACTCCGTCTCGCGCGGGTGGGCGTGCGTCCACGGCATGGCGAGCGCGATCACCAGCAGGGTGGCACCGAGGATGACGATCCGGCCGGCGGCGGTCACCGTGTCGAGGGCGAAGGCCCCGCCGAAGGCCGTCTCCACGGGTTCGGCCGCGGCGATCGCGGCGGCCACGACGCCCCCGGTGCAGGCCGCTGCCGCCAGGGCCGCGACCAGCCATTGGCGGCGGCGCGGCAGCCACGCTCCGAGCAGCAGACCGAAGACCGCCGAGGCGGCGAGCAGGACCTCGGGGAGGAGGTCGAGGGGGTTCTCGTTCATCCCGCTCATCACGTTCATCGCGCGAGCAGCTCCAGCACGGTGCGCGAGGCGGGTTCGATGACGTCCAGCACGAAGCGGGGAGCGATGCCGAGGACGACGCCCAGGACCAGCAGCGGAACGATCGCGAGCCCTTCGTGGACGCGGATGTCCGGGAACGGCCGGTCGGTTCCCGGCGCTGCGACCGGCAGCCGCAGGGGCCCGAGAAGGATCTGTTGCAGGGCGCGCAGGAACAGACCGGCGGTGAACAGGATTCCGAGCACGGCCAGTCCGGTCGCCACGGGCTCCGGCCCCAGGCTCCCGGTGAGGATCTGGAACTCGGCGATGAACCCGGAGAAGCCGGGCAGCCCGAGCGAGGCGAAGGCGGCGACACCCATCAGCGCGGCGAAGACGGGCGCCCGCCCGGCCACGCCGGAGTACGCGGACATCTCGTACGTCCGTCCGCGCTCGTACAGCACCCCGGACAGCAGGAACAGCGCCCCGGTCAGCAGTCCGTGACTGACCATCTGGAAGACCGCCCCGGTGACCGCGAGCCGCCGGGCCTCGTCCTGGCCCGCGCCGGTGGCCCCGGCGGCGCCCACGGCCAGGACGATGTAGCCCATGTGGTTGACGGACGTGTACGCGACCAGCCGCTTGAAGTCGGTCTGGGCGAGCGCGACGAGCGCGCCGTAGAGCACGGAGATCACGCCGATGACGACGAATACGAGGGCATGGTCGCGCCAGGCGTCGGGCAGGACGGGCATCGCGATGCGCAGGAAGCCGTAGGTGCCCATCTTCAGCAGCACCCCGGCGAGGATGGCCGATCCGGCGGCCGGGGCGTCGGTGTGCGCGGGCGGCAGCCAGGTGTGGAAGGGAACGGTCGGCGTCTTCACCGCCAGTCCGACGCCGACGGCGAGGAGGACGAGTGCGCCGTACGTCGCCCGTCCGGCCAGCGGATCGGCACGGGTCAGCTCGACGATGTCGAAGGTGTGCGGGTCGGCGGCCAGATACAGGCCGATGAAGCCCAGCAGCAGGGCGAGGGAGCCGATGAAGGTGTAGAGGAAGAACTTCAGGGCGGAGCGTGCCGCGTTCTTGTGTCCCCAGCCCGCGATGATGAAGTACATCGCGACGATGGACAGGTCGAAGAAGACGAAGAAGAGGATCAGGTCGAGGGCGACGAACAGGCCGGTACAGGTGGTCTGGAGGAAGAGGAAGAGGGCTGCGAACTCCCTCACCCGCCGCGTCGCCCGCCACGCGTACAGGGCACACGCGAGGAACAGCACGCAGGTGACGGCGACGAGCGGCAGCGACAGGCCGTCGACCCCGACGTGATAGCTGATGCCCGCGCTGGGGATCCAGCGGGCCCGCACCTCGTACTGCATGCCGGCGCCGGCCCGGTATCCCGCCCAGACGATCACCGTCAGGACGAGTTCGGCGGCGGTGGTGGCCGCCCAGGCCGTCAGGAACAGGGCGCGGGGCGTGCTGCGCGGCAGGCACAGCAGCAGGGCCGCGACGGCGGTCGGGAGCAGGACGATGGCCGTGAGCACGGCGGTCACCTCACGAGGACGAGGACGACGGCGAGGACGGTGAAGGCGGCGACGGCCTGCGCGAGGTACTGGTGCAGCTGCCCGGTCTGCGGTCGCCGTGCCCAGCGGCCGAGCGCGCGGGCTCCGCCCGCCACGCCCTCCACGGCGCCGTCGACGAGCCGCTCCGGTCGGCGATCCGTCCACCGGGCCAGCCGGACCGTGCCACGCGCGGCACCCTCGACAGCGCGGTCGAGCACCCGGTCGTCGAAGGCGGCGAGCGCGGCGGCGAGACGCATCAGCGGGCGTACGAGCAGCGTGTGTACGGCGTTCTCCAGGCGCAGCCACTCCGCCGCCAGGGCTGTCACCGCGCCGGGTACGGGGAGGAGTCGGGGGCCGCGGATCCACACCAGGGCGGAGACGCCGACGGCGAGTACCGCGGACAGAGCGAACTCCCAAGTGTGCGGAGTCGGCTGCGCGTCGCCACCGAGCACCCGCCCCACCATGTCCAGGACCGGAGGAAAGGATGTGGCGGTCAGGGCCAGGCAGGCGAGGGCCAGGGTCACGAACGGCAGGCGGACCGCATGCGTCAGCGGTTTCCCAGGACCGTCCGGGACGGGACCGGGCTGCCAGACGAACCACAGCGCCTTGACGCTGTAGACCGCGGAGATCACCGCGCCCGTCAGCCCGACGGCGTAGAGCGCCGTGCTGTCCTCGAGCACGCCGGCGAGGAGCACGTCCTTGGCCGCCCAGAGGGCCAGGGGCGGGACCCCGGCCAGGGTGAGCACCGCCACGCTGAAGGTGATCCCGGCCGTACGCTGCCGCCGGGCCGCACCCCGCAGGGCGGGCAGCGCCTTCGTGCCGAGGGCGGTCAGCCACGCGCCCGCGACGAGGAAGGCCAGGCTCTTCGCGGCGGCGTGGGCGATGAGCTGCAGGGTTCCGCCGGTGACCGCGCCGGCCCCCGCTGCGAGCACCATGAAGCCGATCTGGGCACAGCTCGAGGCGGCGAGCAGTTGCTTGAGGTCGGTCTGCGCCACGGCGACCAGCCCGAGCACCACGGCCGTCACGGCTCCCGTCCAGGCCACGACGTGCCCGCCCCAGCCGGACCGGGCGAGGAGGGGCTCGAGCCGCAGCAGCAGATACGCCCCGGCCACCACCATGGTCGCCGAGTGCAGCAGGGCGGAGACGGGGCTTGGGCCCTGCATGGCCCTGGACAGCCAGAAGCTGAAGGGGAGTTGAGCCGATTTGCCGAACGCGGCGGCGATGACCCCGGCGGTGATGAGGGAGGACCAGGCGCCGGTCGTGGCGCTGAGGTCGGCGAGGGCGAGGGAATCCGTCTGCCCGCTCGCCAGCGCCGCTCCGGCCGCGAGGTAGAGGCCGAGGTCGGCGGCACGGGTGGTGAGGAAGGCCGTGTTGGCGGCGTCGCCGCGTTCGGGGTCGCGCCACCAGTAGCCGATCAGCGCCCACGAGGTGGCCCCCATCACCTCCCATGCCATCAGCAGCACCGGAAGGGTGGTCGCTGTGACCGTCGTCAGCATCGCCCCGGCGAACAGCAGCATCAGCCCGAAGAAGCGGGCGCGTGCCTCATCACGTCCGACGTCCGCGACGCTGAACAGGAGGACGGCCACGGTCACCGCCGTGACGGTCACGGCCATGAGGCCCGACAGGCCGTCCACCGCGAGCCCGGCGGGAAGCCCTTCCAGCAGCGGTGCCTCGGCCCGCGGGTGAGCGAACGCCACCGCCACGGCGAGGCCGAACGCGGCGACGGCCGTACCGACCGCGATACCCGGGGCGTAGCGGTCTGCCGGGCGCCCGGCGACCGCCAGCAGCGTCCCCACGGTCAGTGGCAGCGCGACGAGCGCCCACAGCAGCGCGCTCACTCCTTCAGCTCCGCGGCCATGTCGGTCATGTCGACCTCCCGGGAGCGGAACAGCGCGGTCACCACGGCGAAGCCCATCGCCATCTCCACCGCCATGACGGTGACCGCCAGGACCACCAGCACCTGGCCGTCGGCGGCGGCCGGGGTGATGTAGTGCCAGACGGCCGCCGCGCCGACGATGATGCCGCCCAGCATCAGTTCCAGCCCCATCATGAGCATGACGATCGACTGCTGGGTGAGCGCGCCGAACAGCCCGATACTGAACAGCGCGGCGGCGAGCAGCAGGAACAGCTCCAGGCTCATCGCCCCATCCCTCCCCTGACGGGATCGTCGGCGGTGCGCGCCTTCAGGCCGTCGCCGAACCGGTCGTAGCGGCCCCGGCGGGTGGCCAGGACGACGGTCGCGACGATGGCGGCGAACAGGGAGAAGCCCAAGGTCATCATGGTGAGCATCTGAGGCCCCATCAGCGACAGGCCCAGGTCCTTGGTGGGATCGGCCGAGGGCCTCCCCCGCCGCGCGGGCCAGGGAGCGAGCAGGATCCCCGCAGCGAGCGCGACGAAGACCGCCACGCAGATCACGGCCGCGCCCCGCCTGTTGTGGACCATGGTCATCGGCATGAGCCCGGCCGGATTCATCATGTACATCACCATGAACACGGCCATGACGGCCATCTCGATGGTCATCATCAGCACGATCACGACGCCGAGGTAGTCCAGCCCGAGCAGCAGTACCTCCCCGCCGACGCACAGCAGCGAGACCAGCAGGGCGTACGTCGCGCGGGCCATGGAGTCGAACCGGAACACCATGACTCCGGCGGCCACCGCCGACAGGGCCAGCGCCCAGAAGATCACATCATCAAGCATGGCCTCTCGCCTATCGGTTGAGGACGACGACGGCGACGAACAGCGCCTGAAGCAGCGTCAGCGGCACCAGCACCATCCACGCCAGCTCCATGTAGCGCTCCATGCGCAGCACCGGCAGTGCCCGACGCCCGGCCACGATCAGGGCCAGCACGGCTGCGGTCTTGAGCAGCGTCCAGGTCCAGCCGGGCAGGAGCGGGCCCTGACCGCCGCCGAGGAACAGCGGCACGCTGAAGCCCGCGGTCACCACGAGCAACAGCCACCGCCCGCCCAGGAAGACCAGCCGGTCCACGCCCGCCAGTTCGACCACGGCACCACCGGCCGCGTCCCGGGCCAGCGGATACTCGAAGGGACCCCAGAAGGCCATCGCGACGGCGCTCAGCAGATACACCACGAAGGCGACCGGCATCCACACCACGAACCACACGCCGTGCTGGGCCGCCACCACCTCCCCCACGCGCAGGGACTCGGCCCCGAGGGCGGCAGTGGTGAGCGCGAACATGTGCGGAAGCTCGTAGGCCAGGCCCTGCGCGAGGAACCGGTACCCGCCGATCAGCGACAGCGCCGAGTTGGGTCCCCAGCCCGCCAGCCACACCGCCGCCCAGGCCAGCGCCTCCATGGCGTTGAACCACACGACGCCGACGGACGGATCGCTCACGGCACGAGAACCCCATGGCAGTACGGCGCCGGCGAGCAATGCCGCCACCGGGACCAGCACCACGCCCAGTCTCGACAGCAGCCGGTCCGCGGCCGTCGTGCGGCGCGGCTGCTGGACGAGCAGCCTCATGGCTTCACGCAATGGCGCGACGGCCCGCCGCCCCACGGCCCGGACACTGCCGGCAGAACCCTGCTCGGCGGCTCCGGACAGCACCGAGTCGAACCCGGCCGTGACCACGGCTGCCACCGCCAGGGCGGCGGGGAGGACGACGGCCGCCCACAGGGGCGCGGCATCAGGCATGGGCCGCTCCGGGCACCGGGGCGAGCGCGAGTTCCTCGATGTCGGGGTCCAGGCTTGCCACGATGATCCGCGCGCAGGCGAACTCGGCGCCGGTCAGCAGCTCGGGCAGGACGTCGAGCAGTGCACGCGACGGCGGCTGCGGCCCGTCCAGTCGCCCCCGCGGGCCGGTCCGCTCGTCCGTGGCCAACGGCCGCATGTCGTCCAGCTCTTCGACGCAACGCTCGATCTCGCTCAGCCACACCCGCAGTCGGTCGTACGCGTCGCCGTCCGCAGCGAGCGCCGGTCCGGTCACGCCGGCCGCCCGCCCCCTGCTCGCGGGCAGCCTGCCCAGTCCGGCGACCGACCAGCGCAGGGTCCGGGACCTCCCGACCCGGTGAACGGTGCCGCGCAGCTCGCCGCCGATCGCCCGCTGCGACGCTCCGGACAGAAGGGCGTCCCGCAGCCGACGGCACCGCGCCGCGACGTCGTCCCGTCCGATGACGGCAAGGAGCCGACCGGCACTGTCCAGATGCGCGGCACAGCGGCGGCGCGCGGCGCGGCCCCGGGTGACCTCGCCACCCTGCCCGGCCGTCAGCCACGGCTCGTCCCAGTAGGGCGGTCGAGGGCCGGACGGCACGGGAAGGTGGTCCACCTCGACACCTTGAACGACGTCTCCTTGGAGGGTGAGCCGGAGAATGAGACCCGCGGGCCAGTCGGGCAGCGCGGGGCCGATCGGCACGTGGAGCCGGTCGAGCCTCAATCCGTCGCGGTCGTCGCCCCGTTCGGCCATCGGCAGACCGGCGATCTCCCCCATGGCATGCATGCCGTGACCCGCGTGATCCATGGAGCCGGCCTCGCCGTGGTGACCTTCATCGTCCATAGGGCCGGCCCCGCCGTGGTGACCTTCATGGTCCAACGGGCCGGCCTCGCCGTGGTGACCTTCATGGCCCATGGGCGCGGCGCGCTCGGGAGATTGCTGGTGATCGTGTGCCTCGTGCCCGGAGGGGGCGGTGCGGTCGCCTGGGCCGTGGCCCGTGTGGTGGTCGTCCTGGCCTCGCCTCTCGGCTGCTCCGGGCGGCGGGCTGTCGTCGTGCAGGCCGTGGGCGGGCTGGTCGCCGCGCCCGCGGTGCTCGTCGTGCGCGTGGTTCTCGTCGTGCGCTTCGTGCCCGCGGTTCCCGTCGTGCCCGTCAGCCGGAGCAGCAGAGTTGGGTGTCCCGCTCACCGCTCTGGCGATCAGGTCCCGGTGCCCCGCGTCGAGCGCGCCCGCGGCCTGTCCGCTCTCCGCGACCACGAGGCGTACGGCGGGCTCCGGCATCGATCGCTCGACGCGGTCCAGCCACTCCGCGTTCTCCGGTGCCGGGACGCCACACACGACGAGCAGATCCGAGGCGGCCGGAGCGGCCGCCACGGGCCACCCCCGCCGACGTACCTCCGACTCGGCCTCCAGCCGGAGTGCAGTCGCGCCGGGCAGCGTGACCATCAGCACCGCCGGACGGCTCATCGCCGTGCGCCGCAGAAGGGCCCTCAGGTCCACCTCAGCGCCCCCTCACGCCAGGCGTAGGTGACGGCCGCGAACAGGATGCCGAGGAAGAGAAACATCTCCACGACGGCGGAAGTGCCCACCTCCGAGACGACCCTCACCCACGGGTACATGAAGAGCATCTCCATGTCGAACGACAGAAAGATCATGGTGACGGCGTACCAGCGTACGTGGAACCGGGACACGGCATGTTCACCCGGATGCAGGCCCCCGGCGAAGGGCCCGGTCTCGAGGGGGGCACGGGCTGCCGCCAGCCACATCCCCAGCCCGTACAGGAGGGCCAGACCGGCCACAGCCAGGCCCAGAAGGACCAGCATCGGCTGCCATGGGTCCATCCGGCTCGCCCTCCGTCATCGATGTCCTACGGGTCATGGTGCGCGACCTGCTGGTTCGGGCGCCAGGCGGGGCCCAAGTCCTCGGAAGCGTCCGACCTGATGGACACCTTACCCCCTGGGGGTATTATGTCGAGCCCCTTGGAAAGGAGCAGCACATCATGCAGAGCGTGTACCACGTCAAAGGCATGACATGCAGTCACTGCGTTCAGGCCGTCACTTCCGAGATAGGCGGCTTGCCCGGAATCGAGGACGTCCAGGTGGATCTGGCGTCCGGCCAGGTCACCGTGAACAGCGAGCAGCCGCCGGATCTCGCCGCCGTGGCCGCCGCGGTCGACGAGGCCGGCTACGAACTCGTAGGGAAGTGACCCGAAGGACCCGCAGACGGGGCGGGCCCACCCGCGCCCGCCATCGGGGGCTTCCGCCAGGCACCGCGTCGACCTGGATGCCGCTGCCGGGAATCCTCGGACAAAACAGCGTGAGGTTCCCGGCAGCGGAGGACCGGCCGAGACGGATCTGCAGCACCCGGCCCTGATCAGTGCACGTGCGGTCCGCCCGTCGACTGCGGTGTGCCGCGCGGCACCAGGACCAAGGACACGATGGCGCCGGCAGCGGCCGCCACGGCGCACACGGTGAACGCGTCTGCGAAGCCGGCCGCCGACCCGTGCTCGAAGCCGGAGGCAGCGACGGTGGAGACCACGGCGACGCCGACCGAACCGCCCACCTCGTGGAAGGTGTTGACGACTCCGGAGGCGAGACAGCGCGAGTCCGGCCGGCAGGGTGCGGCGGGCTCCGAGGGCGTCGGCGAGTCGGCCGCCCAGCAGCATCAGCCCGCCGAAGCAGAGCGTGCAGGCGGTGACCACCCAGGTCAGCGTCTCGCGGCCCGCCTCGGCGGCGATGTCTTTCCCCACATGGTCTTCGGCTCCTACGGCACTCAGATCGACGAGGATCTGACGGACCGTCTCATCATCAGCGGTGTCGACATGTTCCTGTCTCACTACGCTCCACACGCCACGTAGCGAAAGAGCGACTCGAACACGGTCACTGGGCCCTTCCCTGGAAGACCCGCAGGCACGGGAGGGACGTCCCTTCCCCGCGTTCGAGGGCCGGACGACGGCCCTTCGCCGGTCCCCGTACCGGGTGGGGCGAGCCGCGCGTTCCACGCACTCCGGGAACATGACCGACGAGGCCTCAGCAGCCGCTGCGCGAGTTGACGTTGTGCGAACCGGTGACAGGGATTGGGGATTCCCCCTGTCACCGTCACCTCCTCCGCCGAGCCGCGTGCCGTCTCCAGGCGGAGGGAGACGGGGCCGCCGCTCCTCCGCCCTGTTCGCGCTGCCGGCCGGCTCCTCACGGATCATCGTCACGAGGTGCCTCGTCCGGCGGGCCGTCGGCTCCGTCGGCGAAAGCGGCGGCCCTGACGGCGACGGCCGCCGCGAGTCCCGCCCACGCCAGGTGGCTGCGGCGCTCGGTGGCCGGACCTGTGGCGGAGGGCGGGCCCGTCCCGGACCGCACTCCGCCTTCGGCCTCAGTCCTGGTAGCCCACCAAGGCCATCATCCCGGCTTCACCGTGATAGGCGTTGTGACAGTGCAGCATCCACCGGCCCGGGTTGTCCGCGTCGAAGAAGACCGACACCGTCTTCCGCGGCAGGACGATCGCCGTGTCCTTGCGTGGGCCGCTGCCGCCGAGCTGATACGTGTGGCCGTGCAGGTGCATCGGGTGCCACATGGTGGTGGTGTTGACGAAGTCCAGCCGTACCCGCTGGCCCCGCTCGACCGTGATCGGGTGCGCGGTCGGATCGCTCATGTCGAACCGCCTGCCGTTGATGGCCCAGTTGTAGGTCATCATGCCGCCGGTCAGCTCGATCCTGTGCACCCGATCCGTCTTCCTCGGCGCCAGCAGGACGTCGTCCGCCGCGCGCAGCTGCGACGCGGTCATGATCATTCCGTCCAGTTCCTTCGGACGCGCCGTCTGCTTCGGCACGCTGCCCGAACCGGTACGCACCAGCGCCCTGCCGAGGGCGTTCTTGCCCTCCGCCAGTGCGACGAGCGGAAAGACGCCGTCGCCCAGGGTGACCAAGGCGTCGTAGCGCTCACCCATGCCGATCAGCACGGCGTCGACCTGCTGGTGCCGGATCGGGAAGCCGTCGGTGTGGGTGAGGGTGAGCCGGTGGCCGCCGAGGACGACGCGGTAGGCGGTGTCCCCGCCCGCGTTGATCAGGCGGAGCCGGACCCGCTTGCCGGGCTGGGTGCGCAAAACTTCCGGATCAGCGGGCACACGGCCGTTGACCAGGTGGTACGGGTACGTCACGTCGCCGGCGTCACCCCCGAGCAGCGGGCTCTGGGCGCCCGTCAGCATGAACCCCATGCCTCCACCGGACATCGGAGACGGTGAGCTGCTCGCCGCGCCCACGACGCTGCCCATGTCCATCCCGCCCATGTCCCCCATGTCGTGGCCCTGGGTGTCGGACGTGCCGTCGGAGTCGTCACCCCCGTCGCCTCCGTCCATCCCGTCCATGCCCTGCCGCAGCTCGGCGAAGGCGCCGTCCGGGGTACCGGTGACGCCGTCGAGCCAGTCGTCGAGGACGATGACCCACTCCTCGTCGTACGAAAGGGGCTCCTTCGGGTCCTCCACGATCAAGGGCGCGTACAGGCCGCGGTCGAGCTGAACCCCGACGTGCGGGTGGAGGAAGTAGGTGCCGGGCGTGTCCGCGGCGAACCGGTAGGTGAAGTTGTGCCCTGCCCGCACGGCGGCCTGGGTGGCCGGAGGTACGCCGTCCATGTCGTTGCGCAGCGCGATGCCGTGCCAATGGACGGAGGTCGTCGCCCGGCCGGGCAACTGGTTGGACAGGGTGGCGGACAGCGTGTCCCCCGTCGACACGCGCAGCTCCTTGCCCGGCGTCCGGCCGCTGAAGGCCCATGTCCTGGCGGTGATGCCGGCGCCCAGGTCGACCATGGCCTGGGCCGCGGTCAGGGTCAGTTCGTGCGTCCTGCCGCTCCGGGTGCGCTTCTTGTCGGTGGCGGCGACGGCTGCGCCGGAGGGGCTGATCAGGGCGGGCGCACTGCCGGAGCCGCTGCAGGCGGCGAGCGCACCCGCGCCCGCGACACCCAGTCCGGCCAGCAGAACGGAGCGGCGATTCATGCTGTTCACAGGGGTTTCCTCGTCTCGATATCGCTTCTTTTCGGTCGCGCGGGGTACGGCTGGGCGCACGCGTGAACGCGCACAGCCGTGTGCGGCGGCCTAGATCAGCAATCGAGAGAGAACGGAAAGGTCGGGCGGTGCCCGGTCCGTCGCCCCCGGCACATCCCGGCCGAGGGCGTGAGGGGCACGGGTCCCAGGAGCGCGACCGGTGAACGACCCGTGCGGAGGTGCCGGCTTCATGGTGTCGACGCCGGCGGCGGAACAGTGCTGTATGGCCGTGCCGGAGCACGCCCCGCCCGCGTCGGTCGCGGTCGGGGCCGTGGCGCCGGACATCCCGGCAGAACCGGCAGACCCGGCAGACGCGCTCCTGCCGCCGGCCGAAATCGGCACGGCCGCGTGGTCCATGCCCGCCATGTGACCCGTCCCGGAGGCCACCGCGGGAGGCGTATGGGTCATCGCCGCAGCTGTTTCGTGGTGAACGAGAACGGCGAGCGCCGCCACCAGGGCGACGACGGCAGCACGCGTCCACCGGAGTACGGCGCCGGAGACGGCACCCCTTCGGTGATCGGCTGTCGCCATGGCTTCCGTCCGTGCTCGAGCTGAAAGCGGTAAGTCGCCGTCAATATACCCTGGGGGGGAATACGGTGATCGCCGAGTCCCCCTTCTCGATCTTCTGCAGACGGAGCACGCGGCGCAGGATGTCGTTCCGTTCGGCGAACTCAGGTCGATTTATCCACCTCCACCCTGCGACCGAGTACCCCTACGGAGTAGTCGGCGTGCGGCGTCGTAGCGTCGGCGTACCGGATCGGGAGGGGACCGGCTCTCTCCCGCTGCGCACAAGCGTGCTGCCGGCAACCTGCGACGTACAGCCGCGAAGGAGGACGGATGACCACGACCGGCCGCAAGGAGCTGCAACATCCACGCTTCGCCCGTCAGTATCTGAAGATGGCAGCCGAATCCGATCGCCGGGGCGGCGCCGCCCACCGCGACCGGCTGCTCACCGGTCTGGCCGGACGTGTCCTGGAGGTCGGCGCCGGGCAGGGCCGCAACTTCCGGCACTATCCGGACGACGTGACCGAGGTGGTCGCCGTCGAACCCGACGACACCCTGCCCGGTGCGCCGGCAGAGGCCGCCCACGTTCTGCGGCCCCGTGGCGAACTGCACTTCTACGAGCACGTACGCTCCCCGCGCCGGTGGGCGGGCCTGCTGGAGGATGCGATCATCCCTCTGTGGAGCCGGGCCGGCGGCGGCTGTCACCCCAACCGCGACACCGAAACAGCCATCCGTGCCGCCGGATTCACCGTCCGCGAGATCTGCCGCTTCGGTTTCTCCTTCTCGCCCTTCGTGCCGGATTCGCTGCACATCATCGGCACCGCCGTACGGCCCTGAGTCATCGCCTGCTCGTAGCCGCCCGCCCTGCGGACTTCCAAAGCCTTTGAACACACCCTCACCGCTTCGTGATCCTGTGTAATCGATCGATTACGGTGTGCGTGTGATTCGTGCGATGGTCAGGAGCTGCGCCCTGCGTCGCCCTGCACCGTCCGCGCTGTTCATCGCGATGATCGTGCTGGTGGCGTCCCACTTGGTGGGTGCTCTGCACGGCCCGGGCTTCGTCGGCCCGCACAAGGTCGCCGCCGCAAGCGCCGCGCCATCGACGGTGATCGCGGAACCGGTGCCCTCCCGCTCACGCCATGGGCACGATCACGACGTCTTCGATGACAGCCTCGAGCACGCCGTCGACCGGGTCCGGGTCCATGGGGACCTCCCGGCCCACGCCCCTCAGCCCGTCCGGCCGGCGGACGCCCACCGGCCCGCCACGAGTCCGCCCCCAGATCGCACAGCCGCGGCAGACGGTGCCTCCGCACCCGTACACGGCCGGTCCGCATGTGCCCAGCACTGCGTCTGGCGGCAGTAGGCACACCCCCGCACGCCCTGATCAGGCCCGCATCCAGGCGACGGGCCGCGGTTCGGCGTGCCCATGTGCCCCTGCACCGCCAGCACCGCGCCCGCCCGAGCGGCGGACGCGAAGGAGCCGTACAACCATGGATCTCTCCCTGCTCGAATCCCCCGTTCCCATCGGGGCCGTGGCCCCCGTCCCGCTGATCGCCCGCCGGCCCGCCCAGCTGGTGGGCAACACCCCGGTCCTGTGGATCGACGAGCCGTTCGCCCCTCCGGGCCGCGGCTTCCACGCCAAGCTCGAAGGCGCCAACCCCGGGGGCATCAAGGACCGCCCCGGCCTGCACATGGTCCGCGAGGCACGGCGCCGCGGTGACCTCGTCCCCGGCGCACCGATCGTGGAGTCCTCCAGCGGCACCCTCGGCCTGGGGCTCGCCCTGGCCGGACTGACGTACGGCCATCCCGTCACCGTCGTCACCGACCCCGGTATCGAACCGGCCATGGTCCGGCTGCTGACCGCACTCGGCGCACGCGTCGACCAGGTGACCGCCCCGCACCCGGAGGGCGGGTGGCAGCAGTCTCGCCGCGAGCGTGTCGCCCGGCACCTCGCCGAAGCCCCCGGCGCCTACTGCCCGGACCAATACCACAACCCCGACAACACCGCCGCCTACCGCCCGCTGGCCGCCGAACTCGTCACCCAACTCGGCCGTGTCGACGTCCTGGTGGCGGCGGTGGGCACCGGCGGCCACTCGGCCGGTGTCACGGCGGGGCTGCGCGAGTCCTTCCCCGAACTGCGGCTGATCGGCGTGGACGCGACCGGCTCGACCATCTTCGGACAGCCCGCCCGGCCACGCCTCATGCGCGGACTGGGATCCAGCATCCACCCTTCCAACGTCGACTACGCCGCATTCACCGAGGTCCACTGGGTGGCCCCGGCAGAGGCGGTGTGGGCATGCCGCCAACTCGCCCGGCGCCACTACGCCTCCGGGGGCTGGAGCGTGGGCGCGGTGGCGCTGGTAGCCGGATGGGTGGCGCGGACGTACCCCGCAGGCACCCGCATCGCCGCGATCTTCCCCGACGGTCCGCATCGCTACCTGGAGACCGTCTACAACGACCTTTGGTGCCGTGAGCACCAACTCCTCGCACATGAAACGTTCCTGGAACCCGACGAGATCGCCGAGCCGGACGAGTGTGTGGTCACCCACTGGACCCGCTGCAGCCGGGTGCGGGATCCGCTGGGGCGGAAGACGGCGGAAAGGGCGAGTGCCCGATGAAGCGGCTGTGGGCCCAGATGGCCTCCTTCGACCGGCCGGCCCGGCTGCTGATGGTGAACCAGTGCGCCATCAACCTCGGCTTCTACATGCTGATGCCCTACCTCGCCGACCATCTCGCCCACGGCCTCGGACTGGCGGCCTGGGCGGTCGGCCTGGTCCTGGGCGTGCGCAACCTCTCCCAGCAGGGCATGTTCCTCGTCGGCGGCACCCTCGCCGACCGCTACGGCTGCAAGCCGATGATCCTGGCCGGGTGTGCGCTGCGCACGGTCGCCTTCGGGCTGCTCGCGGTGGCGGCCAGTCTGCCCGTCCTCATCGTCGCCTCGGCGCTGACCGGCCTGGCGGGCGCGCTCTTCAACCCGGCCGTGCGGGCCTACCTCGCGGCGGAGGCCGGTGAGGACAGGCGCGTGGAGGCGTTCGCCGCCTTCAACGTCTTCTACCAGGCGGGCATCCTCATCGGCCCGCTGGCCGGGCTCGCCTTGCTGGCCTGGGACTTCGGCGCGGTCTGCACGGTCGCCGCCTTCATCTTCGGCACGCTGGCCGTCCTCCAGACCCGCGCCCTGCCCGATCGTCCACCGGCCGGCCGAGGCACCGAGCCCGCCTGGCAGGCGGTGGCCACCGACTGGCGCACCATCGCCACCGACCGGCCCTTCCTCCTCTTCGCCGCCGCGATGAGCGGCTCCTACCTGCTCGCCTTCCAGGTCTACCTGGCCCTCCCCCTCCGCGCCCGCCCACTCTTCGGCGCGCAGACCGGGGTCGTGACCGGCGCGATCTTCGCCGTGTCGGCACTGGCCGCACTCTCGGGCCAGCTCAAGCTGACCGCGTGGGCGACAAGGAACCTGCCCGGACCGCGAGCGATCGTGTACGGACTGATGGTGATGGCAGCGGCCTTCGTGCCTCTGCTGCCGGGGTCGAAGGACACCGTCGTCGGCGTGGTCGCCCTGACACTCTGCGCGGCCCTGCTCGCCTGGGGCGGCGCGCTGCTCTACCCCTTCGAGATGGACACCGTCGTACGTCTCTCCGGCAACCGCCTGGTCGCGACCTACTACGGCGCCTACAACACCGCGTCCGGCGTCGCGATCTCCCTCGGGAACCTCGCGATCGGCGCGCTGTTCGACACGGGCGTGCGCTGGCTGCCGTGGGCGACACTGGCCGGCACGGGACTGGTCTGCGCGGCGCTGGTGGCCAGGCTGCATCACGCCGGCCACTTGTCACCGAGGCCGACCATGGCGTCCGTACCGGGGTGAGGCCCGCGGGGCCCCGGCCACCGAGGCCGGGGCCCGGCGGAGACGCGGCCAGGATGCCTGCTCCATGTGCTGCCGGGAAGACATCGTCGCGGCCGTTCTCCTTGTCGTGCACGTGAGTGCCCCTGTCCCGGTGAGGCGGACGCCACCGGTGTGCCAGGTCAGCCGTCGGACGGAATCTCCCTGTTGGAGTAGTACGGCTCGTCGAAGGGGAAGGCCGAGGCGGTCCAGTGGCGAAGCGCCCTGTAAAGCGTGGTGTAGTAGCCGCGTGCGTAGGCGTCAGGGGTCACCCACCAGCTCACGTCGACGTCGTACCCCAGGTTGTCCTCGGTGAGCCGGGTGCGCCGGCCCATCGGGTACAGGTAGCAGCAGCCGAGATAGCCGGCGCCGGACTCGTAGACGGCATAGGCGAACGAGTCGCCCTCGCGGAACTCGCATTCGTGCCAGACGAGATCGACGAAATTGAAGTCGGCGCCGACCGGTTCGACCGGCCAGGGCCCGCCGCGCGTGCGGCGGATGAGATCGAGGCCGGCGTTGATCCCCCGGACGTCGTCGTCGAGATGGTGGCGGGTCAGCGCCTCGGCGCGGATGTCGTCGTAGGTCAGCTCGCTCGGGGCGACCCACCCTGCCGGCAGGTTCAGACGCTTGACAAGCAACTCGGTGTCCACGATGGCACGGCCCCCTCAGCGAGCGGCGATCCGGTAGGTGAGCATCAGGATGCCGCTGTCGAGCCGGACCGTGTCGACGAGCTCGCACATGGCAGATGATCCCGCCCGGAAGAGCAGATCGGCCGCCGTACCCGTGCCGAGAAAGAACGGGTGCACCCACAGCCGCAGCTCGTCCAGCAGCCCCTTGGCCATGAGCTCGTGGGCGAGGCGGCCGAATCCGTACTGCACGATGTGGGCGCCGGGCCGCTGCTTGAGATCGGCCAGCGTGCCGATCGGGTCGTGATCGATGACGGTCGTGTTGTTCCACGTCGGATCGGCGAGCGTTGTCGAGACGACGTATTTCGGGAGAGCGTTCATCCGGTCGCCGATGGGCAGGCCTGCCAGGCCGGGCCATACGGCGGCGAAGCTGTCGTACGTATGGCGGCCCATCAGCACGGCGTCACACTCCTCCAGCAGCTTCAGCTGGATGGCGTTGCCCTTGTCGCCGAAACCGCCCGTCGACGGCCAGTCCTGAGGGTCCTGGATCACGCCGTCCAGAGTGACGTAGGTGGAATTGATGATCTTACGCACGGTGAACTCCCTCTCCCTGTCGGATCGGTGCGCCGCCGGCCGTTCGCCACTACTCCGCCACCGACGTGACCGGCCTCCCCTAGTTTGTCGCCCTACACACGGTTGCCGTGACAGTCGCCGAAGGAGCCGCCGCTGCCCGCCTGCTCAGACGCGGCCCGTTCCGGGCGTCACCAGGCCCGTCTCGTACGCCACCACCACGGCCTGCGCCCGGCTGTCCAGGTCGAGTTTGGACATGGTGCGGTTGAGGTGGGTCTTCACCGTGGCCTCGCTGATGTAGAGCCGGCCGGCGATGTCCGCGTTGGACAGGCCGCCCGCGATCAGCCGCAGCACCTCGACCTCACGCGTCGTCAAGGCGCCGAGCTCGGGAGGCGGTGGAGCCGACCCGCGCTCGCCGGCCCGCCGGGCGAACGCCTCCACCAGGCGTCGCGTGACGCTCGGCGCGAACAGGGCGTCTCCCCCGCCGACCGCCGCGACGGCCGCCAGCAGCCGCTCGGGGCTCGCGTCCTTGAGCAGGAAGCCGGAAGCGCCCGCCCGGAGGCCCCGTACACGTACTCGTCGAGGTCGAACGTGGTCAGCATCAGGATGCGCGGCGGTGGTTCGCAGGCGGCGGCCAGGATCTCGCGGGTGGCGACGATGCCGCTCATCCCCGGCATCCGGATGTCCATCAGGACGACGTCGGGGCGGGTCTCGGCCGCCAGTGCCACGGCCTCCGCGCCGTCACCGGCCTCGCCCACCACCTCGACGCCGGGCGCCGCACGCAGCAGGCCGACGAGTCCGGCCCGGATCAGCAACTGGTCGTCGGCAACCAGGACTCTGGTCATCCCGTGGCGTCGTTCCCCCGCGTCGCGGCCCGCGCCGAGGTCGGCAGCGTAAGGCGCACGGCGAACCCTCCCTCGCTCAGCGGACCGATACTGATCGTCCCGCCGTAGAGCTTGGCCCGCTCCCGCATGCCAATCAAGCCGTGACCGCTGCCGGAGGGAACTCTGGCCGAATTCGCCCCCGCTCCCCCGTTGATGACCGAAACGGTCAAGTGGTGTTGCCCATAACGGAGTTGGACGACCGCCTTGGCGCCCGGCGCATGTTTGAGGACATTGGTGAGGGCTTCTTGGACCACACGGTAGGCGCACAGTTCGACGCCCGGCGCGAGCGGCCGGGCCGCGCCCTCGGTGAGCAGCTCGACCTCGGCCCCACCGGCTCTGACGCGCTCGATCATCTCGCCGATTCTGGCCAGGCCGGGCATGGGGGCGTCCGGCGCCTCGTCGTCACACGATCGCAGCACCCGCAGCATGCGGCGCAGTTCCTCCAGCGCCTCGGCGCTGGTGCCCCCGATGGTGTCGAGCGCGACGCGCGCCGTGGCCGGGTCGGAGGTGAGGACGAACCGGGCCAGGCCCGCCTGCACCGAAACGACCGACATGTGGTGGGCGACCACGTCGTGCAGCTCGCGTGCGATCCGGCCGCGCTCTTCGGCCACCTCGCGTTTGGCCCGCGCATCCTGTTCACGCCTGAGTTCCCGGGCCAGCTCGGCCGAGCGACGGGCGACCGTGCCGAACCGGAGCAGGACGAGCGAGAAGCCGACGGCCTGCGCCACGACGGAGCCCATGTTCGGCTGCGGGCTGACCAGACCGGCGCAGATCCACACCGTGGCCATCAACGCCGCGCAGCCGGCAGCAACCCGGAGCGGACGCAGTGTTGCCACGGTGTAGACCGCGAGCATCGGCCCGAAGGAGTTCACCACGGGCCAGTAGCCCGCCGCGACATACCCGGCCCAGACGAGGTGGACGAGAAGACAGATCGCGACGGGCGCCTTGCCGCGCGCGATCAGCGGCAGATTGACCAGCCCCACCAGTACGTAGCCCGCCAGGTCGAGCGGCGGCCAGCCCTGCTTCACCGCCTCCTGTCCGAGCAGCACGGCCACGCTGGTCTGCGCCGCGGCGATGAGTGCGTCGGCGGCGAGGGGACGTATCCGCATCGCCGCAGCGTAACCGCGGGGCGGCGGGGGAACGTCAACCTGCCGCGGTACCGCGGAAGTTGCAGCACCCCTTCGGGTACGGCGCAAGGTGTGCCCGAACATCAAACCGGGACGGGACGACGGGGCCCGGGCCTGTCCGTAGGTTCGTGGTGCAGCAGCTCACCGGAGCCGGCCGACCACCGGCACCGGAGGCCACTTGCCTGCGGGGGACCCGGCGCGTGGCCGGAAGGGACTGACATGTCATTGCGTACGAAGGCCATCACGATGGCGG
Source organism: Streptomyces sp. NPDC101225 (assembly GCF_044767585.1). Lineage (NCBI taxonomy): Bacteria > Bacillati > Actinomycetota > Actinomycetes > Kitasatosporales > Streptomycetaceae > Streptomyces > Streptomyces sp. NPDC101225. The sequence goes on from NZ_JBIWOE010000032.1 coordinate 23,476, forward strand.
TTGCCGTCACGCTCGGCGGCGGGATCACACTCGGGGCGTCACCGGCCCTGGCGAGCCCGAGCGGAGGGGTGGTTCATGGGAAGGGGAACTTCCGGGACGACTGGAACGACGAGTACGTGGATGCCTCGCACCACGCCCACAGCAACGTGGCCGCGATGTGGCAGGCCATCCTGTGGGCCGACAAGAAGCTCTCGTACAGCGGGATCGACTGCCGGTTCGGGCCGGCCACGGCCGCGGCCACCAAGAAGTGGCAGACGACGTTCCACGTCAGGGGCGGCGCCGACGGCAAGGTCGGCAGGAACACCTTCGGCCGGGCGTCCGACTTCCTCAGCGGCAGCGCCGGTTCGAGCCACCAGATCAAGTACACGGGCATGGGCGGGCGCTACGTGACCTTCAAGCGCGCCGACAACGGCCGCTGGGCCATGTACCTGGGCAACGACCTCAAGACGCTCTGGTACAACAACGCCACGTTCAACGCCTGCCGCTGACCCTGCGGCGGCTGTGCGGCCGGTACGGAGAAGCCGATGGTGGCCCGTCCTGTTCAGGGGAGGACGGGCCACCGTCATGCCACCACGCCGAGCCCCGACGCATGGGTGTCGTCGGTCCGGACGTGGTGGACGGGGGTCATGGCCCTGTACGGCCGGTTCGGCTTCGCCGTGGGCGGTCGTGGCTGCTTGCCGACGGCCGTGACAAGGACGTTCGTCCTCAGGTCAGGCCCGCCGCGAGGGCGCGGCGGACCGCGTCGGCGCGGTCGCGGATGTCGGCCTTGGCGAACAGGTTGTTGATGTGTGTCTTGACCGTGGCCTCGCTGATGAAGAGCTGCTGGGCGATGGCCCGGTTCGGCAGGCCCCGGCCGATGAGGGTGAGCACTTCGCGTTCGCGGGGCGTGAGGTCTGCGGGCAATGCCTGTCCGGGCGTCGGCGGGCGGGTGCGGACGGTGGCCAGCAGGCGGTCCTGGACCTCGCGGTCGAGGACGGACTGTCCCGCGGCGGCGGCCCGGATCGCGCGGAGGATGTCCTGGCGTCCCGCGTTCTTCGTCAGATAGCCGCGGGCGCCCGCGCTCAGGGCGGCCAGGATCGAGTCGTCGTCGGCGAAGGTGGTGAGCACGACCACGGCGGTGTCCGGATGATCCTCGCTCAGCCGACGGGTCGTCTCGATGCCGTCCATCACGGGCATGCGCAGGTCCATGAGGACGACGTCCACCGGTGCGGCGGCGACGGCGGCCAGGACCTCGCTCCCGTCGGCCGCGGCGGCGGTGACCTCGATGTCGTCGGACATGGCGAGCACGGCGGCGAGGGGCTCACGGACCGCCGCCTGGTCGTCGGCGACGATCACCTTCAACTGCTGTGGTCTCTCGGTCGGTTCGCTCATCCCGGGATCAATGCCTCCACCTGCCAGCCGCCCGCGTCCGGTCCCTCGGTGACCGGACCCGCGGTGAGTGTGCCGCCCAGGAGGGCGACCCGTTCGCGCATTCCTATCAGGCCCATTCCGCTGCCGACTGCCCCGGTCACCTCACGGGTCGCGGGCGTGTTGCGGACCCTCAGCGCCGTCGACGCGTCCTCGAACGTCAGCTCCACCCGGACGCCGCCGCCCGGAGCGTGCCGGGCCGCGTTGGTCAGCGCCTCCTGCGCGATCCGCAGCAGGTTCTGGGTGACCCGCGCGGGCAGTCCACGCACCGTCCCGGTGACCGTGAGGACCTCGCGGTGGCCCGAGGACTCGGCCATGGCCGTCAGGCTCTCGACCAGCGGAAGGGCGTCCTCGCGCAGCGCGTGCACGGTCCACTGGGCCTGCTTCAGGCTCTCTCTGACCATGTTGTGGGCCTTGTTGTTCGCCTCGCGGACCCGGTCCAGGTCTCCGGCGTCGATCAGGGCGTCCGCCAGTTCCAGTTGCATGTTGATACCGGCCAGCGAGTGGGCCAGTACGTCGTGGACGTCCCTGGCGATACGGCTGCGCTCGGTGAGCACGGCGGCCTGGGCCTCCGCGCGCGCGGCCCGTTCGGCGGCCTCGGCGGACCGGACCATCGCCTCCACCGCGCGCTGCCTGCTGCGGCTGAGGATTCCCGCCACGACCGGAATGCCGGTGGTCAGGCCGAGTGTCCAGGCGAGCTGCTCATGACCGGGACCGATACGGAAGTACAGGACGGCCCCGCACACCAGGCTGCACAAGGCCGCGAGGGAGAGGGCCTGCTTGAGCGGGAGCCGGTAGCCGATGTGGCCGACCAGGAAGTACGCGAACAGGTAGATGGGGCCGGTGCGGCCGATGCCGATCAGGGTGGCGGCGGCCACGACGCCGACGGTGAGCCAGACGAGGGCGGCGCGCGGCGGGAGCCGCGACTCGGACAGATGCCGGGCCATCAGGGCGACGGAATTGACCACGAGCAGCGCGACCACCGCCAGCCCGCGGCCCTGCACTCCCAGCGGCCGGACGGTCGCGAAGGTGATGGCGATGACGCCCAGGGTGATGGCCCAGTGCAGACGGGGGTCCTGGCGCGGCACGCCCTTCGGGCCGGACCCCGTTTCCGGGGCCGGCCCGAGGGTGGTGACACTCTCGGATGCGGGCACGGCGTGACCATAGCCCACGGTCAGACCGTACGGTCGAACGCGGCCACGGGGCGCGGGCCTGCGGGCAGTCGCTCCTCGCGGACGACCCTGCGGCTCCGTATGAAGATCGTGGCCAGGCGGGTGACCACCTCGGTGAGCGCCATGAGCACGAACGCGGCCACCCAGGCGTCGCCGGTGGTGATCTGGTGGGTGACGCTGAAGCGCGCCACGTCGTCGGCGCCGCTGTGGTCGACCCAGACCTGGAAGACCATCCGCGCACCCATGCCGAGCACCCACAGGAAGGCGGAGACGGCGCCCGCCTTGATCAGGAGGTGTTCGCCCGCCGCGCGGATCCTGGTGAAGATGCCGCCGGCGATCCCGAGCGCCGCCCCGGCGGCGACCAGGGTGCCGATCAGCACGAGGTCGTTGCCCGCGGTGGGCACGCTGTGCAGGTAGTGCGAGGCCACGAAGGTCACGATCCCCAGCGGGATCAGGTAGGACTTGAGGTCCAGTCGGGCTTCCCGCAGCTGCCGGAAGACGATGAGGACGAGGGCGATGTCGGTGATCCAGTCGGTCGTGGTCATGTGTCCATCGTGCTGACGCCGGGTCTCTCACACCTGGACCCATGGGTGGAGGTACAGGTGGAGATCAGCGGGCGATCCTTCTGCACCCACCGGCGGCCCGCCCGCTCAGCCGTGCGATTCCCTGGAGCCACCACCCGCCGAGCGCACACGAGACCGCGCGGGAAGATCTCCTCGGCCTGCCCGGGCCGTGCCCTACGTGGTCCGCACCGGGTACCTCCCTCAGAAGGGGCGGCGCGCCGGAGTGCACCTGGCACCGGGGACTGGCCGCGCGAGCCAAGGCGGGGACCGCCTCAGGCGCGGCCACCCGAGTCGCAACGCGCCGTGAGTCGTGACGCCTGACGGGTGGGCTCCGCCGCGTCGTACGACGCCTGTCCCTCGCCCCGCCACTCGCCCAGGAGCACGCCGGCCCGGGACCAGGGACGGGCACCGGCCCTCGCCCCGGCACGGCACGGCACGGGCACGGCACGGGCACGGGCACGGGCACGGGCACCCGCATCCGCATCCGTACCCCAGCCCCCGTTCGGGCACCCGCACCCCAGCCCCAGCCCCAGCCGAATTCCCAGCAGAAGCAGAAGCAGAAGCAGAAGCGGCCGCGAAGCCGCCCGCGCGGCCCCCCGTCACACCGCCCACGCGTCCCCGCCGTCCCCGCCGTCCCCGCCCAACGGGTGAATGCCGCGCCCGCACCAATCCACCCGGGCAACAGCCTCGGATTACCGGCGAGGGTTCCGAGCGGTGGCCCTCCGCGCGCCGCCCGGCCGTAGCAGGGACTCTCCGGCCGGGCGGCGCGCCTGCTGCTCACGGCGATGCCCACCCGCCCCCAGTGCCTCGTCACTGCCCGTGAGACGCCGCCCCGCACGGCTCCGCCGTCGCCCCCAGGACGCCGCCGCCACCCCCTTGACCTCAGCCCCGGCACTCCCTAGGGTCCTCCCACCTCACGAGGTACATCGATTAACCAATCGTTAACCGCTTGGTTGGAGACCCCCGCTGTGCGCTCATCGCTGACCCGGCGCGACCTGCTCGCCGCCGGTACCGGTCTGGCTGCGGCCGCCGCCCTGCCCGCCCTGTCCGGCTGCTCGTCACTGGCAGCGGCGGACTCCGATCCCGACACCCTCGTCGTCCACACCCAGCTCGGCACCACCGCGCCGGGCTCCCCCACCTACCTGTCGGCCCTGGACCGCTTCCGCAAGGAGAACCCCGGGCTCGAGGTCAAGAACCTCATCAACGGCGACGACCTCGGCCAGGTCTACGAGACGTCCCGGCTGGCCCGCAAGGAAGCCGACGTCGTCATGGTCAACCTCTACGACAAGACGCTGGCCTGGACGGACGTCGACGCCACCGTCGACGTCAAGCCCTACCTCGACCGCTGGGAACTGCGCGACCGCGTCCTGCCCGCCGCGCTGTCCGCGTGGACCGACGCCAAGGGCAGACTGCGCGCCTTCCCCTACTTCGCCACCAACTGGCCGGTCGCCTTCAACCGCGCCCTGCTCGACAAGGCGGGCGTCGACGAGATCCTCACCACGGGAGACGGCCTCATCGCCGCGGCCCGCAAGCTCCGCGCCAAAGGCATCGCGCCCGTCACCGTCGGCGGCAACGACTGGACCGGCCAGAAGCTGCTGGCGCAGATCATCCAGACGTTCCTGTCCCAGGACGAGGCCCGGCACGTCTACTCCACCGGGGATTTCGGCAGCCGGGGCGCACGCGAGGGCATCGAGTACTTCACCACCCTGCGCGACGCCGGGGTGTTCGCGGACAAGGCCCAGGGCCTGACGTCCGACACGATGAACACGCAGTTCAACACCCAGGCCGCCGCAATCCAGTCGGCGATGTCCTCCGCCCTGGCAAAGGTCCCCGAGGACGTGGCACGCCACACCGAGGTGGGCGGCTGGCCCCTGGCCGACGGAGCGGCACACGACCATCCCACCATCATCCGGGCCTTCACCCTCATCGGGTTCTGGATCAGCCCCAACGGCGTCCGCAAGATCGAGCACGTCGAGAAGTTCCTGCGCTTCATGTACCGGCCCGACACCGTGTCCCGCTTCATCACGGAGAGCGGCCGCGACATGGCGCTGCGCACGAACACCGTCAGCACCGGCTTCCCGCTCGTGGCGGCCTCCCAGCGCCTCGGTTCCGACGTGAGCGAGGTCCTGCTGCCCGACGTGTACGTCCCACCCGCCGCCACGCAGCCGCTGATCACGGCGACCAGCACCTCCTTCACCAGGGGCACGAGTGCGGCCAAGGTCCGCTCCGTCCTCGAGTCCGCGTACCGGTCCGCATGAGCCGCCGGCCATCCTCCCCTCCGCCGACCCGAACTCCGGGAGTCACCGCATGACGACGCTGACGACGACGCCGGACGGCACCGCGGCCCGCCGCTCCGTCCCGCCATCCCCCCGCTCCGCGGCACCGCGCACGCCCCGGCAGGGGGGCACCGTCCTCGCCGTACCCGCCCTGGCGTGGTACCTGGTCTTCATGGTCGGGCCGCTGCTCGCCATCTTCGTGATCGCCGCCCTGCACTGGCCCGGCATGCTGCAACCGGTGTCCTTCGCCGGCCTCGGCAACGCCCGCACCGTCCTGGACGACCCGGTGTTCTGGGACGCGGGGCGCAACACGGCCGTCCAACTCGCCGTCGCACTGCCCCTGATGATCGTGTGCTCGTACATGCTCGGCTACTACGTCGCCCGGCGCCCGCCCGGCCACCGGGTCCTCCGCTACCTGCTGTTCATCCCGGGACTGATCTCGACACCGGCGAAGGCCATGGTCTTCTACGCGGCCCTGTCCCCCGACGGCCTGGTCAACGGGGCGCTGCAGGGGGTCGGTCTGGGCTCCCTCACCGACGCCTGGCTGGCCTCGCCGTCCACGGCGCTGGCCTGCCTGATCGCCCTCGACGTCTGGAGCGGCATCGGCTTCACGGCCGTCCTGTTCGCCGCGCGCCTGAACAGCGTGCCGGACGAACTCGGCGAGGCCGCCGAACTGGACGGTGCGGGGCACTGGCGGACCATGTGGCGCGTGCACTTCCCGGTGATCCGCGACTATGTCGGCGTGATGACGATGCTTCAGTTCCTGTGGACGCTGTTCGGCTCCGCGCAGAACGTGCTGCTGCTGACGCAGGGCGGTCCGGGCACGTCCTCCACCACGCTGTCGTTCCTCGTCTACCAGAAGGCGTTCATCGCCGCCGACCTGGGCTACAGCCAGACCGTCGGCGTCTTCCTCTTCCTCGTCGGACTCGTCGGCCTCCTCGCGATCCGCCGCGTCTTCCGCCAGACCTACTGATCGGAGCAGCCCTCATGAGGCTCGGCAAACGCTGGCTCCCCGCCCACATCCTGGTGTGGACGTACGCGGTCCTGCTCGTCATCCCCCTCTACTACTTCCTGGCCTCGGCGTTCAAGACCAACGACGAGATCTTCGCCCATCCCTTCGCCCCGCCCGGCTCCCTCGGCCTGCACAACTTCAGGACCGCCTTCGACAGCGCCGATCTGGGACTCGCGGTCGTCAACTCCGGGCTGGTGACGGTCTTCTCGCTGGCGCTCACGCTGCTGCTGGCCATACCGGCCGCGTTCGCCCTCGCCCGCTCGACCGGACGCCTGGCGGCGCTGGTCGAAAGGGTCTTCTCGCTGGGGTTCCTGATCCCCACCTTCGCCGCGCTGTTCCCCACCTTCCTCCTCGCGGCGGCCACCGGCCTGTTCCACACGCGGACGTTCATGGTGCTGTTCCTGCCGGCGACGGCGCTGCCCCTGTCGGTCGTGATCCTGGTGCAGTTCATGCGGACCATCCCCGCGGAGATGGAGGAGGCCGCCCGCCTGGACGGCGCGTCCACCTTCGCGGTACTGCGCCACGTCTACACCCCGATGTGCCTGCCGGGCATCGCCACCGTCCTGCTGCTCAACTTCCTGACCTTCTGGAACGAGTACCTGTACTCCCTGGTCATCATCGGCCCCGACCCGTCGCAGCGCACGGTCCAGGTCGCGCTGCCCACACTGAAGTCGATCACGGGCACGGACTACGGCGTGCTCACGGCGGGCACCATCCTGACCCTGGTCCCGGTGTGGGTGGTCTACACCCTCCTCCAGAAGCGCATGCAACAGGCCCTGGTCAACGGGGCGGTGAAGATTTGACTGCTCCCCCTTCGAAGGACACGAGGGTGCTCGTCCTTCCCAGCCGAATGGGGATTCACGGCTCAGACTGCCACGCGAACCAGCGGTCCAGGTGGTCTTACGCCTTCGGCACCGTCCGGGGCCAGACCAGCCCGGACCAGCATGACATGGGCGGAGTTCTTGTCCCGGGGGGATTTGGCTCCGCACGCAGCGCAGGCATAGATTCGCTCGGAAAGAGGTAGTGCGTGCTTGGTTCTCGCTCCGCACTGCGCACAGTCCATTGTGGTGTACGCGGGAGGCACCAGGCGGACGTCCCGTCTGTGCTTACGGCCCATCTCGATCAGCGCCTTCTTGGTAACGCTGATGGCAGCATCGGCGGCCTTGCGGGCCATGGTCGTTCTCGCGAGAAACTTCGGTCGAAAGTCCTCCATCGCTACCGCGTCGTGATCACGCACCACGGACTTCGCCCACTTGCGAGCGGTGTCCTCACGCTGCCGGGCCACCTTCTTGTGCACCTTCGCGGCCTGCCTCCGCGCCGCCCGGTAGCCCTTCGAAGCGGGCCGCCCCTTGGGACTTCGGCGTCGGGCCATCATCCGCTGGTATCGAGCGAGGCGCTGCGCGGCCTGCTTGCCGTGCTCGGCGTGTGGGAGATCATGTGCGTCAGATGTGGTGGTGGCGATCTCTCGCACACCCCAGTCCACTCCGATCACCGCACCCGTTTCGGCCAGCGGCTCAACCTGGGCGGGCACAACGAACGAGGCGTACCAGTGCGCAAGACTGTCTTGGTAGACACGCACGCTCGACGGGTCGGCGGGAAGGTCCCGCGACCACACCACGGTCAGCGCGATGTTCCCGGCCAGGTGCAGTCGCCCGTCTTTGACACGGAAGCCGCGCCGCGTGTAGTTCAACGACGGCCGGGCGTCCCGCTTGCGCTTCCAGCGCGGCATACCCGCCCTACGGTGCTGCGCAAGCCCGTTCCTGATGTCCTTGAGCGCTTTTGCACGGGACTTGGCGAAGTCGCGGATCACCTGCTGTTGCGGAACACTGGCGCCCTGTGCCAACCACGACGTCGTCTTACGCGCCCTGGTCAGCATCTTGTCGAGCTCGGCCGCACCACACGTCGCCTTCTCGCCGTCCGAATTGATGTTGAGATGGGCGGCTTTGGACTTGGCGACACACTCGTTCCAGATCCAGCGACAGCGCGCCCACTCCGCGTCCAACGCCCTGCGGGCGCCGGCGGAAACACGCAGCCGGAAAGTGTAGCGGGCGGGACCCGCGTCCTCCGTCTTCGCTTCCACCGTCATGCACCCGAACCTACCTGGAAGGACGGACAGTTGAATACTCGTGATCATCGCGGGCTGCCGCACGCTGTCGCTGAGACCCCACCGGATCGCCCTGCCGACGATCCGGCCGCGACTACCCCCCTCCGGAGTTGTTCGATGCCTTCCTGGCCCAAAGGCCGAGGCATCCTTGGAGAGACCCGGTGAGCGCCCCCACCGAGCGGTCCGGCCGCCGCCCCACCATCAAGGCGGTCGCCGCGGCGGCGGGTGTGTCGACCGCGGCGGTGTCCCAGGCCTTCAACCACAAGGGGCGGCTCTCCGAGACGACCCGCCGGCGCATCCTGGATGCCGCGCTGGAACTCGGCTGGTCCCCCAGCGCTCCGGCCGCGGCCCTGCGCAACGCCCGTACCCGCAGCCTGGCCCTGGTGGTGCGGCGCCCCACCGACGTGCTGGGGTCCGACCCCCACTTCAGCGAGCTGATCACCGGCATAGAGGGCGAACTCGCGCCCCGCGGCTACGGCCTGCTGCTGCACCTGGTGACCGGACCGCCCGAGGAGAACGCGCTGTACGAACGCCTCGCGGCCGAGGGCCGGGTGGACGGCGCCGTGCTCACCGACGCCCGTGACGACGACGCCCGGCCGGCCCTGCTGGCGCGGCTCGGTCTGCCGGCGGTGCTGCTCGGTTCGCCGGACGGCACGGCCGTCGTCCCGCGGGTCGGACTGCGCGAGCAGGGGGCGGGGGTCACGGAGGCCGTGGAACATCTGCTCGCTCTCGGCCACCGGCGTGTCGCCTACGTCGCCGGACCGCCGGAACTCCAGCACACCCGGGTGCGCCTGGCCGCCTTCGAGGACGCCCTGCGCGGAGCCGGGCTGCGGCCGTTCGCCGTCCTGCACACCGACTTCAGCGAGCGGCGGGCGGTCGGCGCCACCGAGGCCCTCCTCCATGCCGAGGACCGTCCCACCGCGATCGTCTACGCCAACGACTCCATGGCCGTCTGCGGCATCGGCACCGCGCAGCGCGCGGGGATGCGTGTCCCCCGGGACGTGTCGGTCGTCGGCTACGACAACCTGCCGCTGGGCAGTTGGCTGCATCCCCGGCTCACCTCGGTCGACCAGCAGGTGCAGCAGGTCGGCGCGGCGGCCGCGCGCATGCTGCTCGCCCTGTGCGGCGAGGACGTCGAGGGGCCCGCTCTCACCGGACGCCCGCGGCTGGTCGTACGCGAGTCCACCGGGCCGGCCCCGGGCTGACCCCTGCCACCACCACGACGCACCACCCGTATCCGAACCCCCCTTGAGAAGGACCATGCGACGCCACAGCGCCCAGCTCACCCACCAGCCCGACGTCCTGCCCTGGCTCGGCGCCAACTTCTGGTCACGCACCGGCGGTCCGCTGATGTGGCGGAACTACGACCCGAAGATCGTCCGTGCAGAGCTCCAGGTGCTGGGCGAGCACGGTCTGACCATGACCCGGTCCTTCTTCTACTGGCCCGACTTCCACCCGGAACCGCACCGGGTGGACGAGGAGTTGTGCGAGCGGTTCGAGGACTTCCTCGACGCGCACCGGGAGGCGGGCATGGGGACGGTGCCCACGTTCATCGTCGGGCACATGTCCGGGGAGAACTGGGATCCGGTCTGGCGCGGTGGCCGGGACCTGTACGAGGACGTGTGGATGGTGGGCCGGCAGGCCTGGTTCGTCAGCCGCATGGCCCGCCGGTTCAAGGACCATCCGGCGGTCACGGGTTGGCTGATCAGCAATGAGATGCCCGGATACGGGCGTGTCTACCAGGTGGATCCGCCGTCCTCGGACGTGGTAACGGCGTGGGCGCAGGCCATGTGCAACGCGGTGCGGGCGGCGGGTGCGACCCAGCCGGTCTCCCTGGGTGACGGGGCGTGGGGCATCGAGGTGACCGGCCGGGACAACGGCTTCTCGCTGCGGGAGACGGCCGAGTACGTCGACTTCGTGGGGCCGCACGTCTACCGTTCCGACACGGACCGGCCGCGCCAGCACTACCGTGCGGCCTTCGAGTGCGAGCTGGCCGCGGTGACCGGGCAGCCGGTGGTGCTGGAGGAGTTCGGCCTGTCCACGGACACCGTCTCGGCGGCCAACGCGGGCGTGTTCTACCGGCAGACGCTGCACAACTCGCTGCTGGGCGGGGCCACGGGCTGGATCGCCTGGAACAACACGGACTACGACGAGCTGTGGGACCGGGCTCCCTACGACCATCACCCCTTCGAGATGCACTTCGGGATCACGGACTCTTCCGGTGCGCCGAAGGAGCCGCTGCGCGAACTGGCCGCCTTCGCCGATGTGTTGAAGGCCGTCGACTTCGGCCGCTGTGCCCGTGCGGACGCCGACGCCGCCCTGGTGGTGCCCGCCTTCCTGGAACGCGGCTACCCCTACAGCCGTCCCGCCGACCGGCCTCTCATCTTCACGTCCCTGCACCAGGGTTACGTCACCGCGCGCGCCGCGGATCTGCCGGTGGGTGTGACCCGTGAGGCCGACGGGCTGCCCGGGGCGGCGGCGCTGTACCTGCTGCCGGCGACGCGCCAGTTGACCACCCGGGGCCGCCGTGAGCTGGCGCGGCGGGCCGACGCGGGGGCGACGGTGTATCTGTCGTTCTGCTCGGGTGAGCATCCGGCCACGCGTGGTCCCTGGTTCGACGACCTGGACGGGCTGTTCGGTGTGGAGCTGCAGTTGTCGTACGGCGTGGCCGAGCCGATCGAGGACGACGTGCTGGAGATGACGTTCACCGAGGACTTCGGCGGGCTGCGGGCGGGCGAGGTGCTGCGGCTGCCGGTCGCCGGGAACGAGGACAGCCGTGCGTATCTGCCCGTGGTGCCTCGTGCGGGCCGCGTGGTGGCCGTGGACGCGCACGGGCGGCCGGCCCTGATCGTGCGCGAGACCGGGTCGGGGCGCACGGTGCTGGCCACCTATCCGCTGGAGCACATGGCGGCGCGTACTCCGCGTGCCAACCCGGATGCCACGCATCGCCTCTACGCGGCGCTGGCGGAGGTGGCGGGCGTTCGGCGGTCCGTCACGGTCGCCGACCCGCACGTCTCGGCGGACGTCCTGGTCCATGCCGACGGGCGGCGTTTCGTGTGGCTGGTCAGCCAGAGCGCGGATCCTCTCACGGTCCGCCCGTCGACCGAGGGCACCCTGCACGCGCTGGAGGGCGGCGAGCGTGTCGGGGACGTGGAGCTGGACGCGTACGGCGTCGCGGTGCTGGAGCTGCGATGACGCTCCCCCGCTACCGTGACCCGTCCGTCCCGGTGGCGGACCGCGTCCGGGACCTGCTGGGCCGTATGACGCGCGCGGAGAAGGTCGGCCAGGTCAACCAGCGTATGTACGGCTGGGACGCCTACGAGCGGACGCCGGACGGTCATCGCCTCTCGGACGCGTTCCGCGAGGAGGTCGCCGCCTTCGACGGGATGGGGGCGCTGTACGGGCTGCAGCGGGCGGACGCCTGGTCCGGCGTCGGGTTCGCGGACGGCCTGGACGCACGGGAGGGCGCACGGACGGCCGCCGCAGTGCAGCGGTATGTCCGGGAGAACACCCGGCTCGGCATTCCGGTGCTGCTGGTGGAGGAGATGCCGCACGGCCTCCAGGCCCTGGACGGGACCGTGCTCCCGGTGAACCTGGCGGTGGGGGCCGCCTGGGATCCGGAGCTGTACGCCGAGGCGGCCGCGGCCGTCGGTGCCGAACTGCGGTGCCGGGGTGCGCACCTGGCGTTGGTGTCCGCCCTCGACCTGGTGCGCGATCCCCGCTGGGGACGGGCCGAGGAGTGCTTCGGGGAGGACCCGTATCTCGCGGCCCGGCTCACCGAGGCCCTGGTCGAGGGTGCGCGGCGGGCCGGCGTGGGCGTGGTGCTCAAGCATTTCGCCGGCCAGGGTGCCACGGTCGGCGGGCGCAACAGCGCCGCGACCGAGCTCGGGGTCCGCGAACTGCACGAGATCCACCTGGCGGCGGCGCGGGCGGGCGTGGCGGCGGGGGCGGCCGGGGTGATGGCCGCCTACAACGAGTTCGACGGGCTGCCGTGCGTCGCCAGCACGTACCTGCTCACCGAAATACTGCGCGAGCGCTGGGAGTTCGACGGCGTCGTCATGGCGGACGGCACCGCCGTGGACCGCCTGGTGCGGCTGACGGGTGACCCGGTGTCGGCCGGGGCCCTGGCCCTGGACGCCGGGTGCGACCTGAGTCTGTGGGACGCCTGTTTCCCGACGCTGGGTGAGGCGGTGGACCGTGGGCTGGTCCGCGAGCAGGCGCTGGACGCGGCGGTGGCGCGGGTACTGACGTTGAAGTTCCGCCTCGGCCTGTTCGAGCAGCCCCTGCCGGCGGCCACGGCGCCCGGACGCGGTGGGGAGCGTGCCGGTGACCTGGGCGAGCGTATCGCCCGCGCGTGCGTGACGCTGCTCTCGCACGACGGCGCCGTCCTGCCGCTGTCCCCGCAGGCCGGGCGGATCGCGGTCCTCGGCCCGAACGCCGACTCCCTGGCGCAGCAGCTCGGCGACTACACGGCACCCCAGCGGCCCGGCAGCGGCGTCACCGTGCTCCAGGGCATCCGTGCGGCGGCCTCGCCGGGCACCGAGGTCGGGTACGCCCGGGGCTGCGATCTGGTGGGAGACGACGTCTCGGGTGTGCCCGAGGCCGCCGCGCTCGCGGCCGGGTCGGATGTGGCCGTGCTGGTGCTGGGCGGCTCCAGCGCCCGTTCCGAGGACACCGTGTTCGACGCCAACGGGGCGGCTGTGACCGGTTCCGGCACGCCGTCCGGGATGACCTGCGGGGAGGGCGTCGACCTGGCGGACGTGGCCCTGCCCGCCGCCCAACTCGCGCTGCTGGAGGCGGTGTCGGCGACCGGCACTCCCGTCGTCGTGGTCCTCGTCCAGGGCCGCCCGCACGCCCTGCCCGACCTGAGTGCCACCGCGTCGGCGGTGGTGAGTGCGTGGTATCCGGGGCCGCGGGGCGGGAGGGCGGTGGCCGACGTGCTGTTCGGCACCTGCGAGCCCCGCGGCCGGCTTCCGGTGTCCGTGCCCCGCTCCGCCGCCCAGCTTCCCGTCTTCTACAACGGGAAGGACCACCGTTACCGCGGCTACGTCGACCAGAGCGCCCTGCCGCGCCACGCGTTCGGCCACGGGCTGTCGTACACGAGGGTCGTGTACGGGCCGCCGCGCCTGTCGGTTCGTCAGATCGACTGCACCGCACCGGATCTGACGTGCCGGGTAACCGTCCGCAACACCGGGGTACGGGCGGCCCACGAGACGGTCCAGCTGTACGTCCGGCGTCTGTCGGGCGGCACGTCCTGGCCGCGCGTCCGTGAACTGCGCGGCTTCGTCCGCCTCGACATCGCTCCCGGGGCCGAGGCGGAGGCGGTGTTCGCGATCGACCGCGACACGCTGGCCTGCGTGGACCGGGATCTCTGCCTCGCGGTCGAGCCCGGGGAGGTCGAGGTGGAGACGGGCCCGGCGTCGGACCGGACTCAGGGGGCCCGGCTGGAGATCACGGCTTCCCCTGGGGGGATGGGCTGACGGCTCGACGGCGACCGCGGCGGCCGCCTCCTGGTGGCGGAGGCGTGCGCGCCGCACGGCGACCGTCCCGCCGCCGCGGTCCGGCCACGAGTCCTTCCCTCGTGACCGGTTCGCCGAGTCCGGCGGGGGGGGGGGCCCGCGGCGGGGGCCCGGGGGGGGCCCCCCCCGGGGGGGGGCCCCCCCGGGGGGGTGGGGGGGGCCGCGGGGGGGCCCGGGGGGGGGGGGGGGGGGGGC
>NZ_JBIWOE010000032.1:37733-43550 GCF_044767585.1 Streptomyces sp. NPDC101225
CCCCGGGCGCCGGCCCGGCCGCCGGGGGCGGCCCCGGGGCCGGCCCGGCGGCGGGGGGCCGCCGGGCCGGGGGGGGCCGCCCCGGGGGCCCGCGCGGGGGCCCGCCCCCGCCGGTGTCGGTCCCTCCCGTGTCTCAGTGGCCGAAGCCGTAGGCGAACAGGTGGGCGGTGCCGGTGGAGCCGGTCACCGGGAGGGTGACCGACGCGACCTGCTTGGAGGCGTCGAGGGGGACCTTCGTGGCGAAGACGTAGGTCTTCACGCTGTCCCGGCCACCGCTCGCGGTGTTGCGGTAGGCCGTCGTGACGGCCGTCGTGTCATCCGGAAGCGGCGTGCCGCCCCCTCCGCCCAGCGTCCAGTCCGAGAAGCCGACCGTCCCCTTGGAGGTGGTGCCGTCGGTGTAGGTGACGGTCACCGTGCCCGAGACCCCACTGCCGTCGGTCGGCGCGTTGGCCGCCGCGCCCAGCAGGCCCAGCGACGCACCGGAGGTGCCGGCCGGCATCGGGATGGTCTGGCCGGCCATCTCCAGGTTGTCCGGCTGACCCGACGTCACCGTCGGCCAGACGTAGGAGATGCCGTCGGCCGTGATGGTGGAGCCGCTGGTGACGCCTGACGCCGACAGGGCGTTCTGCGAGTACGCCCAGCCACCGCCGTCGAACCCGGACGAGAAGGTGGCGCCGTCCGGGAAGACGCCCTCGTTGGTGTCGTACGGCCACAGGGCACCCGCCTTGGCCACGGCCACGCGGAGGGTCGCACTGCCCAGCGCCGCACCGGTCGTGTGGTCGGTCAGGGCGAAGGTGACCGGGAAGGTTCCCTCGTCCGGGCCGGCCGTCACATGGACCTTCGCCTCCGCGCTGCCCGAGGCGGCCACGGTCATCGAGCCGGACGCCGTGTCGAGTGTGACGCCGGACGGTGCGGTCGCCTTCCAGTCGGCGGTGACGGACTCGCTGCCGAGGTTGGTCAGCTTCAGTGTGCCGTCGCCGGACTCGCCGGGCTGCAGGACGAGGCCGTCGCTGGTGGGACCGGTGGCGGCCAGGACCCGGTCACCGCCGGTGGTGTCCGACGGCGGTGCCGCGGACGGGGCGGACGCCCAGGAGGTGTTGGGCCGGGTGCCGAGGGTGAAGTCGAGCGTGCCCGCGCCCGCGAACTGCCGGTACGTCAGCCAGGACGTCTTCCACGCCTTGCCCTTGACGTCGAGCGACTGCACGTAGGGTGCGTCGGGCGCGGCCTGCGGTGCCTTGATCTTCACCGTCCTGCCGTGTCCGGCGGTGACCTTGGCCACGGGGAAGGCCGGGCTGCCGAGCACCAGGGTGTCCGCGCCCGGGGTCTCGGGGTACATGCCGAGCTCGGACCAGACGTACCAGGAGCTCATCGCGCCGAGGTCGTCGTTGCCGAAGGAGCCGACGGGAGCGTTGAAGTACAGCTTCTGCTGGGCGTCACGTACGGCTGCCTGGGTCTTCCACGGCTCGCCCGTGTAGGCGTACTCCCACGGGATCTCGACGCTGGGCTCGTTGCTCAGGTCGGCATCGGTGCCGCCGGGGTGGGCAACGTTGTCCAGCAGGCTGTCCAGGTAGGACGAGTACGCCTTCGCGCCGCCCCGTGCCTGGATGAGCTGCCGCAGGTTGAAGGGGACCATCGGTGTGTACTGGGCCGACGTGCCCTCCACGAATCCGTTGGAGGTGCCCGGGGTGAAACCGCCCGTGAAACGGCCGTCCTTGTTCTTTCCCTGCATGTAGCCGGTCTGCGGGTTGAAGACGTTCATCCAGTCCTGCGCACGGGTGGCGAACTTCGTGTAGACGTCCTTCTTGCCCAGCGACTTCGCGAAGGCGGCGACGGCGTAGTCCGCGGAGTCGTACTCCAGTTGCGTGGAGACCGGTCCGTAGAAGTTGCAGCAGCCGTAGTCGTTCTCGTCCAGCGGGAGGTAGCCCTTCGCGTCCCGCACCGACTCGCCCGGGCGGTCGTTGTTCGGGACGGTGGCCTCGTGCTGCAGGGCGGCGAGCGCCTTGCCGGTGTCGAAGCCGCGGGCCCCGAAGGCGTACGCGTCGGCGATGATGCCGGCGGCCGGGTCACCCACCATCACGTAGCTCTCGCCGTTGTTCGAGGCCCACTTGGGCAGCAGACCGGTCTGGTCGTAGCCGTTGAGCATCGAGGTGACGACGTCGCTGGTGACCTTGGGTTCGACCATCGCCATCAGCTGGGTCTGGGAGCGATAGGTGTCCCAGCCCGAGTAGTTGGCGTACTGGGCGTGCTGCCCCCTGGCCAGCTTGTGGACCTGGTTGTCCATGCCCATGTACCGGCCGTCCGCGTCCGAGAAGACGTTCGGGTGCAGCAGCGCGTGGTACAGCGCGGTGTAGAACTGCACCTGCTGGTCCGCGGAGCCGCCGCCGACCCGTACCTTGTTCAGCACCGTGTTCCAGGCGTCGTGGTTGGCCCGGCCGACGGCGTCGAGGTTCCAGTTCCTGATCTCACGGGAGAGGTTGAGCGCCGCGCCCGCGTCGCTCGTGTACGAGATCCCGACCTTCGCGCGCACCGTCGCGTCGGCGGAGGTGTCGAACGTCAGGTACATCCCGTTGGCACCCGTGGTGGGGGGCTCGGCCGCGTCGGCCGCCGCGGTCTTGCCGGAGGACGTCCGGGGTGTGCTGCCGGCGCTCGGTGCCGGGGACGGGCTGCTGGAGTGCGCGTCGCCGCTGCTGCCGTGCACGGTCGGGGACGGTGCCGCGGGAACGGTGAAGTGCTTCTCCTCGAGCGGTGTCGACGGGTGCGTCGACAGTTTCTGCCGGACCTTGCCCGCCTTCAGCGAGGTCGCGCTCGAGTTGATGGTGCTGCCGACCCAGGTGCCGCTCGCGGTGAAGGGCTGGTCGAACTTGATGTCGAAGTGCAGCGTGTACCTGTTGCTCGCGCCGCAGAAGTGACCGCTGTCGATCGCGCCGCTGATCTCCTTCTTGCTCACCACCTGGACCCGGGTGCCGTCCACCTGCGTGGCGCCGCCGCTGAGCTTGAACAGCAGGTTCGCCTGCTTGCCCGCGGGGAACGTGAAGGCGCCCAGGCCGGCGCGGGTGGTGTCGGTCAGCCGGGTCGTGACCCCGTTGGCGTCGGTCACCTGGTAGGAGCCGATGCCCGCCTTCTCGTCGTCGTGGCTGAAGCCTACGGACGTGCTGCCGAGGCTGCCGGACAGCGCGCCGGTCACGGGCAGGACGGGCAGGTCACCGGCGACGCCGCAGCCGGGTCCCGAGACATGGGTGAGGCTGAAGCCGGAGAGCTTCTTGTCGTTGTACTCGTAACCGCCGCCCGAGGGACGGTCGGGGGTCGTGTCCGGCCCCCACTGCACCATCCCGGCCGGCATGTCGGGCCCGGGGAAGGTGTCCACCGCACCGGAGGTGCCGATCAGGGGGTTGACCAGGGACGCGGGGTCCTTGACCAAGGCCGGTGCCGCGGCGCTCGCGGCATGGGCGCCGCCGATCGCGGGGAGCGGAAGCACGGCGATGCCCAGGACGGACACCACGGCCAGGCGTTGGCGGAATCTCTGGCGGTTACGGGGCTCGGCTGAGCGTCGGGGTCTGACCATCGGTTGCCTCCGCAGCGTTTCCCACTTCGCACATGAGGAGCCGACGTACGCGAAAAGGCGCACGTCGGCGACAGGCAACGGTGCCGGTCATCCCAATGGCCTGACAACGTTGCCATGCACGAGAGTTGAGTGAAACGCCTGTGCTTGCGGCATGTCAACGAGGCCAACAGAACTTTCTGATACCGAGGTTCACGGCCGAGCAGCTCTTGGTCCGCCGTTTACCCGGATCGCGATCCGCCGGGCACGGCCTTCGGGCGGGGACTCAAGTGACGTGTGGATTAAATGATGTGACGATACGTCGGCGGACAGCGTGACCGAGCGCGAAGCGCGCTCCTCGCAGGGGCTCAGCCCGCTTTCGCGATGCGTTCGAGCCGCGCCGCGGCACCGTCCGGGCCTGGCAGCGCGCTGATGGAGCGGGCCAACTGCCGTGCGCGGGCGGCGTACGAGTCGTCCTCGAGCACGGTGCGGACCGCGTCGGCGATGTCGTCGGGGGTCGCCCCGTCGCCGTCGAGGGCGATCCCCGCGCCGAGACGTTCGACGTGTGCGGCCAGTGCGGGCTGGTCGGCCGCCGGGTTGGGCAGGGCGACGAGAGGCACGCCGTGCGCCAGGGACGCGGCGACGGTGCCGTGCCCGCCGTGGGTGACCGTGACGGACGCGTACGGCAGTACGTCGACGTGCGGAACGAACGGCACCAGGACGGCGTCCCCCGGTACCGACACCCGACTGACGTCGGCCAGTCCCGTGGTGACCAGTACACGGTGGCGGTCGGCGGGAAGGGCGGTGAGCGTTCGGCTGATCCGTGACGTCTGATCCCACGCCTGGCCGCTGGAGAAGCTCACCAGCACCAGCGGGCGCTCGTCCTGGGCCGGCCAGGGCCCGCTCCACGGGGCGCCGCGACGGGGCTCGAAGACCGGTCCGACGTACTCGAGCGCCGGTGGCGCGTCAGGTGTGGGCGGGTCGAGGTCGGGCGTGCCGGCGCACACCACGGGGAAGGGCCGCCATGTGTCCCACAGGGTGCTGACTGCGGGCAGGCCGGCGGTGGTCCGGGCCTCGTTGACGCCGGCGAGGGCAAGGTGGTCCACACCGCCGCCCGGCGGCACGAGTGCGCTCGGGGCGCTGTGCAGGAGGACCGCGGTGGGTGTGGACTCCTTTTCGGCCGCCGCCAGCGCGGCGAACATCAGGCAGTCGATCACCAGCGCGTCGTAGTGCTCGGCGGCCAGCAGGGCGGGGATGTCCCGCAGGTGCTCCCGGCAGGCCCAGACCGCGTCGACCAGGACGGGCATCCAGTCCGGCGGTGGCGATGCGGGCCACCGCCGCTGGGCGTGACCGAGCGTCCGGAACGGGAAGCCGAGGGAGGCGTATCGCTCCCGCTGCCCGTCGTACCCGGCGAACGTGACGTCGTGCCCGCGGCCCGTGAGCGCGGCCGCGAGGCCGACGGCGGGTGTCTGGTTACCTGCGCCGTCCCAGGTGACGAACGCGAAGCGTGCCATCTCAGCTGCCCCCCAGCAACGAGTTGATCATCATCTCGAGCGTGGCCTCGGCCTCCTGCCGCGGCCGTTGCATGTCCCGGCACAGGAGCTTCCAGGTGTAGACGTCGCTCATGCACACCAGGGCGTCGACGACCCGCTCCCGCTCGTCGCCGGAAAACCGCCCGAGTTGTGGTGCGAGCACGGTGCGGACCCGCTCCCGGTGCCGCTCCCGCCCTATGCGGACCACCGGAGCCACGGCCGGGTCGTGCTCGTCCGCGAGGTTGGCGATCACCACGTCGCCGAACTGCTCGTAGTGGTCGAACCAAGTGCGCACGGCGCCGGCGACGTCGCCCGGCTCGGCCTGATCGAGGTCGTCGCGCATTTCCTCGAGGACCTCGTCCAGGGCGCGCCGGAACAGCTCCGCCTTGCTGCCGAACAGCCGCAGGACCGTCTGCACGGTGACGCCGGCCTGCGCGGCCACGTCGTTGAGGCGGATGTCCGACCGCAGGCGCCCCTTCAACTGCCCTACCGCGGCCGCCAGTACGCGGCTGCGGGTGCTCTCCGCGCCGGCCGCCCGGGCTCGCATCGTGTAGGGCCTTGCTGATTTCATATTAACAACACTAACATGAAATTACGGCCGCCTGGCAGGGCTGCGCCGGCCGAGCTCGCACGGCCGCCCCACACCATCACTGCGGGGGAGGGGGGGGCGGGGGGGGGGGGGGGGCCCCCCCCCCCCCCCCCCCCCCCCACACCCCCCCCCCCCACCAGCCAACTCACCGCGCCGCA
>NZ_JBIWOE010000032.1:43560-111928 GCF_044767585.1 Streptomyces sp. NPDC101225
ACACACCCCACACATAAATTTCGGGCCGCGGGGCGGGGCGGCCCCGCCCCCCCCCCCCGGGCCCCCCCCCCCCCCCCGGGGGGGGGGGGGGGGCGCGGGGGGGGGGGGCCCCGCGCCGCCCGGAGCCGCCGAAGACGACGGGCCGAAAACGCCCACAGGCCGAGACGGGCCTTCTCGTCGAGCAGATCGGCCGCGGCATGGACGACGCGATCACCCGCACGGCCGGATGCGGCCCGTTACTCACTTTCGGGTGAACGGCCTCATGGAGGTGGGGTGGCGGAAACCGGCGCAGATGCGTGACGCTTCAGTGTTCCCAAGGAATATGCGTCTGGCACTTCGTCAACACGGCACATTCAGCCTGTAAATGAACAATACATCCGAGCGTCACAGTAACCTGCGGAAACCGCAATGGCCTTCGCAATTCCCCCACACACCGGGTGCACAAGTTGCACGATGCCGTGGTGCGGCCGACCGGCCTCACGTTCAGCACAACACACCTCACCGGCCTGCGGTTTCGACGCCGCGTCCGGCCGGGGTGTGCGCACCTCGTGAAGGAGGACCTTGTGTCCGCTTCTTCTTCCGTCCGTCGTCTGACCGCCGCCGCTGCCATCGCCGCCGGCATCGTGGGCACGGTCGCGCTGCCGGCCACGGCCGCCGATCGCGACCACGACCACGGCCACGGCCGTCGGCATGCCGCGGTCTTCATCAGCGGCGTGCAGCACGCCTCCCCCGGCCGGGAAACCCGCTCCAACCGCACCCTGAACAAGGAGTGGGTGGAGATCACCAACGGCGCCCGCCGGCCGGTGAACCTGGACGGCTGGACCCTCGCGGACAGGGAGGGCCACACCTACACCTTCCACCACTACCGTCTGGGCGGCCGCTCCACCGTGCGCGTCCACACGGGCATGGGCCGCGACACCAGGACCAACCTGTACCAGGACCGCCGCGCCTCCGTGTGGGACCGCCGCGCCGACACGGCGACCCTGCGCAATGATCACGGCCGTTTCGTCGACGACGCCTCCTGGGGCCGTCACCACGACGGCGGACACCGCCGCTGACACGGCGGTAGGCGGCGCCGCCCACTGAACCGGCGCCGGCAGGTGGGCCACCTGGAGCGGTGGCCCACCTCTTCGCGTACGGGGCGATCGCCGCCCGGTCCTCCGTGTCTCCAACACCCCTCCGCACGAGGGTCGTTCGCATCGTGCGGCCGGGCCGCGTAACCACTCCGGCGCGAGAGGAGCCGAGTCGTCGGATGCGGAGTACCGTCGAGGGACGTCACTTCTGAAGCCGGCTGCCGAGTGACCCTCGGGAGCGGGGAAAAGTCATGGGCCAGGCCGCCCTACCCGGCTGCGGCGGCCGCCGGCGACGTGAGGAACGAGGCTCCCCTCCCCTTTTCCTCGCGCACGGTCCTCCGCGCCCGCGAGACGCGGGAGTGCACACGTCAGCGCGCCCGGAGGACCGGGGTTGAAGCCGCCGTGTCGGCGCGGCGGCTCCAACCGAGCCCGCCCGTCGGCGCCGGCCTCCCGGCGCGGCGCGAGGTCACTTGCGACCGGTGGCGGGCTTCGACGACTCCGCGCCCGAGGCACGCAGAGCGGTGCGGCCGGGTTTGCGCGGATGCCGGGGCACGACGTCCTGCGGGAAGGTCAACTGCTGGTTCATCCACTTCAGGGTGGCCGGCATCTCCCGTACCCAGGTCGGGAAGTTGTGACTGCCCTGGTCGGGCAGGATGGACGCGCCACGCATGGGCGCCTTGACGGCCTTGATGAAGGCGAGGGTCTGCGGGTAGCCGCGCTCACCGTGCTTGCTGTCGGCGACCAGGACGGAGACCTGCGGTGCGGGCAGGTGCTTCAGCCGCCACATCAGGTCGTGCCCGTTGACCCGGTTGACCCGGCCCAGCCCGCTGCCGAAGAGATTGCCGGTCGTGGGGTCGTCCTTGACCTTGTAGTCCGGCGACAGCGCACCGGCCGTCGTGTACACGCCGGGGTTGCGCATCGTCAGCTGCAGGGCGCAACTGCCGCCGGAGGAGTACCCCATGACGCCCCACGAACTGGCGTCGTGGCCCACCCGGTAGACGGACTTCAGTGCTTGCGGGAGGTCCTTCGCCAGGAACGTCTCGGTCTGCGGTCCGCCCGGGACGTTCACGCACTCGGTGTCGCGCGGCGGGGCGATCGTCGGCCGGATCATCACCATGATGGTCGGCTGCATCTGGCCGCTCTTCTGCAGCTGACCGGCGGTCTGCGACACCCGCAGGTACTGCGCGAGATTGAAGATGCTGCCCGGGTAGCCGCTGAGCGCGACGATCACCGGGAAGCGCTGCCGGTGGTAGGCCTTCTGGAAGTACTGCGGCGGCAGGTAGACGTAGGCCGGATCGACGACCCCCGTGCGGCGGCCGATGACCTTCACGGACTCGACCCGCCCGTTCACCGCCGCGGGGCCGCTGGGCAGTCCACTGACCTTGCTCAGCCGCCCGTCGCCGGAAGGCTGTATCAAGGCCCCCTTCGCCGAGACGCCGGTCAGTGTCCCTTCTCCGTTCCGGCCGGCCGCCTGCGTGACGCCGACGGGAGCGGTGTCGACGTCGCCGAAGAGCTCGCCCCACGATCCGAAGAACTGGTACGAGGAGTTCAGCCAGCAGGCGAAGGCCGCGATGATCGTCACCTGGGTCACTCCGACGGCCGCCAGCCGTCCGAGCACCTGCCACAGCCCCTGCCTGGCCAGGCGTGGCCACAGCCAGACCAGCAGCGCCACACACACGGCGGCCACCGCCGCCATCACATACACGGTCGTGTCGCTGGTCAAGCCCATGCCACTCAATCCCCGGTTTCCTTGCCCGTGGTCTTTCCGACACCCAGGAGGAGGGTTACGGGCCCTTCCACGTTCCCCAAGAAACGCTAATGGGACAAAGACCTCGTCCCTACCGTGTGTCATCGGAAGGGACGGTCGTGTTCCTGAGCGCCTGTCAGTGGGCGCGCGGGGTCCCGCGGCATGTGACGCGGTCCTCGTACGCGGGAAGCAGGCCCCGCGCCTGCGGCTCGACGCCGGATACCGTGCTCACGCTCGGGGGCGTAACCCTCCGTGGAAAGGTGGACGCCTCGTCGAAGCCGCTACTTGTTCAGGGCCCGGCGCAGCCTGCCGGCCACTCGGCGCAGGAACGTCGGTCCCGCTCGGCGCGAGGCGGGCCCGCGACGCCCGGGATCCTTGGCCGCCAGGTCCGTGGCCACCGCGTCGAGCCGCCTGACCTCGGCCTCACCGTGTGGCGGGACGTCGAGAGCCAGCGGGAGTGCCACCGGTTCGCCGGAATGGTTCGGCGGCAGGATCAGCCCGAGCCGCCACCGGCCGTCGCCCGGCTCACCGAGCGGCAGTGCGGTGCTCAACTCCGCCCGGCCCTCCACGCGGGCCGTCAGGGTGGCCGGCAGGTCCACCGATCGGCCGGTCGCGGTGTGCGTCAGCTTCAGGGTCGCCTCGCTCTCGCCCAGGACGTGGAGCGGCAGGGCGACGGTGAGGCGGCCGGGGTCCGAGCTCACCGCGACGTCGGCGGGGGTGAGACCGGCGAACTCGCACGCGGTCCTGCCCGCATACTGGTCGACGTCGAGCGAGAGGTTGCCGTGCGGGTCGGTCCAGTACGGCAGGACCAGGCGGGCCGGCGGGCCGACGACGGCGGCGGCGCGGCCACGGGAGGCCGCCTCGCTGCGTACGGAACCGAGGCGGGTGTCCTTGGTCCAGCCGCAGGAGGTGATGCGGACGAAGACGTCCCAGACGCCCGCGTCCAGTCCGGCGCCGTTCGCCGCCGACAGCGGGTCGATGCGAGAGGTGCCGCGCAGCACGTGACGGACGTGTCCCTGCCGCCCCTTCACGGCGGCCCTCTCCCGGGTGAACTCGACAGGCTGGAAGAACTCCGCGGCCGTCGTGCGCTCGCGGACGACGAGATCCACCTTGGACTGGGCGGGTGGTGCGGTGGAGTCCGCGCCGAGCTGGGCGATCGCGTCCAGGCTGGCCTGCGGCAGCGGCGGAACGAGCAGGTCCTTCTCGCCCTCCCTGCGGTAGGCGACGGGCTCGCCGCCCGACGTGCACTCGGCGGTGAATCCGATCGTCAGCCTGCCGTTCTCCCAGCCGAGGCTCTCCAGCACGCCGGAGGCCTTGATCCCCGACTCCCACCGGGCGAACTCCTCGACGTCGGCGAGCCGGCCGGCCACGATCAGGTCGGCGACGATCCGCTGCGTCGTCTGCAGACCGGCCGCGACTCCGGGTCCGAAACGCTCGACGACCACCTTGTGGATCTCGTCGAACATCTCCCGTCGGTAGTCGGCGGGCAGCTTGAGCAGCCGCCGCCCGCGCATCCTCTCGACCATCTCGTTGCGCAGCCAGCGGCGGAAGAGGCGGTCGCGCAGCGGGCCGGGCTCGGTGAGCTCCTCGACCACGTCGAGGGCTTCGCGGAGGTTCCTGAAGTAGCCGACCGGTTCGAAGCGCTGGAAGCCCGCGTTGGAGGCGTCCTCGCGCTTGACGTGGTAGTAGCACACGTAGTCGCTGAGCACGGAGACGTTCTCGGCCCGCAGATAGGCCTCCGTGACGAAGACGTGGTCCTCCAGACGGCGGCGCCCCTCCATGTAGCGGAGGTCGTGCTGGTCCAGGAACGCCTTGCGGAACATCTTGTGCGGGGTGAGGCTGTCGATCAGCGGGGCGTTCTCGACGTTCGCGTACGGGCGGTTCTTGCGGAACAGCTCCCGGGGGACCGGGCGTCCCTTGCCGGCCATCTTGCCCACGACCACGTCGGCGTCGTGCTTCACGCCGTAGTTGTACATGCGTTCAAGTGCTTCGTCGCCCAGCCAGTCGTCGTTGTCGACGAACTGGATGTACTCGCCCTTGGCCGCGGCGATGCCGACGTTGCGCGGCTTGCCCGACCACCCGGATCCCTCCTGGTGCACGACGTGCATGTGCGGATGCTCGGCGGCGAGCCGGTCCAGCCGCTCGGGCGTCTCGTCGGTGGAGCCGTCGTCCACGAAGATCGCCTCGAACTCGTCGCCCGGCAGGCTCTGGCGCAGAAGAGACGCGACGCAGTCCTCGATGTAGGGGCCCGGGTTGTAGACCGGGATCACGACGCTCACCTTGATCGGCACGTGTCTTCTTCCGTCTCCGTTGCTGAGTCACTTCGTGACGGCCCTCGCGTCCCCGTGGGGCACACGGGCAGGACTCCCGGTCCGCCGGGCTCCGCCACCGGATCTACTACGTTCTGTACGACTTAACCTACTACATGTCGTAGAGCTCGGTCGTGAAGACGCGCCGTCGACAGCGGCTCGAACGACCGGCTGTCAGTGCCGGCTGAGACCATTCGGCCATGACGGAAGAGGCGTTCAACTGGCACACATTCCTAAGACGATGGCAGCAGGAATGGGTTCCACGCGCGGGCGAGGAATCGGACGAGGGGCAGGCCGGCGTCCCCCCGAACAGACCCGGTGCCGACGAGGCGGCGATCACCGCGGCCGAACGGCGGCTGGGGCGTCGGCTGCCGTCCTCGTACCGTGCCTTCCTGGCGGTGAGCGACGGGTGGCACGTCGACCAGACGGCCGGGATCTACCAGCTCGGCGGCACCGCGGACATCGACTGGTTCCGGGATCCGCACGGCATGACCTCGCTGTACGAACAGGACCTGGGCGAGGACCCCCGCGAGGCGGACGTCCTGCCGGCCGGGATGTGGCGGCGGGCGCTGCGGCTGGACACGGAGTCCGACGCGTCGTACGCCTTGCTGGATCCGGGCGACCGCGGCCGGGACGGCGAGTGGGCGCTCTACGTCCACAAGGGGTGGAGCGGTGAACTGCCCGACCGCTACCCCTCGTTCCGCGCCTACATGGAGGCCATGTACCGCGGCTTCCACGCCGACCGGTCGGAGCGGGCCGACTTCGTGAACGCGACCACCCGCGCCCAGGACGCCCGTGTCGACGAGGCACGCCTGCTGGCCCTGCGGGGACGGCACGAGGAAGCCCTGGCCCTGCTCGAGGAGGCGGCCTCCTTCGGGCGGCCGGGCGGCGCGGTCCTGCTGAACCAGCTTCGCCAGCTGCTGGACCCGAGCACTTCCCCGGGGTTCGGCGGTCTGGCGGCCGACCCGGACTACCTGCCCGAGATCCTGCCCCTCGAGGCCTTGGCAACGGCGAGCAGCCCGGGGCGGCCGGGGCGGCCGGGCGGGGACGACCACTGGCTGAGGATGATGGCCGCCCGCGGCGCCGACCGCAGAAGCGCCGAGGCCGTGCTGACCGCGATACGGAACGGCACCCATGCGTACGCGCCCGGCGGCCCGTGGGGCCGGGCCGTCGACGAGGCCCGGGAGTCGGCCCGTTGGGGTGCGGCCGACACCGCGTGGCGGGTGCTGCGGGCGGCGCTCGCGCGGTGGGAGGCCCCCGGGCCGTTGCTGATCGCACCCATCGGCATCCTCGCCGATCCCGTCCTGGGCCCCCTGATCACCCCCGAGCGCGGGCGGGAGATCCTCGCCACGCCGCGGTCCGGACAGACGGGAGCCGCTCCCGAACCGGTGCCCGACCTCGACCCGCCGGGCCTCGCCTGGCTCACTCGGCCCGCCGCGAGCCGACGCGGGATCGACGCGTACCGATGTGTCTGGGTCCAGGGCGTCTCCCCTGCGGACCTGCCTGCTCTGATCGGGGAGGAAGGCGCCGAACTGAGCGCGCCCACCGATCCGCACAGGGCGTCCTGGCGGGCGCCCCAGGCCCACGAGCGGGAGGATGTGGAGCTCTGGGAGGACCGGGCCGTGGTCGCCGCCGGCCGCACCGCCGAAGGGTGGGCCTTCGCCTTCGACGGCCACTCCCACCACGGCCTCGGCGACCGGTTCCTGTCCCCCGCGCCGGTCGCTTCCTCAGCGGGGCGCGCGGTGGTGCTGTGGCGCGAGCGGAGACCCCCGTTCCCGGACGGCGCCCCTGCCGCGTTCCACCTGTCGGTGGCCGAACAGGGCGTGCAGCTCTACGCGTTCACCGTGCGGGGCGCGCGGATCGACCGGTCCGGCGCGATACCCGAGGCCCTGGACCCGGCACGGCTGTTCCGCCCCGACGACAGCGAACTGGACGGCGAGGTAAGTGCCTTGGAGGCCATCCACACCGAACTCGGCCTCTCCCTCCCCCGCTTCGCCCTGACCCGAGGCAGGCTGGCCACCTTCACCACCCGTTCCTGGAGCCGGGCGCCACGGGACGGCGAGGGGTTCGCCCACCTCAGCTTCGTGCGGCACAGGCCCTGAGTTCGCCGTGCCCCGCCGGCGTCCGGCGGCGGGGCGGCGGGGACGGCCGCAGCAGCCCTCAGGACAGGATCTCGACGTACCCGTCGGCTCCGTGCACACGGATCCGCTGCCCGTCCCGGATCAGCCGGGTGGCCCGCTCCACCCCCACGACGGCGGGCAGGCCGTACTCGCGGGCGATCACCGCGCCGTGGGTCATGAGACCGCCCACCTCGGTCACCAAACCCGCGATGGCGACGAACAAGGGCGACCAGCTGGGATCGGTGAAGGGCGTGACCAGGATGTCGCCCGCCTCCAGGTCGGCGTCCGCCATGTCCAGCACGACGCGCGCCCGTCCCTCGATCGTCCCGGCGGAGACCGGCAGCCCGACGAGGGCACCGGCCGGCACGCCGTCACGCCGGTACACGCCGGTGACGGCTTCCCCCTCCGAGGTGAGCACGCGGGGCGGCGTCAGCGTCCGGTACATCCGGAAGGCGTCCTTGCGCCGTTCGATGAGCCGGTCGTCCACCCGGCGACGGCGTACGGCGTCGTGGAACTCCTGGAACGTGAGGTGGAAGACGTCCTCCCGCGCCCGCAGCAAACCCGCCTCCACGAGGCGTCCGGCCTCCGCCAACAGGGCCTGTTTGTAGACGAAGTAGCGGCTGACGATGCCGTACTTCGGGTACTCCCGGTACCCGATGAAGGTCCGCACCCGGTCGATCATCCGCTTGGTCTCGCCGGCCTTGCGCTCCCCGTCCGGCAGGGCGCGCAGGCGTGCCAGCACGTCCTGTTCCTTCTGCAGCGCCGCCTGACGCCCTTGCTCGAAGCGCCGCCGGGCGGCACCCGGTTCGAAGTTCCGGACGTTGTCGAGGATCACGGGCACGAGTGACGTCGGACGCTCGCGCCAACGCGGCCTGGTGATGTCGATCTCGCCGACGCAGCGCATCCCGTAGCGGTCGAGGTAGCCCTCGATGGCGTCGCGCGCCTCCGCCCCGCCCGGGAGCTTCGCCAACGCGCCCAGGAAGTCCTCGTCCTCGACGCCCTCCAGGAAGCGGACCACCTCCGGATGCGGGCGGATCACGTCCGCGACGTCGAGGAGCTCCAGCCCCATCTCCGAGGTGACGTTGCCCGGGGCGGACAGGGTGAGCGTGTCCGCCGCGCTCTTCTCGCCGAGCCACTCCTGGAGGTGGTCGTTGAGCCACCACGTGGCCTCCATGCCCGCCATGATCGCCTGCATGTTCAGCGGATCGCCGAGAGCTCTCCTGTGCTCCTCGAAGGCGTCCAGCAGGAAGTCGAACAGCTCCGGTCCGCTCTTCGTCCGGATCTCGCGCCGCAGGGTGGCCACGGACTCCCGGCTGCGCTCGATCAGTTCGCCGACGATGGCCGGGTCGGTCTCGATCGGGTCGGGCGTGCCCCCGGCCCGCGGCGGCCCGCCGGGGCCCTCGTCCGGGAGCGACGGGACGAAACCGTTGCGGTCGAGGACGGTCTCCAACGCGTCCCTGATGAGCGGGTCACCCCGGCCGATGACGTCCAGCAGGGCGGCGCGGCTCGCGGGGGAGGCGAGGCGGGCGGTGACGTCGACGAACAGCCTCCCGCCCGCCTCGTGCATCGGCACCATGGCCGTCAGCTGCCACATGGAGAGCCCCAGGGGCTTCATGGGGTCGGTCATCATCTGCTGATGACCGACGGAGACGTAGACGTGATGCGCCTCGTCGCCGGCCTCGGGGATGGGGAACAGCGTCGTGATCGGCCGGCTCTGCACGATGTGGAAGTCGTCGTCGGCCAGGCACCATTCGATGTCCTGCGGCCGGCCGAAGTGCGCCTCGAGCCGCCGCCCCAGATCCACGAGGTGCAGGACCTGCGCATCCGTGAGCGCGGGCTCCTGCTGCCGACGGGCGTCGATGCCCGTCTCCCGCGTGCCGCCGGCCGGCAGGGCCTCAACGGCACGCTGTTTGGCGGCGATCGTCTTGGCGACCACTTCGCCGTTTCGCACGGTGAAGACGTCCGGGTTCACCAGACCGGAGACCAGGGCCTCGCCGAGCCCGAACCCGGCGTCCACCGTGGCGACCTTCCGATTGCCGGTGACGGGGTCGGCCGTGAACAGGATTCCGGCCGCCTGCGGGAACACCATCTGCTGTACGACCACGGCCATCCGGACCGCACGGTGGTCGATGCCGTTCTGCCGGCGGTAGATCACCGCCCGCTCGGTGAACAGCGAGGCCCAGCACCGGCTGATGTGCCGAAGAATCGCGGCCGGCCCCACGACGTTCAGGTAGGTGTCCTGCTGACCGGCGAAGGAGGCGGTCGGCAGATCCTCCGCCGTCGCGCTGGACCGGACGGCGTAGGCCGCCTGCCCGCCGCGCCGGGAGAGCGCGCGAGTGATCGCGGCGGCGAGATCACCCGGAAGTGCGGTCTCCTCGACGGCCGAGCGGATCCGCGCGCTGAGTGCGCGCACCGCCGTGGCGTCGTCCGGGTGCACTCGTGACAGCTGGTCGACCAGTCCGTCGACGGCCGGCGCTTCGGCCAGGATCCGGCGGAAGGCGTCGGTGGTCACGCAGAAGCCGCCCGGCACCCGGATGCCTTCGATCCGCGAGAGCGCGCCCAGCTGGGCGCCCTTGCCGCCGACGGCCGCGACCTGCGCCGCGTCAACCTCCTCGAGATCCAGCACGTACGGCCCGTTCATCGCGACACCTCCGGGGCGGTCGTGTCCCGTTGCCCGACCCCGGCCGGTCGGATGTCCGGCACCTCCGGCCGCGTCGCTCGTCCCACCGTGCACACGGTCACCGCTCCCCCGTACATCTCCCGCACGTAGTGCCCTCATTCCCGCAGGTTGTGGCGTCGGGCGACGATTCTGCGCCGTGACCCGGGGCTTGCCGCAAGCCCCCGGGTGCGCTATACGTTGGGAAGGGCAAGGAGAGCACTCCTTGCCCTTTGTGCATGCCGTCGGCGGAAGCCGACGCGTATCGCCCGACGTGCGGCACACACGGCGCACGGACGTATGCCGCCCGCTCAGCGGCCTGCGCCGCCGCGCGGTCCGCCGTCCTCGTCCCACGCCCCGCAAGCCTTGGTCAGGGCCGCTGCGGCCCGGCTCCGGTGCGCTCGGAAACGGCGCAGATACGACCGCGCCATGGGCCCCGGCGGCACACCTCGCGCGAACGCCCGCATGTTGCGTTCACCCGCGTTGTACCCCATGGCCAGCAACTCGTCGCGGGTGCAGCGGCGATGGTGCCGCTCGGGGAGAGTCCGGTCGAGGTCCTTCAGATACAGGGCCGCGGCATGGACGGCGCATGCGGGATCGTCGCGAAGGTCCTGCCATCGCCTCGGCAGGCCGTAACGACGCCGGATTCGCTCGAAGGTGGCACGGTGCATGTTGGCCACGCCGAACGACGCCCCGGGCTTCCACCAGTGCCACAGCCGCTCCAGCAACGGATGATGCGGTTTGTACGCCTCGTTGTACAGCACGGTCATCAGGAGCAGGGGTGCAACGCCGGTGTCCTCCGCGCTGCGCACCACACATCCGGCGTAGTCGGCCGGATCGTAGCGTCCGGGCCGCAGCGGAGGGGTCCGGGCCTCATCACCGCCCGGTTCGTCGGGCCCCGGCCGGGAAACCGCCGTCGACGGATCGCCCATCTCCACCCACCACTCCCCTGCCGTCTCTCAGGCCGGACGGTGCCCCGTCCGCGATCGTCCAAGGCATGTGCCCGCGGGATCCGGCCCCAATCCACGCTCCGGCTGCGCGCCGGCGACCGTCGAGCGTCGGGCGCGTGGACGCACACAGCCCCTGGGGGCGGCAGGCCGCCGGGCGCGTCCTTCTTCCTGGCCGGGAGCGGGCCCGGCACGGTCCTGCGGCACAGGCGGCCCCTGCGACGAGACCTGGTCACCCGCGCAGGACCACCCGACGTCACCCCAGCCGGCCGGCCAGCGCGTACGCCTCCTCGGTCTTGGGGTGGCTCTCGCCCAGCCTGGCACGCAGGATCCGCGCGCCCCGGTGGGCGAGGTCCGCCGCGCCCGGGGCGTTCAACGTGTGCAGGGTCTCGGCCTTGAGCAGCAGGGCGAATCCGATGTACAGGTGGTCCGGTGCGTAGGTGGCCTCACGGATGCGCAGCGCCCGTGAGATCAGCGGTTCGGCGGTGGCGTAGTCGCCCAGTTCACGGTGGACGCCCGCCAGAGCGATCAGGTCGAAACTCACGTAGGGGTCGTCCGGCCCGTACGCGGTCTCATCTATCCGCAGTGCCCGCTCGGCGAGCGGCAGCGCCGGCTCGAACTCACCGACGAGGCAGAGTGTGCGCGCCAGTGTCGCCAGGGTCGTCGCGAGGGCCGGGCTGTCCGCCGGCAGGCTGGACTCGTGCAGACGCAGCGCGCGCTCCGCCAGCGGGCGGGCCCGCTCCGGCGCGTCGAGGTCCCGCTGGATGTGCGCCAGCGTGATCAGGTCGAAGCCGATCTCCGCGTCCCGGCCTTCGAGCGACTCGTCGATCGCGAGGGCACGTTCGCACAGGGGCAGGGCGACCGCGTAGTCACCGATCTGGACGAGGAAGGTCGATGCCAGTCTCAGGAGCGTCGCGGTCTCCGCAGCGCATTCGGCAGGCGGATCGTCCTTGGTCGCCGCGAGGACGTGCGGCAGCAGCTCCTGCCATCGCGGCCGTGCGTCGGTGTCGCCGTGGATGTCGTGCGGCACGGCCGCGACCAGGGCGCGGCTGAGCCGGACGCGGATGTCGGTGCGCGCCTCGGCCGGCATGCCGGCCCGGACGGCCGCCTGGACGAGACGGTGGACCGTCAGGGACGCGCCGCCGCGCCTCGCGAGCCCCAGACCGGCCAGGGCGCCGACGGTCGCGTCCCACGCGGCCGGGTCGGTCGCGGCGACGCCCAGGACGTCGGGGTGGCCGGTGAACAGATCCAGCGGGATCGGTTCGGGCGCCAGCGTGGCACACAGCTCCAGCAGCCGTACCGCCTGCGGCAGCTCCGCCTCCAGTCGGCGCACGCTGAGCCGCCACAGCGTCGCGACCACCACGGCGGGCCCGTCGGTCAGTTCGCCGCGCCCGATCATGTCCTCCAGCTGCGACGCCAGCAGAGCCAGGTACTGCTCCGGCGCCGTGTGGTTGAAGTCCATGTAGCCGGCCGCCTGCTCCAACGCGAGCGGCAGGTCGCCCAGTTGCTCGGCCATCTCGTCGGCGACCGTCCCGGTGATGCCGGGTACACGCCGGGACAGCAGCTCGACCGACTCCCGCCGGGCGAACACGTCCAGATCGACGACGTCCCCTGTGCCCGACCAGCCGCTCCTTCTGGTGGTGACGATGACATGGCCGCTGTCGGCCGGGCCGCCCGACGGCAGCGCGTGGGCGAGCGTGGCCGGTCTCTCTCCGTTGTCGAAGATGACCAGCCACGGCCTGCGGTCCCGCAGCTTGCCGTACACGTGCGGGACCACCTGGTCGGAACTCTCCTCCGTCAGCCCCAACTCCCGTGCCAGCGACACGAACTGCGACGCGACGAGATCCGTGCGCTCGGCGTGCACGAACGCGACGAATCGGTATGTCGACAGGTGGCGGTAGGCGTATTCGACCGCGAGCTGGGTCTTGCCGACACCACCCAGGCCGTGGACGACCACCGTTGCCACGTCGCTCGCCGAGGTGAGGCGCTGCCGCACTTCCCGCAGGGCGGCGTCGCGGCCGGTGAAGTTGGTGTTGCGCGGCGGCAGCTGGTACGTCGTCGGCTCGGACGGTGCCCGCGCACGCTCGCGGCGCGGCCCCGGCCACCACTCGATCAGGGCGATCGGCGCCAGGACGAGGAGCACCACCCACGGGTGGACTCGCACGAAGTCGAGCGGCCCCGGCCAACGGTTCTGCCCGGACGCCGCGTTGAAGGCGAGGCTGCCGACGAACAGCACCAGCAGACCGGCCACCGCCCTGGCCAGCGTTCGCCCCATGACGTCCCTCTTCGACACCCCCGCGGCCGCGACGATCGACAGCTCAAGTGATCGTATCTCACGAGCCGTTCACGCCCGAGGCCGAAGGACAATCGGCTGATGTCACCGGGTCGTCGGTCACCGGAACGTACACGGCAGCGCCGAGCGGGATCTCGACCGCCTAGGAACCGGGCGGCTCGCGGCCCCGACACAAGTTCCCTGTACATATGTAGCGGCCGCCACGCCGAGGTGATGCGCTTCCCACATGCGCGGAAATGCATCATGGTGAATATGCCAGGGGCGCGTCCTGTTCGCCCGCGGCCCCAGTCCCCGGCCCTCGGATCAACCTGCCATGAGGCGGAGAAGGAATGAGGTATTCGGGTGCACACCGATGATCGCGGAAAGCCGGAGTTGGATGCACTCGTCGCCGGCCGGATGAGCCTTGGTGAAGGCGCTCTGCACACGTGCGACGTCCAGATGCGGTTCAGCCCGAACGATCCGCTGGTGGTCCGGCTGTCGGCGTCTCGCATGGACCCGCTCGAAGGCGGCCTGCACTGCGGACTGTGCGTCGTGTCGCGCGATCTGCTCCGTGCCGGGCTGGACCGCCCCACCGGGATCGGCAAGGTGCACGTCATGCCGCTGGTCCTGCCCGACCGGCCGCTGCAGCTGGCCGTCCTGATCCGTGGCCAGGGGCAGGAGTTCAAGGTCGTGCTGGATCACCAGGCGGTGGTGCTGTACCTGAAACGCACGGCCGCGATCGTGCCGTTCGGGAAGGAGACCGCGGCCATCGACATCGACCGGGAGATCGACGAGCTCCTGGGCGACGACGACTGATTCGGCACCCGGAGCCGGCGGCACGGCACCACCGCCGCCCACGCGGTGACCGCCGCGCTCACATCCCCGGTCACGGCTCGCTGCCTCAAACACCCCTGCGCCGGGCGAGGTTGACGCCGGTTCACCCGGAGGAGGATCATCCACGTTCGACGTGGCGACGGCGTGGTTGCGCCGGGCTCGCAGCCGTGCGTGCACCGGCCGGCCGATCCCACGCAGGTGATTCTCTTCAGCTTCGGGGACTATTTCATGACCACTAGACATGCCGGACGCGCAGACGCGTCCCGGCGCCGCCGGACTCTCATGGCCGCGAGCGCCGCACTGGTCGTCGCGGGGGCGATGGCCGTTCCGGGGACGGCGCTGGCGACCGGTGAACCCGGTCCCTCGGCCACCGGACTCGAACGGGACTTCGCAGCCGCCGCCGACCAGTACCACGTCCCGCGCCAGGTGCTGATGGCCGTGGCGTACCAGGAGTCGGCCTGGGACACCCATCCCGGGCAGCACAGCACCGACGGCGGCTACGGGCCGATGCACCTCACGGACGTCACCCCCGCCATGCTGGCCGGCGGCGACGCGGGGGCGGCGGGCCGCGGCGATCTGGCCACGATGGCCGCCGACCCGGCGCTGCACACCCTCCGGGCCGCCGCGCACCTCACCGGCCTGTCCGCCGAGGAGTTGCGGACCGACCCGTCCGCCAACATCCGCGGCGGCGCGGCCCTGATCGCCTCCTACCAGAAGAAGGCCACCGGCAAGACCTCCGCCGCACCCGCCGACTGGTACGCGGCCGTGGCCCGCTACAGCCAGTCCACCCGGCGCCAGGGGGCCGCGGCCTTCGCCGACCGGGTCTTCGCCACCCTGAAGAAGGGCGTCGAGCGCACCACGGCGGACGGTGAGCACGTGACGCTCGATGCCGACAGTGAAGTCCGCCCGGCCACCGGCCAGTTGGCCGCCCTGCGGCTGAAGTCCGCGGCGGCCACGGACGTCGAATGCCCCGCCACCGTCGACTGCTCCTTCGTGCCGGCGTCGCCGTCCAACGGCCAGGTCTCCAACCGCCCCGCCAACGGCATCCGCATCGACACCATCGTCATCCACGACACCGAGAGCTCCTACGACGCCGCCATCTCCACCTTCCAGACGCCGGGCGGCGGCGCCGCGCACTACGTCATGCGCTCCGCGGACGGCGCGGTGACGCAGATGGTGCCGACCAAGGACCTCGCCTTCCACGCGGGCAACTACTCCACCAACATGCACTCGATCGGCATCGAGCACGAGGGCTACGCGGCGCACGGCGCCACCTGGTACACACAGGCCCAGTACGAGGCCACGGCCGACCTGGTGAAGTACCTCGCCGACCGCTACGGCATCCCGCTGGACCGCGAGCACATCGTCGGCCACGACAACGTTGCCGGGCCGAACTCGTCGCTCGTCGCGGGCATGCACTGGGACCCGGGCCCGTACTGGGACTGGCACCGCTTCATGAACCTGCTCGGGGTGCGCACCCGGCGGCACGGGGTCGGCCCCGTCGGCTCGGTCGTCACCATCGCTCCCGGCTTCGACGACAACCGGCAGACGGTGCAGATCTGCCCCTCGGACGATCCCACCGGCGCCACCACCGCGTGCACCGAGACCACGCAGGCGTCGAACTTCGTCCCGCTGCGCACCGCGCCCAGCGACACCGCCCCGCTCTTCGGGGACCAGGCCATCCACTCCGGCGCGGACGGTACGGACCGGATCAACGACTGGGGCAGCACCGCGCAGGCGGGACAGCAGTTCGTGGTGGCCGACCAGGACGGCGACTGGACCGCCATCTGGTACAGCGGCGCGAAGGTGTGGTTCCACAACCCGCACGGCTGCAACACGTCCCCGGCCCACGGTGTGCGGGTGGTCAGCGCCGCGGACACCTCCCCGGTGCCGGTCTACGGCTCCAGCTACCCCGACGCCTCCGAGTACCCCTCGGGCCTGTCCCCGTCGACCCAGGCCCCGCTGAGCATGTACAGCGTCCCCGCCGGGCAGGCCTACGTCGCCACCCGGTCCCCGGCCCTCACGGACGACTTCTTCGCCTCCAGCGGCACGGTCGTCACCGGCGCCAAGGCGATGTACACCATCCAGTACAACCACCGGGTCGCCCTGGTGTACGCCTCGGCCGTCACGGCACAGGGCAGGTGACGCTCGGCTGACCGCACGCCGGCATCGCCACGCCGGAGTGCGGAGCACGCGCCGGGCACCTCGGTGCCCGGCGCGGATGCTCGTTCACGCGAGGGTCACGGCGCGTGCTGCACGACGGTCCGGGGCTCGGCGGTCACCAGCGGGCGGAGCGCCCCGCGGTGCAGGGACGCGACCAGCGGCGGGGCCCAGCGGCGCAGTGCGAGGCTCGTGAGGTAGGCGATCGGCAGGGCCAGGATCGCGGCGACCAGGACGTCGTGCGGGTAGTGGTCGCCGAGGTAGACCCGGGAGAAGCCCTCCACCAGCGCGAACACCGCCGCGATGGCGCTGAGCCGGCGGTCCAGCAGGAACAGGGCGGCCACGGTGGCGGCGGCCACGGTGGCGTGCCCGCTGGGCAGGGAGTAGTCGGAGGGCGCCGGGCAGGAGTCGACCAGGTACGCGTGGGGCATCGACCGGCACGGCCGTGCCTCCGCCACGATCTTCTTGACCACCTCGGCGGCGGCGAAGGCGACCACGACCGCCACCGGCGCGGCGAGAGCGAGGGTCATGGCGTCGGTGCCGCGTCGACGGGCCTTCCACCAGCCCATCACCATGAGCACCGCGAACACCCCCAGGCCGAGGTTGGTCCACACCTCCATGGGCGTGTTCAGCCACGTGGTGTCGCGGGCGAAGTCCGTGATGGAGGTGAACAACGAGCCGTCGACACGGGATCCGTCGAAGGCCGGTTGCGCGGTGGCGGCCGCGGTCATGGGCATGTCCTTCCGGTTCGGCGAGGCGCCGCGGATGGCCAGGCGCCTCCGGCCCGTCCCCCGGCGCGCGATGACATGCCGATGACATCCCGGTGAAGCGGAGGTGGCCGTCAGCCCAATCTACTACATGTAGTAGGAGTGAGCTGACGGGCCGGCGGCCATCCCCTCACCGCACGCCGGCGCGGTGGATGGGCGTCCCGGTACCGGTCAGGGGAACTCCGCTGCCTCCCCGCCGTGTTGCGACGATCTCCGCCGCGATCGACAGCGCCGTCTCCTCAGGGGTGCGGCCCCCCAGGTCGAGGCCGATCGGCGATCGCAGACGGGCCAGCGCGGCCTCCGTCACACCCGCTTCGCGCAGGCGCCGGAGGCGGTCGACGTGGGTGCGCGGCGAACCCATCGCGCCCACGAACGCCACCGGCAGCCGCAGCGCGACCTCCAGCAGCGGAATGTCGAACCTGGCGTCGTGGGTGAGCACGCACAGCACGGTGCGGGCGTCGGTCGTGGTGGCCCGGAGGTAGCGGTGCGGCCAGTCCACGACCACGTCGTCGGCCTCGGGGAAGCGTGCCCGGGTGGTGAAGACGGGCCGTGCGTCGCACACGGTGACGTGGTACCCGAGGAACTTGCCCGCCCGCACCAGCGCCGCCGCGAAGTCGACGGCGCCGAAGACGATCATCCGGGGCGGCGGCACGCTCGCCTCGACCAGCACGGTGAGTCCGCCGGGGCAGTGCGAGCCGTCCTCCGACACCTCGACCGTGCCCGTGCGGCCCGCGTCGAGAGCGGCCTGCGCCTCGGCGGCGGTCGTACGGTCCAGTTCCGTGTGACCGCCGAGCGTGCCGTCGAACGAGCCGTCGGCATGCACCAGCAGACCCGCGCCCAGGTAGGGCGCCGGGCCGCGCACGACGCGGGCGAGGGCGACGGCCTCGCCCTTGGCCGCGAGGTCCACGGCCGTGCGCACCAAGGCCCTGAGCGGTGCGCCCACGGGCAACGGCGTGACGATGACGTCGAGGACGCCGCCGCAGGTCAGCCCGACGGCGAAGGCGTCCTCGTCGCTGTAGCCGAACCGCTCCACCACGCTGTCGCCGCTGAGCAGGGCCTGCTCGCACAGCTCGTAGACCGCTCCCTCCACACAGCCGCCGGACACCGATCCGATGACGGCGCCCTCCGCGTCGACGGCGAGGGAGGCGCCGGGCCCGCGAGGAGCGCTGCCGCCGACGGCCACGACGGTGGCGACGGCCAGCTCGCGCTCCTCCCCCAGCCAGTGGTTCAGATCCGGTACGAGATCAAGCACCGTGGCCCGCCGTGAGAACGCGGTCCGGGCGGATGGGCAGGCTGCGGTGACGTACACCGGTCGCGTGCCAGACGGCGTTGGCGACGGCGGCCGCGGCCCCGACGACGCCGATCTCGCCGATGCCCTTGATGCCGACGGGGTCCTCGGGGTCGGGATCGTCCACCCAGTCCGCCTCGATGTGCGGGATGTCGGCGTGCGTGGCCACGTGGTAGCCCGCGAGATCGGCGCCGACCGGACCGCCGAAGTGCCCGTCGCGCGCGGCCTCCTCGTGCAGGGCCATGGAGATGCCCCAGATCATGCCGCCGGTGAACTGGCCGCGCGCGGTCAGCGGGTTGACGATGCGCCCGGCGGCGAAGATGCCGAGCATGCGCCGCACGCGGACCTCGCCCGTGGCCGGGTCGACGGCCACCTCGGCGAACTGGGCGCCGAAGGAGTGGCGTTCCTTGCGGGCCAGCGCGGCGATGGCCTCGGTGGTGTCGGAGCGCACGGTGATGCCCTGCGCGGGGATCTCCATGCCCGGCACCAGCCGTTCACGCAGCTCGCTCGCGGCCGCGGTGACGGCCCAGGACCAGGAGCGGGTGCCCATGGAACCGCCGGCGATCATCGCCGGCCCGAAGGCGCTGTCGCCGATGTGCACCCGGACCCGTTCCGTCGGGACGTCGAGGGCGTCGGCCGCGACGAGCGTGAGTGCGGTACGGGCACCGGTGCCGATGTCCGCGGCGGCGATACGGACGGTGAAGCCGCCGTCGGCCTCGGCGGTGATCGTCGCGGTCGACGGTGCGGCGCCGGCTCCGAAGGAGGCCC
The DNA here is from genome assembly GCF_044767585.1 of Streptomyces sp. NPDC101225. Classification (NCBI taxonomy): domain Bacteria; kingdom Bacillati; phylum Actinomycetota; class Actinomycetes; order Kitasatosporales; family Streptomycetaceae; genus Streptomyces; species Streptomyces sp. NPDC101225. The sequence continues at coordinate 62,502 of NZ_JBIWOE010000032.1, forward strand.
CCGCGGTACCGGTGCCCAGCAGCCAGCGCCCGTCCCGGCGTACACCGGGCCGCGGATCACGTTCGGCCCAGCCGAAGCGGCGGGCGCCCTCTTCGAAGCAGGCCCGCAGGTTGCGGCCGGCGAACGGCAGGCCGGAGACCGGGCCCTTGTCCGGCTCGTTGCGCAGCCGCAGCTCGATGGGGTCGATGCCGCACCGCTCGGCGAGTTCGTCGAGCGCGGCCTCCAGGGCGAAGGACCCCGGCGCCTCGCCCGGGGCGCGCATCCAGGTGGGGCTGGGGACGTCGAGCCGTACCACCTTGTTCTCCGTGTGGTGGGCGTCCGCGTCGTACATCACGCGGGCGACGCCTGCGCTCGGTTCGACGAACTCGTACACGGTGGAGGTGCGGCTGAGGGAGCGGTGGTCCAGGGCGCGCAGCCGTCCGTCGGCGTCGGCGCCCAGGCGGACCCGTTGGACGGTGGGACTGCGGTGGCCGGCCAGCGTGAACATCTGACGGCGCGTCAGCACCACCCGTACCGGCCGCTGCAGGACGGTGGCCGCCATGACGGCCGCGACCTGGTGGGCGCGCACTCCCTTGCTGCCGAAGCCGCCGCCGACGTGTTCGGAGCGCACCCGCACGGACGCCGGGTCGAGGGCGAAGAGGTTCGCGAGCTCGCCGACGACCCAGGTGGCCCCCTGGTTGGAGTCGGTCAGCTCCAGGCGGCCGTCGTCCCAGCGGGCCGTGGCCGCGTGCGGTTCCATCGGGTGGTGGTGCTCTTCCGGCGTGGTGTACTCGGCGTCCAGTACGACCGCGGAGGCGGCGAGTTCGGCCTCCAGGTCCCCCTTGTCGGTGACGGCGGGCATGAAGCCGTCCACGGCGTAGGCCCGCGTGTCGCCGCCGGTGAACCCGACGTCATGAGGCTGCTGTTCGTAGTGGACGACGAGCGCCTCCGCGGCCTCGCGGGCCTGCTCGGAGGTCTCGGCGACGACCAGCGCCACCGGCCAGCCCGCGTGAGGCACTTCGTCGTTCTGGAAGACCGCGCAGGTCGGATCGGGTTTGGTGCCCAGCAGGCCGACGAAGTCGGTCTCCAGACGTGGGGCGTTGCCGTGGTGCAGGACGCCGAGCACGCCGGGCATCTCCAGAACGGGACCGGTGACGATCTCCTCGATACGCCCGCGCGCGACCGTGGACAGCACCAGCCAGCCGTGTGCGAGACGGGCGAAGGGGATCTCTCCCGCGTAGCGGGCCGCTCCGGTGACCTTGTCCCGGCCCTCCACACGGATGTGCTCCCGGCCGACGGCGCGGATCGCGGCGGGCGTCACGGTGTTGGCGGTCATCGGTTGGCCTCCTCGGCGAGTTCGCTCAGCACGGCGACCGTCAGATTCCGCATCAAGGTCACCTTGTACTCGTTGTGCGCCAGCGGCCGGGCCGCCGCCAGTTCCGCGTCCGCGGCGGCGGCGAAGGCGTCCGCGTCGGCGCGCGCGCCGGTGAGGACCCGTTCGGCCGCGCGCGCCCGCCAGGGACGGGAGGCGACCGCGCCGTACGCGAGGCGGACGTCGTGCACCACGCCGTCGCGGACGTCGAGCGCCGCCGCGACCGAGCCGATGGCGAAGGCGTAGGAGGCACGCTCGCGCACCTTGCGGTAGCGGGAGTGTGCGGCGAGCGGGGTCGCGGGCAGGCTGACGTGGGTGATCAACGCGCCGGGTGGCAGGGCGGTTTCGCGGTGCGGGGTCTCGCCGACGGGCAGATAGAACCATCCGATCGGCAGCGCGTCCGGCCCGTCGGCGGTCTCGAAGTGCACGACGCCGTCGAGGGCGGCCAGGGCGACGCCCATGTCCGAAGGATGGACGGCCACGCAGTGGTCGGAGGCGCCGAGGACGGCGGAGTTGTGGTGCTCGCCCCTGAGGGCGGCGCAACCACTGCCGGGGGCGCGCTTGTTGCACGGCTTGGACACGTCGGTGAAGTAGGCGCACCGCGTGCGCTGCAGGAGGTTGCCGCCGACGGTGGCCATGTTGCGCAGCTGTCCGGAGGCTCCCGCCAGCACCGCCTGCGCCAGCATCGGGTAGCGACGCCGCACTTCGGGGTGGGCGGCGAGGTCGCTGTTGGTGACGGTCGCGCCGATGCGCAGTCCGCCGTCCGGTTCGGCGTCGATGCGGTCCAGGGGCAGTTCACGTACGTCCACGAGCCGTGTGGGCCGCTCGACGCCGCTCTTCATCAGGTCGACCAGGTTGGTCCCGCCGGCCAGGAAACGGGCCTCCGGGTCGGCGTCGAGCAGCGCCACCGCGCCCGACACGTCGGCGGCCTTCTCATAGGCGAACTCCCTCATGCCGCCTGCTCCTTCGTGTTCGGCCCGGCGCCGGCCCGCGCTGCGGCGGGCGCTTCGGCGGCCTGGGCGACGGCTTCGACGATCGAGGCGTAGGCGGCGCAGCGGCACAGGTTGCCGCTCATGCGCTCACGGATCTCGTCGGCGGTGAGCGGCGGTGGCCCCGCTTCCGGCCGCACGTCGTCCGTCGCGGCGCTCGGCCACCCGGCGGCATGCTCCGCGAGCGCGCCGATCGCCGAGCAGATCTGTCCCGGCGTGCAGTAGCCGCACTGGTAGCCGTCCTGTTCGAGGAAGGCCTGCTGGACGGGGTGCAGCCGCTCGCCGTCCGCGACGCCTTCGATGGTGGTGATGTCGCGTCCCTCGGCGGCGACCGCGAACTGCAGGCAGGACACGGTCCGGCGGCCGTCGACCAGCACGGTGCAGGCACCGCACTGGCCCTGGTCGCAGCCCTTCTTGGTGCCGGTCAGATCGAGCCGCTCGCGCAGTGCGTCGAGGAGGGTGGTGCGGTGGTCGACGGGCAGTGTGAACTTCTCACCGTTGATGTGCAGGGTGATGACGCTGGACGTCGAAAAGGCCATGAGCCACTTCTTTCGCAATTCTTTCGCAGCGGAGCCGGGCACGGATCTTTGACGACGGAGTGGGTGGGGGGCGTGGCCCGCTCAGGGGCATGTGTGCGCCGTCGCATGACGGCGGACGCGGACTGCCGTACGGTCGCGAGCAGGACTATGGTGGCAGCAACCGGACAACTGTCCGTTACACAGCAACGTAGCGGACGGCTGTCCGCTTAGCAAGGACGGGTTTCGCTCGCGGGCCCGTGAGGAGTGACGAGTGCGGCACAACAACAACCCACCCCTGCGCTCGGACGCGCAGCGCAACCGTGAGCGCATTCTCGACGTCGCCCTGGCCGAGCTGACCCGATGCCCGGACGTCCCCCTCAGCGCGATCGCCAAGAAGGCCGGCGTCGGGCAGGGCACGTTCTACCGCAACTTCCCCAACCGCGAGGCCCTCGTCCTGGAGATCTACCGCCACGGGATGCAGCAGGTGGCCGACAACGCCACCCTGCTCCTCGAACAGCTGCCGCCGCAGCAGGCGTTGCGGACCTGGATGGACCGGCTGGCCGAGTTCGCCATGACCAAGGCGGGCCTGGCCGACGCGATCCGCCTCGCCACCAGCGCGCCGGGCGGCCCTGCCAAGCCGGCCCACACCCCCGTGACCGACGCGGCCGAACTCCTCCTTCGCGCCAACGAGGACGCGGGCACCATCCGCCCCGGGCTGACCCCCGACGACTTCATGCTCGCCATCGCCGGTCTGTGGCAGATGACCCCGGCCGACGACTGGCGGCCCCGCGCCACGCGCCTGCTCGACCTCGTCATGGACGGCTTGCGGGCCGGAGCTCCCCGCCCCTGAACCGCTCCCTCACGACGACCATGCCCGGCCGCCGGAGCACGCGAGATCGGGCGCAGGAGACGTGGTGGAGCGACCGGACCGGGTCGGGCGTACGGCGGCGCACGGAGCGGCGGCGGCCTTCGTGCCGTACCTGGTGATCAAGGTGTCGTGGGTGGTCGGTCCGCTGCCGGCACTGCCGGCGGTGGGGCGGGGCTTCGGCCGGGGCGGGTGGCCGGTGCTCACCACCCTCACGATCGACATGTCCGCGGCCGGAACACACTCTGGCTGCCGCTGGTGCGGCCGTGTGCCAAGCGGATTCCCGGCCGCAGGTGGGCTGCGTCGCCCGGGTCGGTGCGGGGTTCCTGGTGTCGATCCTGCCGCTCGCGGCCGTCAGCACGCCGTTCGGCTCCGGCAGGGGTGGTCCCGGAGCCTCGGGGAGCGCGAAGGGGGACGGCCTCAGGGGGCACTCAGGCGGACGGCCTCAGGGAGCACGCAAGGGGATACGGCGATGCCGGGCTGGGAGGCGGTGCCGCCCCGATGCGGCTCGGTGGGCGCCGGGACCGGGCCGGCCGTCGCGCTTGCCGCCTGCCTGTGGCAGCCCCGGACCCCGGCCCTGCGCCGACCACTGCGCCCCCGCGCCGCGCCGCACCGGGGGCGCCGTGGTCGGCCGCGAGCGGTGTCCTCACGGGCCTGCCCTGGCTCTCCTGGGCGGTCGGCGGCCCCTGGACACCGGCCGCAGCGACGACCGGCCGGCCGACCGGCATGTCCTGGCCGGGGTCGGCGTGTGCCGGGCTCTGCCCGCGTCGCCGCCGTCCCGGCCCTCGTCCGGTGCCGCTCGGCGCGGCTGCCGTATCCGCTCCTGCTCGCGGTGGCACGGTTCGGATCGGGGGCGATGGCCGCGTGGAGCGGCCGGAGGCCGCCGGTCACGGGGTACGTGGCGCCGGTGCGGCCGAGCGGCGACGGCCACCCGGAGACCGCCTCGTTCGCCATGGCGTCGCACGCCACCGCCGTGCCGACGGACGCGGGAATCACACGGGCGCCGACACGCGGCGGCCGTGGGCGTGCGGCTGGGCCCGGCGGTGTCAGGACCGCCGCCGGACCGCCGCCGGGCGGGCGGGCCGCCGCCCGTGAACCGGGCCGGTGGGAAAGGCTCGTTGCCGCCCTCCCCACCGGCTGACGATCGAGTGCCGGACGGGCCCGCGGACCGGGCGCGATCCAGGGGCGAACGGGCGGATCGACCGGGTGTCGCCGACAACAACGCGGGTAGTCACCCCCCAGGAACCATTGCACGGCACAACGCTGGCCAAGGAAGCCGCCGGGACTCTCGAAGGGGGTCGGCCGATGGCGACGACAGGCCGCTGGACCGCACATCTGTGGAGGTGGCGGAGGAATCCGCTGCGACGACGCATCGACGTCGTGGAGGCGTGGATCATTCTCGCGGCATGGCTGTGCGCCGTCGCGGGTGGTCTTGCGGCGGCCTGGGTGACGGGAAGCAGGGCCGACGCGGGATACGACCGGATGCGGGCCGCGCGCCATCCGGTCCAGGCCCTCGTCGTGAAGACCGCCGACTCCCAGGCCACCACCGGTCCGACGAGCAAGCGACGGGTACGGGCGACGGTGCGCTGGACGGGCGCCGACGGGCACGCCCACAGCGGCGTCACCCAGGTGAAGGCGGGACTCTCCCCGGGAGACGGGATCAGGGTGTGGGCGAACGCGCAGAACCAGCTCACGCCCGCGCCGCTGTCCCCCACCAACGCGATGTTCCAGTCCGCCATGGTCGGTCTCACGGCCGCGGGCGGAACAGGCGTGGTGGTACTGCTCGGCCTCCAGGGCCTGCAGGCGTACCTGGGCCGACGCCGGATGCACCTGTGGGCCGACGACTGGGAGCGGGCCGACCGGCGGTGGGGCGGGACCATCGTGTGAGCCCGGCGCACGAACCTGTGCCGCCGGCCCGGCACAGGATTAGGCTGTTGCAGTATGCAAGGGCCGACGTGGATGCCGCGGCCGTACCACCACGCCGGTCTCACCCCCGGCCGTCAAGGAGCTGCGCCCCGGTCCGTCGGCCGCGGCACCGACGGGTGAACCGCTGAACTTGTCGCAACTCCCGAGCGGCGTTATGACGGGATGAACCGCGCTTCGGTGTGGCGCACGTCCGCACATCGGGAGGATCACATGGCCGTAGAGATCCAGCCCCTGCTCAAACCCTCCAGGCTCAGGCGCCGCGGCGGGCTGTGGGGTGAGTGCCTGGCGGAGTTCCTCGGAACCTTCGTCCTGATCGCCTTTGGTTGCGGTGTGGTGGCGATGGCGGTCGCCGCCCTGCCGGGGTCGGGCCGTACGTCCGGGCCGACGACGTTCTTCATCAGCGCCGGGGACTGGCTCCTGATCACCTGGGGCTGGGCGATGGCGGTGGTCTTCGGCATATACGTGGCCGGCGGGGTCAGCGGCGCGCACATCAACCCCGCGGTGACGCTGGCGTTCGCCGTGCGCCGCAAGTTCCCCTGGGTCAAGGTCGTGCCCTACTGGATCTCCCAGCTGATCGGGGCGTTCACCGGGGCCGCGCTCGTCTACGCCGTCTACCACGACGCGATCAACACCTTCGACCACGCCATGAGGGGGCCCAAGACCAACGGGCACACGCTCGCCTCGTTCTCGATCTTCGGCACCTTCCCCGCGCCCTACTTCCACGGCGGCATCTGGGGACCGCTGATCGACCAGATCGTCGGCACCGCCTTCCTGGTACTGCTGGTCGTGGCCCTCATCGACCTGCGCAACACGGCGGTGAAGGCGAACCTCGGCCCGCTGCTGATCGGCTTCGTCGTGGCGGCGATCGGCATGTCCTTCGGCGCGAACGCCGGATACGCCATCAATCCCGCACGCGACTTCGGCCCGCGCCTGTTCACCTGGGCCGCAGGCTGGCAGGACCTAGCCATGCCGGGCACCCTGTCCGGCGCCTTCAGCAACTACTTCTGGATACCCATCGTCGGGCCTCTGATCGGCGGGGTGATCGGCGTGCTGGTCTACGACCTGTTCATCGGCGACGTCCTGCACATCCGCGCCCAGGAGGGAGAACTGCCGGAACCCGGCCGGACGAGGCCGGTCACCACGTCCGACGAGGAGTAGCCCCGCGACCGCCGGCGGTCACTCAGCTTCCCGGCCGCCGGCTCGCGAGCCGGTAGATCACGTACGTGAGCGCGAGGATGAAGTCGGCCGCCGCCCAGAACGCGACGATGAGGCCGACTCCGATCGTGGTCCCCACGTCGCCGACGTCTTCGCAGGTCTTCAGGGCGTCGCCGGTCATCCCGCGGCACGAGTCGGGCGTGCCGCTCCCGCTCGCGGCACCTGAGATCACCCAGATCAGGAAGAGGATCTGCACCCCGAGGAAGAACCACAGGAACACCCGGCGCCGCTTCCTGGGCGGTGGCGCCCCGGGACCCGTGTCCGGGGACTGGCGAAGTGCCGGGCCCTGAGGCGGCGCCGTCCAGGCGGGCGGCAGCGGAGGCGGCTCGTCCGCGTTCCTCGGTCCCCATGTCTGCCGGGGCGGCATCTTCTGATGACGATCGCGGTGGGCGTCCATGTCCACGCCTCCCCTGCTGCTCCTCACCCCATCGTGCGCCGCGACGCTCCGTGACGCGCGCCGGGGGGAGGGGCCCGTCCCCTCCCTTCATGAGGAAGCGCCGGGGCGGGCCCCATGCCGCGCATGAGCCGCCCGCGCGTCCGATCGAGAGGGACGGGGGCGCGAGAGTGGATCACGGCTTCACGTCGCGACCTCGACCCGGGCCGGGGGCATGGTGACCTCCTTGCCGCCCGAGCGCACTCTTGCCGCCCGAGCACTCCACAGGCCCAACGCCCTTGGTCGACGGCCGAGTTCAGACCGGCGGCCCACGGCCCGGCATGTCCGGTACGGCCTCGGCCCGTGATCACCGGCCGCACCCGGCGAGGGGCCGTACCGGCACACGGCGCGTCAAGTGGCCGCAGAATTAACGCTCGAATGCGGCGTGGCCCGGGCATAGGCTTCGCTCGGTACGGACAGGGCGGGGGCGGAGCGTATGAAGTCCGAGGAAGCACAGCGATGGACGTCGTCGCTCGATGCGGTGGTGGTGTACGCGCAGGGTGCGCTCTGCACCCGGGTGGCCCGGGGCACGGTGCCGGCGCACGGCAGGCTGCGCGTGACGGGACTGCCCCGCTCGATGGACCCGAACTCCTTGCGGGCCACGGTCGTCGGCGGCAGCGGTGCCCGTGTCACCGAGGTGCGGGTGGAGGTGGACGCCGAACCGACCGGCACCGAGGCGGCCGACGCCCTGCGCCGGGAGACGGAGCGGCTGCGTGACGCGTACGACGCGGCGCAGGGGCACCGTGACCGGCAACTGCGCAAGATCGCGGAAGTGGCCGAGCTGCGCCCGGTGCCACCGACGCGCAAGCGTGAGGACCCGCCCCGCCGCACGCCGGCCGACGCGTGGCTGGAGCTCGCTGATTTCACCGACGAGCGGCTGCGCGGCCTGCACGGCCGACTGGCCGAACTGGAAGAGGAGTTGAGCCGGGCCGAGCACGAGCTGTCCATGGCCACGGACCGCTGGGCCCGCGCCTCCACCGACGTGCAGCCGGGGCAGGTGGCGACCACGGTCGTCGCGGTGCTGACGCTGGACACGTCCGGTGCCACCGACAAAGCCGGTACCGCGGTGGAGGTGGAGCTCGAGTACGGGGTACCGGGCGCCGTCTGGGTCCCGGCCTACCGCCTCACGCACCGTCAGGGCGACGACGACGGCACGCTGGTTCTGCGTGCCTCGGTGGCCCAGCGCACGGGCGAGGACTGGAGCGGGGTGCGCATCGCCCTCGCCACCGCGGACCTGCGGCGCCGGACCGACCTGCCGAGGCTGCGCTCGATCCGTGTGGGACGCCGGCAGTCCGCCCCCACGCCGTCCGGCTGGCGGGAGCCGCCTGCCGGGCTCGCCGACCTGTTCTCCGGATACGACGCCGCGGGCCGCCGGCCTGCCGCGGGTGGCGCTGCCCCGGCCGTGGCCGGAGCAGTGGGGGGTGCGGCCCTGCCGCCCCCGCCCCCGGCGGGGTACGGCACGGCGCCCGCCGCGCCCGCGGGGCCGGCCGGATTCGCCGGCCTGGCGGAGGAGTTCGACACCGCCATGCCCGACGTGCCGCCGCCGACGCGGTCGGGACGGCCGGCGAGAGGCGGGTCTCCGGCCGCCGCCCGGCGCACCGCCCGTCTCGAGGCCATGGCCCCCATGGTCCCCGCGGCTCCGGGCCGGGCCGCCCCGCCCCCCGCGCCACCGGTCGAGACGGGTCCGCCGCGGCCGAGCGGCACGGAGCTGGACTACGCCTCGCTCGTGCTGTCCGGCGCCGACGAGCCCGAGGACCGCAGGGGCAGGCTGTTTCCGCACGCGCCCTACGACCCGGTCGCCGTCGAGTACCGCCGCCGCGCGGAGGCGGTGTCCGCGCTGCCGTTGCCCGGGCACGCCGTGCGGCCCCGCGAGTCGGCCGGTTCCTTCGACCACCGCTTCGACGCCGTCGCCCGCGCCGACGTCCCGTCCGACGGCACCTGGCACACGGTCACCGTCACCGAGATCCCGGTCGGGCTGCGCACCGCATACCTGTGCGTGCCGTCGGTGGAGCAGACCGTCTACGCCACCCTCGTCCTCTCCAACGCCACCGACCAGGCCCTCCTCGCCGGGCCGGTGGAGGTCACCGTCGACGACGACTTCCTGCTGACTGCCGCGCTGCCCACGCTTGCCCCCGGCGGTGTGCGCCGGATGGGGCTGGGACCGGCGGAGAGCATCAAGGTCACCCGGCGCACGAACCTTCGCGAGTCGACGGCCGGACTGCGCAACAACACCACCGTGCTGGCCCACCAGGTTCATGTGGAACTGGCCAACCGGCTCGCCACGGCGGTCACCGTCGAGGTCCGCGAACAGGTGCCGGTCACCGGCGATCCGGACGTCCGGATCGAGGAACGGGCCGACTGGACCACACCCGAGCTGGACGACGGACCCGACCGCCATGCCCCGGGCACCCGCGTCTGGCGTGTGGACCTGCCCGCCGGCGGCAGCGCCGCCCTCGACGGCGGCTACGAGATCCGCGTCCCGGCCGCCAAGGCCCTGGTCGGCGGCAACCGCAGGAGCTGACACCATGGCCACGCACGCCCAGCCCGTCCCTCTGCCCGTCACGGCCGTCACCTGTCTGGAGGACCGCGCCCACATCGAGCGGACCGCCGCGCTCGATCTGGTCGCCGGTGTCCAGCGGCTGCGTCTCGGCCCGGTCAGCGCGCTCGCGGTCGACCGCACCCTCCACGCCGAGCTCTCGGGCGAGCAGCGGGCGACCGTTCTCGACGTCCGCGTCGTCCGCACCTGGACACCGCGCGGACCGCAGCCCTCGGACGACGACTCGACCCTGCGTCTGGAGATACGCGCCCTCGAAGCGGAACAGCTCTCCCTCGGCCACCGCCGCGACCGGCTGCGCGCCCGTATCGACCTGCTCGGCCGGCTCACCGCTGATCTGCTGCGCGACATCGCCGAAGGCACCGGCAACGGCGAGACGGACCAGCCCCGTTGGACCCGCGAGCTGGACCGGATCGACTCCGAACGTGACACCTACGGCGAGCAACTCCGTTCTGCCGAGGCGCGGTTGACGGCTCTGTCCGCCGAACTCACGGAAGCCCGGCACGCCGTCGAGCTGTCCGAGGAGCAGCCCGCCGAACTGGTCGGCCACGTCGAGCTGACCGTGCGGGCCGCGGAGGCCGGTCCGGTCCGGCTGCGCCTGAGCCACCTCACCTCGTGCGCGCTGTGGCGTCCCGCCTACCGGGCCGTCCTCGACCGGGACTCGCTGACGCTGGAGACCGACGCCATGGTCTGGCAGCGCACCGGCGAGGACTGGTCGGACGTACGCCTCACCTTGTCGACGGCCCGTTCGGCGCTGACCACCGACCCGCCGCGGCTGACCGAGGACCGTCTCACCCTCAGGGACCGCTCCGCCGCCGAGCGCCGCACGGTCGACGTGGAGGTGCGGGAGGAGGAGATCGCGGAGCTCGGACCGGCCCCGGTGCTCGGCCTGCCCGGAGTGGACGACGGTGGCGAGGCGCGCGTGCTGCACTCCCCCGCGCCCGTCTCGGTCGCCACGGACGGCCGCGCCCACCGCGTGCCGCTCACCTCCGTCAGCACCGCGGCACGCAGCGAGTACTCCTCCTCCCCCGAGCTGTCGCCGCTGGTCACCCAGGTGGTGCGGTTCGACAACACGTCCGGCCACGCGCTGCTCGCCGGGCCCGTGGACCTCGTCCGCGGCAGCGGATTCACCGGCCGCGGCACGCTGGCCTTCACCGCTCCGGGCGCCCCGGTCGAGCTCGCCTTCGGCAGCCACGACGACTACCGGGTCACCCGGCACACCGAAGAGTCCCGCGACACCGCGACGCTGACGCAGCGCACCCTGATCACCCGCACGGTCCGCCTTCACCTCTCCCGCTTCTCCGCCCCCGGCGAACGCGGCGACCAGGCCGTCGCCCTGCACGAGCGCCTTCCGGTCTCCGAGGTCTCGGCGGTGGAGGTACGTCTGCGCAAGGAAGCCTGCGCACCGGAGCCCGACACGATCGACGCGGACGGCATCGCCCGCTGGACCCTGCTCCTGCCACCCGGCGGACAGCGCACGGTCACCCTGGTCTACGAGATCTCGGCGAGCGGCAAGGTCACCGGAATCTGACCAGAGCAGGGTCGCCCGCACGGGCGGCGGACCTCCGTCCCGGTCTCGGGGGGTGTGCACGGGACGGAGGCCCTCATCGCCACTTCCGGAGGAACCGTCCCGGTGGATGCAGTACCGCCCCTTCCGAGGGAACCGCCCCGGTGAATGCCGTCGCTGGTGTGATTTAAGGCCCGTTCAGGCGGTCGTGGAGGCCTGGCGGGCTGTCTTGCGGGTGTCGTCGGCGGGCGGTGGTGTGCAGTAGGCCCACATGAAGGTGACCGTGTCGCAGGGCGAGCACTGCGGAGGGACTGTGGGACGAACGGGGCGCCAGGTGGGACGCATGGCGGATGTGCGGGGACGGCGCGGTACGCGCCTGTCGGCGGTGCTGGCGCTGATGCTGGTCTCGCTGTCGGGCTGCGGAATGCTGCCCAAGCCCTACCGGCCCCCTGGCGGCCTGTACGGCTCCACGGGCGGCCGCACCTTCTACGTCAGCCCGCAGGGGGACGACAGCTCCGACGGACTGCGCCCCGACTCCGCCTGGCGCACCCTGCGCCAGGCGGACCAGGTCCGCTACCGCCCCGGCGACAGACTGCTGTTGCAGGGTGGGGAGACGTTCAAGGGCTCGCTGAGACTGGGCAAGGGCGAGGCCGGCCGGCCCCGGCAGCCGGTGATCGTGGGCTCCTACGGGCGGGGGCGGGCCGTCGTCGTGCCGTCCAAGGGGCCGGCCATCGAGGTGGTGGACACCGCGGGCGTGGAGGTGCGCGACCTGATCGTGCGCAGTGGGTCCGCCAAGGCCCGCAAGGAAGGGGGCATCGGCTTCTACAGCGACCTGAAGACGTCCGCGCGGCTGGCGCACATCGTGGTGTCGGGCGTGGACGTGTCCGGCTTCCGGCACGGTGTCCAGGTGGGTGGCAGGCGCTGGGGGTTTCGTGATGTGCGCATCACACACAGCGACCTGCACGGCAACACGGACGCGGGACTGATCACCTACCGGCTGGCGCCGGTGAGGGCCGGCTCCGCGGAGGGTTTCGCGCACGCGGACGTCGTGGTGGACGCGGTGGAGGCGCACGGCAACACGGGCAATCCGGCCAGCGACGACCGCAACACGGGCAGCGGCATCGTCCTGGGGTCGGTGGACGGGGGCGGCATCCGCAACTCCTCGGCGCACGACAACGGTGCCCGCTCCTCGGCCGTCGCCAAGGAGGGGCCGGAGGGCATGTGGGCCCACGACAGCCGCCACCTCGTCATCGAGCACAACGCGTCGTACCGCAACCACTCCAACAGCGAGGCCGACGGCGACGGCTTCGGGCTCGACCTCGGCACGAGCGACTCGGTGCTGCAGTACAACCTGTCGTACGACAACGACGGCGCGGGCTACCTGCTCTACTCCGCCGACACCGGGCGCCCGTCGCACGGCAACGTGGTGCGGTTCAACGTGAGCACCCGCGACGCCCGCAGACTCGCGCCGTACGGGGGCTTCTACGTCGGCGGCTACGTGCACGACGCGCGGTTCGTGCACAACACGGTGGTGGCGGCCCGGAACGGATCCCTGCACACCCCCGCCGTCATGATCACTCCGGGGCCGCGCTCGGTGACGTTGTGGAACAACCAGTTCGTCACGGACGGAGCGCCCCTCGTGGTCGCCGCCGGCCCGCTGACAGGGGTGGAGTTCCAGGGCAATCGCTACTACGCACCGGGCGCCGAACGTGCCGTGGAATGGCAGGGATCGTTCTACTCCTCACCCGGTGACTGGTGGACGGCCACGGGCCAGGAGACCGTCGGCGACGAGGTGGTCGGGGCCGACGCCAACCCGTGCTTCACCGCCGGTCTGCCGGTCCGCTCGCTCGCGGCGGCCAAGGGACTGGCTCCCGGGTGTGACGCCGCACGGGGGCCCGCCGTGGATCTGCGGTCCCGGTTCGGGGTCGACCCGGGACCCGTCGACGTGCTGGGCCACCCGCTCGGCCGGCGGCCCGTGGCCGGTGCCGTTCAGCCTCAGGACGATGCCGGAGCGGCGGACGCGGGATGACCTACCGCGCCCAGCCTGCCCAGGGCCGCGTACTGCCAGCCGGCCCGCGTCCAGACCTCGGGGTCGAGGCTGTTGCGGGCGTCGAGCAGACGCGGCCGGCACACCAGCGGGGTGAGGGCGTCCGGGTCGAGGGCACGGTACTCGGCCCAGTCCGTCAGGTGCAGGACCACGTCGGCGCCCTCGCACGCCTTGTCGACACGTGAGGCGTAGTCCAGCTGCGGCCACGCGGCACGGGCGTTGTCCAGGGCCTGCGGATCGTGGATGCGGACCAGTGCCCCCTCGCGGTGCAGCTGGGCGGCCACCGCGAGGGCCGGTGAGTCCCGGATGTCGTCGCTGTCGGGCTTGAACGCCGCGCCGAGGACGGCGATGCGCCGGCCGGTCAGGCTGCCGCCCGCCAGCCGTGCGGCGAGCTGCACCGTGCGGTGGCGCTGGCGGAGGTTGATCTCGTCGATCTCGGAGAGGAAGGCGACGGCCGAGCCGACCCCGAGTTCGCCGGCCCGGGCGCGGAAGGCCCGGATGTCCTTGGGCAGGCAGCCACCGCCGAAGCCCAGTCCGGCGTTGAGGAAGGGCCGGCCGATGCGGCTGTCGTATCCGATGGCGTGGGCGAGGACGGTGACGTCGGCGCCCGCCGCGTCGCAGACCTCGGCCATCGCGTTGATGAAGGAGATCTTGGTGGCGAGGAAGGAGTTGGCCGCCATCTTCACCAGTTCCGCGGTGGCGGTGTCGGTGGCCACGCAGGGGATGCCGGAGCGGATCAGCGGGGCGTAGACCTCGCTCAGGGTCTTCTCGGCCTCGGCGGAGGCCGTGCCGAAGACCAGGCGGTCGGGCTGCAGCGTGTCGGCGACGGCGTGGCCCTCGCGGAGGAATTCCGGGTTCCAGGCCAGGTGGGCCGTCGCCCCGACCGCTCGCAGCCGGGCGGCGAGCCGTTCGGCGGTGCCCACGGGCACGGTCGACTTGCCGACGACGAGTGCGCCGGGGCGCAGGTGCGGCGCCAGGCCGTCGACGACCGCGTCGACCTGCCGCAGGTCGGCGCCGGGCCCGTCGGGGCTCTGCGGTGTGCCGACGCACAGGAAGTGCAGGTCGGCGAAGCGGGCCGCCTGCTCCAGGGAGGTGGTGAAACGCAGCCGGCCCGACGCGATGCCGCGGGTGAGGAGTTCCTGCAGACCGGGCTCGAAGAAGGGCGTTCGGCCGGCGGCGAGTGCCGCGGTCTTGGCCTCGTCGTTGTCGACGCCCAGGACCTCGTGCCCGATCTCGGCCATGCAGGCGGCGTGGACAGCACCGAGATAGCCGGTACCGATGACGGTCAGTTTCATGCGTTGCTCCGGGAGATGGCATGGGGACGCGGTGACGCGGGAGCGCCGTCGCTTTCGGATGCGGTGACGGCGGCGCCGGGCAGGGGCTGGGCTCGGTAGCCGTGGGGGTTGTTCAGCTGGAAGCGCCAGGAGTCCTCGCACATGCGTGCCAGATCTCGCGTGGGGCGCCAGTTCCAGACGGCGGCGGCGGCACGGCCGTCGGCGACCAGTTCCGGGACGTCGCCGGGGCGCCGGGGGCCGATGCGGTACGGGACGGGGCGGCCGGATGCCCGGTGGTAGGCGTCGATCAGCTGCAGGACCGAAGTGCCCTGCCCGCTGCCGAGGTTGAGCAGGTGCATGCCGGGTGGCGTGGGGTGCTCCAGGGCGATGCGGTGGCCTTCGGCCACGTCCATGACGTGGATGTAGTCGCGCACGCCCGTCCTGTCGGGCGTGGGCCAGTCGTCGCCGAAGACGGTGACGTGTTCCCGCTGGCCCGCCGCGACCTGGGCGATGTACGGCATGACGTTGTCCGGCACGCCGAAGGGGTCCTCGCCGAGGATTCCGGAGGGATGGGCACCGACGGGGTTGAAGTAGCGCAGTGCGTGCACGGTGAACTCGGGGCGGTGGGCGCACACGTCGGCGAGGATCTGTTCGCACATCCGCTTCGAGCGGGCGTACGGATTGACCGGGGCCACCGGGTCGTCCTCGGTCAGGGGCATGCGCTCGGCCACGCCGTAGACGGAGCAGGAGGAGGAGAACACCAGGCGGTGCACGCCGTGCCGGCCCATCGTCTCCAGCAGTGCGGTGGTGCCGCCGACGTTGGTGTCGTAGTACTCCACGGGCATCCGGACCGACTCCCCCACCGCCTTGCGGCCGGCGAAGTGGACCACAGCGTCCACGGGATGGGCGGCGAAGACACCGGACAGCGCGTCGCGGTCGCGTACGTCGAGGACGTAGGAGGCGCTCAAGGAGCGTCCGGCCACCGTCTCGACGCGGTGAAGCGCCTCGGGGACGCTGTTCTGGTGGTTGTCCACGACGATCACGTCGTGACCGTGCGAGAGCAGCTCCACGCAGGTGTGGCTGCCGATGAATCCGGCACCGCCGGTCACCAGGATCGTGCGCGGCTGGGACATGGAGGGACCTCCGCTGGGCATCGGGAAGCGGGAATCGGGGTGGGGTCGGAAAGCGCGCGCCGTGCGGCCCCCGCAGGGCGGCCTGACGGCGGCACGCAGCCGCGTCGCTCAGGCGAGCATCCCGGCCACGTACGCGGGGAAGATCAGCACCGCGAGGACCAGGGGTGCCGCGGTCAGCGCGGTCAGGGCGAGCGGGGCCCGGACCGTGGCCAGCGCCCGCCGCCGGCCACCGCGCGTGGCGCCGGCGCTCTCCACGGCGTGCAGCAGGCAGATCCAGCAGGCCACCACGGTGTAGGTGGCGGCGCCCAGCAGGCACAGGAAGACGTAGCCGAAGGCGGGACCGTTGAGTTCGCCGAACAGGCCCGCGCTGCCGAGGCCGGCGGCGATGACGACGTACGGCGCGACGAGCCGCAGGGGCAGGGGGGCGAGGGTCTCTCGCGCCTTGGGGGTGACTTTGAAGGTCAGGCTGCGCGGCCGGAGCGTGATCCGGACGGCCGCGAGGGTTCCCCAGGCGACGAACGGCCAGCGGGCCAGGGCGAAGAGCCAGCTCTCCCAGCTGAGCAGGGGGACCTTGCGGGGACGGAGCAGTCCGCGGCGGCGCAGGACCCAGGTCATCGCCACCAGCCACACGGACATCGACCAGTAGTGGAGGAGGAAGGAAAGGTAGTTCACCCGGACCCATGGCACCCCGGTCACGGCGGCGACGGGAGCCAGGACGAGGGCTGCCACCGTCGACAGCCCGAGCAGCGGGTAGTAGCTGAGGGCGAAGCCGAAGCGCAGCCGCAGACTCCAGGGCAGCCGGCGCACATGGCGGAGGAAGAGATCCAGCATCAGCACCACCAGGCTGCGCGACCACTGGAACTCCTGGGTGATCATCGCGGTGAAGGTGGCGGGGCCGTCACCGTGCGCCTGCGCGTCGATGGCGAACGCGCCGTGCCAGCCCGCCGAGTTGAGCAGGAAGGTGGTGGAGAAGTCCTCGGCGAGCTCCGGGCCGAGCCCACCGATCTCTCGCAGCGCGGCCGTGCGGACCGCGTAGTGGGAACCGATGCAGTACGGGGCCAGTCCGTCGTTGTGGCCCAGTTGGAAGGGGCCGTGGAAGACCCCCTCGCGGTGCAGTCTGCCGCGCGCCGCCCACGACGTCGCCGCGTTGGCGTCGCAGACACTGGGGGCGGCGACGTAGCCGATGGCCGGGTCGGAGAACGGCCGCAGCATTTCCGCCAGGTAGGTCGGCTCGGGCACATGGTCGCAGTCGAGCTGGACGACCACCTCGTAGTCGTTGTAACCGTGGCGGTCGTAGAACCAGGCCAGGTTGCCTTCCTTGCAGCGGGTACGACGCGGCCAGCTCGCGCGGTGGTAGCCCTCGACGCCGCGCCGGCTGGAGATGCGTACGCCGTGGTCGCGGCACCATGCCTCGACCTGCGGGGTCGGGTCCTCGTCGCACAGCCACACGTCGTAGGGGTGGGGGAAGCGCTGGGCGAGCATGGCGGCCAGCGTCCTGCGCGCCACCGGCCACGGCTCGGACGGCGCCTTGGTCACCACGAACGCCACGGACAGCGAGGGCACGGGAAGGTCGGGGTTGACGCGCCGCAGCCGCACGACCGCGATGACGAAGGCGAGCGGCAGCAGGGTCAGGTAGCACAGCAGCCCGCTGTTCACGGCCAGCGCCGTGAACGAGGTGCGGTGCTCCGGCCGGAGCCACCACTGCCAGAAGACCAGGGTGCACAGGGCCCAGCCCGCCACGAGGACCGCGACCAGGCGTCGGTCCGCGGGCCTCAGTGCGGGCCGGAAGGTGTCCGGGCCGATGTGGCGCACGGGGCGGCGGCCGGTGAACCGAGGGCCGTTCGGGGTGACCCGGTTCAGTGTGCCGCCGGACAGTGTCCGCAGTTCTCGGGTGAGTTGCTGACGCTCCGAGGCCTCACACGCGGCGAGGCCGGCGATGGTGCGGGGTCGGGGCGAGGATGCGCGGGGTGTCATACCGGTTCTCCAGGGCGCTGCGGCCGGGTCACCGTGCCTCGGCGGCGGCCGGAACCTGCTCCGCCGCGCACGATCGGAACCAGTTCACGGTGGTCCGCAGACCTTCCTCGAGATCGATCCGGGGCTTCCACCCCAGCCGCTGCAGGGCACGGGTGACGTCCGGGCAGCGGCGCACGGGATCGTCCGCGGGCAGCGGAAGGCGGTCCACGGGCGAGTCGGATCCGGTCATGCGCAGGACGAGCTCGGCGAGCTCCGTGACGGTGCGTTCATCGGGATTGCCGAGGTTGACCGGTCCCGGCTCACGGCTGTCGAGCATCGCCACGATGCCGCCGACCAGATCGTCGACGAAGCAGAAGCTGCGGGTCTGCGTCCCGTCGCCGTAGAGCGTCAGGGGCTCACCGGTCAGGGCCTGCCGGATGAAGCTGGAGACGACCCGGCCGTCGTGGGGGCGCAGACGCGGCCCGTAGGTGTTGAAGATGCGGACGATTCCGGTGTTCACGCCGTGGTGGCGGGCGTAGGCGACGGTGACGGCTTCCGCGTAGCGCTTGGCCTCGTCGTACACGCTGCGCGGGCCGATCGGGTTGACGTGCCCCCAGTAGTCCTCCCGCTGCGGGTGGGCCAGCGGGTCGCCGTACACCTCGCTGGTCGAGGCGAGGACGAAGCGAGCCTCGTGCCGGCGGGCGAGTTCCAGCGCGTGCTCGCTGCCGCGGCTGCCCACGGCGAGGGTCTGCAGCGGAAGCCGGAGGTAGTCCGCCGGGGACGCGGGGCTCGCGAGGTGCGCCACGGCATCCACGGGGCCCTGCACGTCCACGCCGTCGCTCACATCGGCGTGCACGAACATGAAGCCCGGTCGGCCGCGCAGAGCGGCGATGTTCACGAGGGCGCCGGTGGACAGGTTGTCCACGCAGACCACTTCGTCTCCCCTGGCCATCAGGGTCTCGCACAGATGAGACCCGACGAATCCCGCGCCCCCGGTCACCACGACACGCATGTTGCTCCCATCAATGCCCAACAGGTCGTCAAGATCAGACACAGACGGAACAAAAGATAGGAAAACAGTCCATATGATGATTAAAGCCGTGTGCACCGATGCCGCCGTACGGCCCAATCAGGGCGGCCGCGAAGGGGCGCGACATCTGCCCGGCCATTGCCCGCACCCCGACCCCCGAAAGAGTGAACGAGAAACCTGCGACCGGCATCGGCGCGTCGACGGACCCGGGGAGGCAGGAGGCGGCTTCGCCTCTGCCGCGCGGGGTGCGCCGCCGCCTCCCGCGACGGGAGGCCGCCCCCGGGGAGGGGCGGCCTCGTGTCGTTC
The DNA here is from genome assembly GCF_044767585.1 of Streptomyces sp. NPDC101225. Taxonomy (NCBI): domain Bacteria; kingdom Bacillati; phylum Actinomycetota; class Actinomycetes; order Kitasatosporales; family Streptomycetaceae; genus Streptomyces; species Streptomyces sp. NPDC101225. The sequence continues at coordinate 81,603 of NZ_JBIWOE010000032.1, forward strand.
CGCGGTGCTGCCGGGGCTACTCGATGTTGATCTTGAAGGTGCTGGTCGTGTTGCGGACGTCCTGGGCGTTGCCGCTCATCCGCAGGTTGCGGAAGGTGGCTTCGCCGACGGCGGGGCCCTGACCGGGTTCCGGCAGTTCGTTGGCCCAGATGCCGAAGCCGGACTTGGCGTCGAACGCGTCTCCGCTCTTCTTGGAGTCGGTGATGGAGATGTCGGTGAAGATGGTGTCCTTCACCGGGAACTGGGCCTGCCCTCCAACGTAGTTGGTCTGGAACATCACGCCTCCGTAGGTGGAGTCGTCGATGTCCACGTCGTTCACGCGGATGCCCTGGAAGACCTTCGAGGCGGAGAACGCCCAGATGGCCGGGAAGACCTGGGAGCCCCAGAAGTGGCCGCCCGTTCTGTCCAGCGAGACGTTCTCGATCGTCGTGGGCTCGGTGCCGAAGCCGTTCATCGGGTAGCCGAAGTCCAGCGAGGAGATCGTGATGCCGGAGTAGACCAGGGTGTCGGCGACACGGATGTTGCGGAAGGTGTTGTTGTAGCCGCCGTAGACGGCGATGCCGGCCGCGCGCCAGGTGAGGGTCGAGGTCAGGTTCTCGTAGAGGTTGTTCTTCTCGTCGGCGCCGCCGGCGTCGATCGCGGAGAACAGCGCGAAACTGTCGTCGCCCGTGGCACGGGCGTCGTTGTTGACGACGTGGTTGTCCGTGGAGCCGTTCGTCATGTTGATGCCGTCGGCGAACATGTCACGGATACGGGAGTTCTTGATGGTCATGTTGTCGGTGTTGGCGCCCCAGTAGAGGCACACCATGTGCTCGACCCAGATGTCGTCGATGGTGATGTTCGAGACGCCTGAGAAGTCGAACACCTTGCCCGGGCCGTCGATCCGGGACGTGTAGTTGCCGAAGTAGGAGAAGCCGGCGAACGTCGAGCCGTCGGCCGTGGCGTCCGCCCGGAACCCGATGTCGGTGTTCTCCTGCGAGGACGGGGCGTGGAAGCGGGTGAACCACGGCCCGGCGCCCACGACCTTGACCGCCTTGCCGTACACCTGGAACTTGCTGGAGGTCTCGTAGTCGCCTGCGGGCAGGTAGACGCCCACGAGCTTGCCGGTGGTGTCCATGCGGACCTGGTCGAGCGCGTTCTGCACGTCCTGGTGCGAGAAGCCGGCCGGGACCGCGTAGGCGGCCGGGTCCGGGTTCGGGTCGGCCGTCGCCTGCTCGGTGTTGACGAAGTCGACGGCGTAGGTGGAGGTGTTGGCCGCGTCCTTCTGCAGCCGGATCCTGGAACCGGCCGGCACCGTCCTGCCGAGCAGCAGGTTGGCCTCGTCGTAGATGTGGCGCGGCGCGCCGGAGCCGGGCGAGTTGCCGGGCGACGTCTCGTTGCCGTAGAGCCAGGCGTACTTCGAGGTGAGGTCGATGGCCTTGAGGAACTGGCCGTCGACGTAGACGTCGAGCGTGGTGTCGGTGCCGTCGGGGATCGAGAATCGGGTGACCAGCGTGTTGGTCGCCGCGCGGGTGGTCCACTCGACGTACTGGCCGGTCCCGGTGAGGGTCACCGCCTTGCGGCCGCTGGCCTCGCCGGCGAGGTCACCGATGGTCCGGTTCGGGCCGACGACCTTGGCACCGCCGCCCAGCGTGCCGTCCTCGGCCTCGTACATGTCGTAGGGCATGTCGGCGCCGCGGCCGATGAACAGGGGTTGGGTGGTGGTGTTGTTGGCGCGCTTGACCGGCAGTTCGTTGGTGTCGTCGGCGATGACGGTCTTCACGGTGTACTTGCCGTTGACGGCCGTCCACGAGCCGAGGGTGACCGGTGCGGTGGTTGCGCCGGTCGCGATGACGCCGTCGTAGGTGCCGGTGAGCGTCTTGACGGTGGCGCCCTTGGCGTCCTGGACGGTCAGGGTGACGTCATGGGCTCCGGAGGCGGAGGCGACCGTCCCCTGGTTCTTGATGGCGATGGTGAACGTGACCTGGTCACCGGCCGAGGCGCTCGAGGGGCTCCAGGAGACCGGTGCGGCGAGCAGGTCGGAACTGGCGACGGGCTTGACGACGAGAGCGTCCGAGCGGCTGAAGACGTTGTTCGCCTCGTTCTGCTCGATCACCTTGTTCGACGGGTCCACCTCGGCGCCGACCGGGTAACTGCCCGCGTCCCGGGCCCCGATGTCCGCGGTCACCGTCCTGGTCTCGCCGGCCTCCAGAGCCGGGACGTCCGCCGTGGCGGCCTTCGTGCCCCCGAGTGTGAAGTTCAGGTCGGTGGCCTTGGACGCCTTGCTGCCGCTGTTGGTGACGGTCGCCGTGAGGCTGATGGCGTCCGACTCGACCGGAGCCGCCGGCGCATTGGTGATGCCGGTGACCTGGAGGTCCGGGTTGGCGGCCGGGGTGCCGATCACCTGGATCTCGGCGACCTGCGCCCCCGGGGCGCCGGTGTTGGAGGCGAACTCGAGCCGGATGTCGGCGGCGGAACCGGTGACCGGGATGGTCACGGTGTTGCCGCTGGACGGGTTGAAGGTGTAGTCCTTCGCCGCGACGAGGCTGGTGAAGGACGTCGCGTCCTGGCCGCGCCCGAGCACCCGGATGTTCTGCGTGCGCGTGGACCAGGCCGCGTCCGGGTTGAGCTTGACGACGACCTGGGTGAGGTCGGCGTCGGCGCCCAGCTTCGTGGTGAGGGTGGCCGGGTAGGCCCCGCCCGCGCTCTCCCAATAGGTGCTGGTCAGGCCGTCGTTGGCGTTGGCGGCGACATAGGTGAAGGTGTACGAGGAGGCCTCTATGGGCTTGCCCTGGGCGAGGTCGGAGCCGGTGCCGGTCGCGCCGGGCCGGGTGACGCTGTTGCTGGCCGTCGAGACGTTCCCGGCGGCGTCCTTCGCCTTCACGTAGTAGGTGACCGTGGCGGACGCCGACGGGGTGTCGGTGTACGTCGTGACATCGCCCGCCACCGACTTGAGCAGCTTGTCGTTGGCGTAGACGTCGTAGCCGGTGACCTTGGTGTCGTCGCTCGACGCCTGCCAGGTGAGCTTCACGTCGCCGCCGGACTGCGTGTAGGCGAGGTTGCCGGGCGCCGTGGGGGCCTGGGTGTCACCGCCCGAGCCCTTCCGGGTGACGCTGTTGCTGTTGGCGGAGACGTTGCCCGCGGCGTCCCTGGCGCGGACGAAGTAGGTGATGTCGCTGCCGGCCGGCTGGGTGTCGGTGTAGGTCAGGACGCTGCCGGCGACACTGGCCCGCAACTGGCCGTTGGCGTAGACGTCGTAACCGGTCACGGCCGTGTCGTCGGTGGCCGCGCTCCAGGTGAGCTTGATCTGCCCGGTGGCGGGCTCGGTGTAGCCGAGGTTCGAGGGCGCGGTGGGCGCCTGGGTGTCGCCCGTCGCGGGTCCGTAGACCTCCAGCTCGGACAACTGCCCCGCGGGCCAGCCGGTGTTGGCGGTGAACAGCACGCGCACGTACCGCGTGGTCGTCGTGTCGAGGCTGATGGTGGTCGACTGGTCGTTCGCGCTGTCGAAGGTGTACGCCTTCGAGGCCGTCAGGTCGGTGAAGTTCTGGTTGTCGGTCGAGCCCTGGACCTTCAGGGTCTGGCTGCGGCCGGGCCAGCCGCCGGGCAGCCGCAGCGTCACCTGGTTCACCTTGACCGAGGAGCCGAGATCGACCTGGAGCCACTGCGGGAAGGCGTTGTTCTTGCTCTCCCAGTAGGTGTCGCGGTTGCCGTCACCCGCGTTCGCCGCGCCGTAGACGTCGGCGTGCCCGCTCTCGGTGAAGGTCTTGCCCTGGGCGAGGTTGGGCGTCGAGGCGGTGGCCGTGAGGACCTGCATCTCGGCGAGCTGGGCGGTGGGGGCGACCGAGTTCCCGGTGAAGTCGGCGCGCACGTAACGGGCCAGGGTCGCCGGGAACGAGATCTTCACCGTGTTGCCGTTGCCGGGGCTGAAGACGTACTGCGCCGAGGACTTGAGCGTGGCGAAGCTCTTTCCGTCGGCGCTGCCCTGCAGCGTGAGCGTCTGCTTGCGGGTCTGCCACCGCTCGGGCAGCCGCAGCACGACCTGGCGGACACGCTGGGTGCGCCCCAAATCGGTCTGCACCCACTGGGCCGACTTCCTTCCGGCCTGCCAGTAGGTGTCGGCGTCGCCGTCGGTGACGTTGGCGGCCGAGTGTGCGCGAAGGGCGCTGCCGGCCTTGGTGGCGGCGTCCGCGGCGGCATCGGGGCCGCCGGCCGCGTGCGCGCCGACGGCGGGCAGGCCGAGAACCAGGACGGCGGAGGCGAGCGCGGCGGTGGCCGCGCGCCGTCTGAAGGATCTGGGCTTGGATCGAATCATGCGGAGTCACTCCCTGCGGGGGTACGCGCGCCGGAAGGGCGGCGAGGGCGGCTCGTTCCTGGGCAGAGCGGTGGCGCGGTGCGGCAGGACGGCGGATGCCGTGCATGCGCGGACGCACGTCCCCGCGAAGGAGCGTGCGCGTGTTCTTGCAGTGTTTCATCGCAATATTGCAGAGCCATGTGGGCGCGTCTACGGATGAGACAATGCATTTTTCAACGCCACCCATCGCTACCCGCCGAACAGGGCTTGAACAACTCGCCCCGTGCGTCGCAATGAGCACAATGCGGAGCGACAGAACAAGGGCGACTGCCTTTGCGTCCCTATCCGCAAGTCGATGCAAGTCGCGCAATTTCTTGCGTTCGCTTCTGTCCTCACACGACTCGGTCTTGCGTAGGCTGCCGACATTCGACGGCCGGCTCCACCGGGGAAAATGCAGACCCTGCGCAGTCGGCACTCCGGCCTCATGAGGGGATCACCCGTGAACCACCAGCATCAACGCGTCGCCCTCGTGACGCTGCCCACCCCGGTCGAGCCCGCGCCCCGCCTTGCGGCGGCCATCGGCCTGCGGCCGGAGGATCTCTGGATCAAGCGCGACGATCTCCTGGGCGTCGGTGGCGGCGGCAACAAGGTCCGCAAACTCGAGTACACCGCGGCGCTCGCGCAGCGCGACGGGGCCGACACCCTGGTCACGACCGGCGCCCCGCAGAGCAACCACGCCCGGCTCACCGCGGCGGTCGCCGCCAAGCTCGGAATGAAGGCCGTGCTCGTCTTCCCCGGTGCTCCCGGTGCCTCGTCGTCGGGCAATCTGGTCCTCGACGGCCTGCTCGGCGCCCGCGTCGTCTGGTGCGGCGACGTCGAGACGCACGCTCTCGCGGAGGCCGCCGAGGACGTGGCCGCCGCACTGCGCGCCGACGGTGGCCGTCCGGCACTGATCCCCTTCGGAGGGTCCAGCGCGGTCGGCGCCCAGGGGTACGTCGACTGCGCGGAGGAGCTTCTGGGGCAGGTGCCCGATCCGGCGCACGTCGTGGTGGCACTCGGATCGGGCGGGACGATGGCCGGACTCGTCGCCCGCCTGGGCGTGGAGCGCGTCCTCGGGGTCGACGTGGGAGCGCGCCCGGACCCCGCCGAGGCCGTCGCCGCCTTCGCCCGTCCGCTGACGCGCGCGGCGATCTCGGCGAAGGACCTTCGCGTCCGCGACCAGATCGGCGCCGGCTACGGCACCTATCCGGCCGAGGTCGCCGACGCGCTGGTCACCGCGGCGCGGACGGAGGGCGTCATCCTCGATCCCACGTACACGGGCCGCGCCCTGGCCGGGCTGATCGCGGCAGTCAAGGACGGCGACATCAGCCGCGGGCAGACCACGGTCTTCCTCCATACCGGTGGGCTGCCGGGCCTGTTCGGGCACGCCGCGGCCGTCGCGCACGCGGAGAGTCTGCTCTGAACGCCGCGACACGCGGGGCGCCCCCTCAGCGACGCGCGACGACGCGCCGCGCCGGGGGATGCCCACGCCCCTTGGCCAACTCCCTTACGCACCAACCCAATCTCCCGTACGCAACAACCCATTCTCCCGTACGCAACAACCCATTGACGCTCCCCAAGCCCTTCACTACCTTCTGAGAGCGCTCTCTCCATTCATCCCCAGCATGTCCCCCGGCTTCCGCCGCCGGCTCCTTCGCGGACGGTGTCCGCGGGCCCACGGTGCGATCGGGGGGGCATGCGTCGGCTGGGAGGCCCCATGACTCCCGTACGAAGACACCGAAGAGCCAACCCCCTCACCACGAGGCCCGTCGCCCTCGGCAGGCCGGCCGCGGCGTTCGCCCTCGCACTTCTCGCGGGTCTCGCCCCGCGCCCGGCGTCCGCGGCCGACGCCTCCACCACCGCCCTCGCCGCGACCATCTGCAACAAGTACTGCGACGCGCGTGACCCGGCCCTGTCCTCCGGCGACCGGCAGCCGGTCACCACGGCCCTCTACGGGCGCACGATGACGCTCCACTTCGACGACGCCGACGCGATGGGCTGGGCCTCCGTCGACAACGGCAGCCCCGGTGACGAGGTGTGGCTCGACCGCTCCTTCGACGGCGGCCGCACCTGGAGTTCGGGAAGCAAGCTCGGCGACACCACCATCCCCTCGGGCCAACGGGGTTGGCGCACCCTCATGTACAACGTCGACGACTGGAACGGCCACGGCGTCGGCGCCCTGCGCGCCTGCGGCAAGGCCGGCGACCGCGCCGAGATCGCCTGCACCCCCTGGGCCCGCACCACCTGGAACGCCGGCAACTGGCGCACCGCGGCGGCGACCGGGCTGATGACCTTCTACAACAACTCGACGGGGCTGTTCGACACCACCGGCTGGTGGAACTCCGCGAACGCGCTGACCGCCGTCATCGACAACATCCGTGTGTCGGGGATGGGCAGTTACTCGTACGCGATCTCCCGCACCTACGACCTGAACGTCAACGCGCAGGGCGGGCAGTTCCGCAACGGCTACATCGACGACACCGGCTGGTGGGGACTCGCCTGGGTCGCCGCCTACGACCTGACCGGCGACAGCCGCTACCTGACGACCGCACGCGCCGACGCCGACCACATGGCCGCCTACTGGGACGGCACCTGCGGCGGCGGAGTGTGGTGGAGCACGGCCAGGACGTACAAGAACGCCATCGCCAACTCCCTCTACATCCAGCTCAACGCGGCCCTGCACAACCGGATACCGGGCGAGACGGCCTATCTGCAGCGGGCCCGCACCGGCTGGTCCTGGTTCCGGACCAGCGGCATGATCAACGGCTCGAACCTGGTCAACGACGGCATCGACCTGTCCACCTGCCGCAACAACGGCCAGACCGTCTGGTCCTACAACCAGGGCGTCCTGCTCGGCGCCCTCACGGAACTGAACCGGGCCACGGGCGACGGCGCGCTCCTCACCCGCGCGCGGCAGATCGCCGACGCCGCGACCACGGCCTCGTCCCTCCACACCGCCGACGGCGTCCTCCGCGACCCGTGCGAGAGCGGGGACTGCGGCGGGGACGGGCCGTCCTTCAAGGGCGCGGACGTGCGCGGCCTCGGCAAGCTCAACGCGGCGCTGGCCGACCATCCCTACACCGCCTATCTGCAACGCCAGGCGGACCGCGCCCACAGCGGCGATCGCAACGCCCTCGACCAGTACGGACTGCGCTGGTCCGGACCGCTCGACACGGTGGACGCGGCGCGGCAGCAGAGCGCCCTCGACCTGCTCGACGCGGCGCCCTGATGCGGACGCCACCGCCCGGCACGCCCCCCACGGACACGAACCGCCGGACAACGTTGTCCCCTCGCGATTGCCGATCACGGATGCTCCCGGGATCGTTGATCCCGTCCGTTCCACACGGCCGGTGAACTGCAACGCTCCCACCAGGCGGCCGCCCTCCTCCCCGGGCGGCCGCCAACTCCCCGTCCACGTAAGGCCTTACGGACAGGCGGTACGTCATGTCTGCTCGGACCCACCCCGTCATCGGCGGGCTCCTGGCTCTCCTCCTGGCCCTGACCGGCCTCGTCGCCCTCCCCGCACCCTCCCGTGCCGCGACGCCGGTCTGCGCCCAGGCCTGCGACACCCTGGACCCCTCGAAGGCGCGGCAGGAGTCCTTCCCGGTGCCCAGCAGGAACATCAACGGCCGCACCCTGCGGCTGCACGTCTCCGACCCGGACAGCATGGCCTGGGCGAGCATCGACGACGGCGTGAGCGGCGACGCGGTCTGGCTGGACCGCTCCTGGGACCGCGGCGCCGACTGGGAACCGCTGCTCGGCAAGGCGAGCATCCCCGGCACATGGACCGGCACCCGCACCCTCATGTACAACATCACCGACCCGGTCGGGCACCGGCGCGGCTGGGTCCGTGCCTGCGGTGACGCCGCCGGGGTCGCCTGCACGGACTGGGTGTACCCGAAGGTGTGCGACGGCACGTCCTGCGACGGCGCCGACCCCGCCACCGCGGCGGGCGACACCACCCCCGTCCCCTCGACGACCCTCTACGGGCGCACCATCAGCCTGCACGTCGACCAGCGGGGTGGCATGGCCTGGGGCGTCATCGCGGGCGGCGGTGCGGGCGACGAGATCTGGCTCGACCGCTCCTGGGACGGCGGCGCGAGCCGGCCCGAAGGGTCGTCCCTCGGTCGTACGAGCGTGCCGTCGGGGGCTGTCTCGACGCGCACCGCCATGTTCGCCACCCGGGACCCGCGCGGTCTGCTCTACGGCGGGGCGGTCCGCGCATGCGGCCGCGAGGCCTCGCACCAGGAGGGCAGTTGCACGGCGTGGCTCAGGCCCGCGCCGACCCGGGCACGGGCCGCGGCGGACGCCCTGATGGCGTCGTACCGGACCGACGAAGGCTGGTGGCGCAGCAGTTGGTGGAACTCCGCCGCCTCCCTCACCGCACTGATCGACTTCGCGCAGCGCAGCGGGCGGCACGACTACGACTGGGCGATCGCCCGTACCTTCGAGCAGAACCGCGGTGTCTTCCCCGCGGGCGGCCGCAGTTCGGATCCGATCGAGGGCCACTTCATCAGCCGCGCCGTCGACGACGCGGCGTGGTGGGCGGTGGCGTGGGTCGCGGCCTACGACTACACCGGCGAGCGGCGCTATCTGGACGAGGCGGTCACGATCACCGACTACGTCCACCAGTACTGGGACACCGGCACCTGCGGCGGCGGGGTCTGGTGGAACCGCGAGCGCACCTACAAGAACGCCGTCACCAACGGGCTCTACCTCTGGCTCACCACCGCCCTCCACCAGCGGATCGCGGGCGACACCCGGTGGGGCGGCCTGTCGGCCACCGCCGCCGACTGGTACCTGAGCAGCGGACTGATCAACTCCTCCGGGCTGGTCAACGACGGGCTGACCGCGGGCTGCGCCAACAACGGCCAGACGGTGTGGAGTTACAACCAGGGCCTGGCCATCGGCGCGTTCACCCAGCTGTGGCGGTCGACCGGCACCGGGCGGTACCTGGACACCGCGAAGCGCCTGGCCGACGCGGCGATGTCCTCGACCGCGCTGACCCGCGACGGCGTCCTGACCGAGTCCTGCGACGTCGGCGCGGGCTCCTGCGACGACAACCAGAAGCAGTTCAAGGGGATCTTCGTCCGGCACCTCGCCGACCTCGCGGACGCCACCGGATCGGCAACGTACCAGGCATACGTCGCCAGACAGGCGGACTCGATCTGGGCCACCGACCGCGACGCCCTCAACCGCCTGGGTGAACGCTGGTCGGGCACGAGCCCGAACGTGTCGGACTGGCGCACCCAGGCGAGCGCCCTGGAGGCGTTGACGGCCGCGGAGCAGCCGTAGGACATCCCCCGACGGGTCACGAGGTACGTGGCAGTGCGAGCCAGTGCTGCCACGTGATGTCGCGGCCCACGTAACGGGGCTGCCGGAAGGGCCAGTCGGCGGCGATCCATCGCGGCACCAGGGCGTCGAGGGCACGCTCCACCTCACCGCCCACCTGGTCGTCCACCACCCACCAGGAGATGTCCGCGTCGGCCCCGACGCGCTCCGGCGGGTCGATGTAGACGCAGCCGAGGACCGCCGTCTCCGCCTCGTCCAGCAGCGCGTAGTTGAACGACTGGTGCGCGGCGATCTCCTGCTCGTGCCGCAGCAGGTCGACGCGGTCCTGCTCGTAGGTCATCGTCTCCCGGGGCCAGCCCCAGGCCGGGCCGAAGGTCTCCCACAGGCGTGCTCGGGAGCCCATGACGGCGGGGTAGTCGATCGGGGTGTCGGCCTCCCTGATCGGCCGCAGGTGAACCGCGGTGCCGGGCACCGGCACGTGGACGGGGTGGACGAAGTCGTCGGGCAGCCAGCTCATGAGGCCTGACGCTACCCGCGGCCGGCGCGGGACGGACCGGCATTCCGCGGCACGCCGGAGCCCGCCTCGACCCGGGCCGGACTGCCGCGCGGGGCGTACGCCTTCACGGCCGTCGCCGCCTTCTGGCGCGAGCGGATGGCCGAGCGCGCGAACGCCGACATCACCTCGTACGACTTCACGCGCCCGTACGGCGGCGGCCCTGCACCGGACCCGGTGGCGGCTGCGCAACGTCGTGCCGTCGAACGGGCGGTCGGACGGAGGCGGGGACGCGCGCCGCCCCACGCTGCTGCGGGCCGACCGTTCCCTCTGGCCCGATCCGCGCACCCAGGCTTTCGCGCTGCCGCCGGCCGTGCCGCACACGGCCGACGACCTTCTCGCGGCTGGAGACGCCGCACGCGCCGTCGCCCGATACTCCGACGCGCTCGCCGAACGCCCCCACGATCCCCACCTGCTGAGTGGCTGGATCGTGGCGCACGCCCTGCACGCCCCCGGACCGGCGGCGCGGCGCATGCTGGCCCGGCCGGAACTGGCGCGAGTACCGGGAGTGAGCCGCTGACCGGCGGGCATCCGGTCTCTGGGCTCGTCCGGCGGCCCTCAACGCCTGGTCCTCATGTCCAACGGGAGATTCGCGTGATCGTCGACGGCACACCGGCACCCGCCGCTCGTGGCACCCACCCCGACGGGGAGCTGCGCAAGCAACGTCTGCGCCGTCGGATCGAGCGGTTGATCGGTGTGGCGGCCACCGAGGGGAACGAGCTGGTGCCGCTCCGCAACGGCCACCAGATCTTCCCCGCGATGCTCGAAGCGATCCGCTCCGCCCAGCACACCATCGACATGATGACGTTCGTCTACTGGCGCGGGCAGATCGCCCGCGACGTCGCCGGAGCACTCGCCGACCGGGCCCGTGCGGGGGTGCGGGTGCGGCTGCTGCTGGACGGTTTCGGCGCGAAGGAGATCGAGGGGGACCTGCTGGAGCTCATGGACGCCTCCGGAGTCGAGGTGGCCTGGTTCCGCAAGCCGGTCTGGCTGTCGCCGTTCAAGCAGAACCACCGCTGCCACCGCAAGGCGCTCGTCGTCGACGAGCACACGGCGTTCACCGGGGGCGTCGGCATCGCGGAGGAATGGTGCGGGGACGCCCGCAACCCCGGCGAGTGGCGGGACACCCATGTCCAGGTGCGGGGTCCGGCCGTCGACGGCATCGCCGCCGCGTTCGCGCAGAACTGGGCCGAGTGCCACGACGAGCTCTTCGACGACCGCGACCGGTTCGCCGAGCACGGCCGCCCCGGATCGTCGGTCGTGCAGGTGGTGCGGGGCTCCGCGAGCATCGGCTGGCAGGACATGCAGACCCTCATCCGGGTCATGCTCTCCTCCGCCGAGGAGCGCTTCCGCCTCGCCACCGCCTACTTCGCGCCCGACCGGTACTTCGTCGACCTGCTGTGCCGGACCGCGCGCCGCGGCGTGCGCGTGGAGATCCTGCTCCCCGGCCCGCACACCGACCAACGTGCCTGCCAGCTCGCCGGACAGCAGCACTACACACGCCTGCTGGAGTCGGGTGTGCGCATCCGGCAGTACCAGCCGACGATGATGCACGCCAAGATCATGACGGTCGACTCGGTCGCCGCACTCATCGGCTCCACCAACTTCAACCGCCGCTCCATGAACCACGACGAGGAGATCATGCTCGCCGTCCTGGACGAGACGCTCACGGCCCGTCTGGACCGCGACTTCGAGGAGGACATGGAGCACAGTGTCGACATCGACCTCACCCGGTGGAAACGGCGGGCGGCGCTCCAATTGGCCAAGGAGGCCGCGGTCACGCCGATCCGGCGCTTTCTGTAGGCGGGGCACCGTTCCGGTGCGGGAGGGCGGCGATGAAATCTCCGATCGCCGTCGCGACGGCCCCAGGGGCTTCCAGGGGGAGCAGGTGACCCGCGGCGGGCACGACGCCGAGGGTGGCGTGGGGCAGGTGCGGCAGGAGGTGCTCACGCAGGACGTGCGGTGGTTCCACCGCGTCGTTCTCCGCGGCCAGCACGGTGACGGGGACCTCGACGGCGGCCACGGCACCCGTGATGTCCTGCGCGATTCCGCGCAGCGGCCACTCCCGCCGGGCCGCGGCCCCTGAGCCGAGGCTGTCGCGCACGGTCCTGGCGCGTACCGCGGCGGGCAGCGGCGCGGCGGTCAGGACATGGTCCAGGGCATGTCCCACCGTCTCCGGTGAGTCGTACGCGTGGGACAGATGGCGCCGGTACTCCTCGGTGATCGTGGCGGGCGGCCTCGGCGGTGCGGGCGCCACGAGCACCAGGCCGGCGAGGCCGGACGGGCGGCGTGCCGCCACGAGCTGGCTCGCCTTGCCCCCCATCGAGTGACCGACGAGGACGTAGGGGCCCGGCGCGCAGGCGTCGGCCACGCGCTCCAGGTCGTCGGCGAGCCGGTCGAGGTGATACGGCCCGGGCAAGGACCGTGCGCCGCCCCAGCCGCGCTGGTCGAAGCGGATCGTCGCCTGCTCGGGCGGCAGGTGATCGATCACCGCGTTCCAGGTGTCGGCGGAGCCGCCCCAGTAATGGACGAACACGAGCGCGGGTCCGGCACTGCCCCCGACGCGCACGTCCAGCACCCCGCCGGCCACCGGCACGGACCTTGTGCTTTCCGTCATCCTCATACCTCTCGCTTGAGCCGCGCCGGCCGGTGTCACCGATGCCGTCGCGGACGTGAACGGGTAGCCTGAGCTGTCTCCCAGGCACGCGTTCGACCGTAGGGTGCCCTCCGTGCGGTCGCTGTCGGAAAGAGGCGGGACTGTTGTGGAAAACGGACACGGTGCGGTGCGGCAGCTTCGGTACCTGCCTGCGGTCGGCTCGCCGTACGGTGTGGAGGTCCTCAGCTTCCAAGCGCTGCGCGCCATGGACACGCACCGCCGTCGCGTACGTCCGCAGCGCCCCGACTTCCACGTGTTCGCCTTGATCAGCTCGGGCACCGGCGCCCACGAAGCCGACTTCCGCGGCTATCGCCTGGCGGAAGGGAGTGCCGTATGGATCCGGCCCGGCATGGTGCACCGCTGGACCGACATCGACGCCTGCGACGGTCCGCTGATCCTCTTTCGGTCCACGTTCCTCGCCGGCCTCACCGCGTCCGAAGCCGGCGCGCCGGCCGGCTGGGAGGTGGATCAGCGGCGCTTCGGGCTCGCTCTGCTCGCGGCGGAACACCTCGGCCGCGAGCACGACGTGGCGGCGCGCTCGCCCCGTCTGGCGTCCGCGGACGTGCTCTCGCACCTGCTCTCGGTACTGGTTCTGCGCGCCCTTCCCGCCGCGGACGCGCCGATCGGGCGGCCCTCGGCCGACCAGCGGTGCACGGAGGTGTTCCGCGCCTACCGCGCCGCGGTCGAAGAACATCTCACCGAGTGGCACCACGTTTCCGCGTACGCGCGGGCTCTCGGCTACGACGTGCGGACCCTCACCCGTGCGACGCGCGCCGCGGCCGGCACCGGGGCCAAGACCTTCCTCGACGAGCGCATCCTGTTGGAGGCCAAGAGGCTGCTGGCCCACACCGACCTGCCGGTCGGCGCCTGCGCCCGGCGTCTGGGCTTCCAGGACGTCGGCAACTTCACGACGTTCTTCCGCCGCCAGGCCGCGGTGCCGCCCACGGCCTGGCGCGCCACGTACCGATACGGGAGGACCCTGACGGCCTGACGTCCCCGGTCGCCTCCGGTCGCGTCGGGGCGCGCGGGCGCTCTCCGGACAGGCCTCCGCGGGATCTCGCTACCAGACGGCTCAGCGCCGCGCCATGTAGAGGCCGAGAGCCTTGTGCAGGACCTTGTTGAGGGGGTAGTCCCACTCGCCGAGGTGTTCGACGGCGTGGCCGCCGCTGCCGGACTTGAAGCGGAGCAGCCCCAGCAGGTGGTTGCTCTCGTCCAGGGTGTCGGTGATGCCGCGGAAGTCGTAGACGGCGGCGCCGAGTTCGTGGGCGTCGCACATCATGCGCCACTGGATGGCGTTGTTGGGCTGGACCTCGCGCTTGCGGCCGGTCGAGGCGCCGTAGGAGTACCAGACGTGGTCGCCGACGGTCAGCAGGGTGGCGGCCGCGAGCACGTCCCCCTCGTGGTGGGCGAGGTACAGCCGCATGCGGTCGGTGTCCTCGGCGCGCAGTGCGGTCCACATCCGCTGGAAGTAGGCCGGCGGGCGGGGGATGAACCGGTCCCGTTCGGCGGTCTCGGCGTAGAGCCCGTGGAAGGCGGGAAGGTCTTCGTAGCCGCCCTGGACGACCTTGACCCCGGCCTTCTCCGCCTTCTTGATGTTGCGGCGCCACTGCTGGTTGAGACCGCGGTGGATGTCCTCCAAGGAGCGCCCGGCGAAGGGGACCTGGAACACGTAACGCGGCTGGCCGGCGGCGAATCCGTCCTCACTGCCGGGTTCGGTCCGCTGCCAGCCCATACGGCGGAGCCGGTCGGCGAGGTCGAAGGCCGACGGCTCCTGGCTGGTGGCCTCGACGTCGCGCAGCCGCCGGGCCTGCGGATCGGCGATCGCCGCCTTGACCGCCTCGGCGCTCCAGCGGCGCACGACGACGGGCGGGCCCATCTTCACCGTGAAGGCACCACGTCGCTTGAGGTACGCGAGCATCGGCCGGAGCCACCGCTCAACGTCCGCCGCCGCCCAGTCGATCACCGGGCCCTCCGGCAGATAGGCGAGGTACCGCTTCAGCTTCGGCAGCGGCCGCAGCAGCACCAGCCCCACGCCCACCAGACGGCCGCCCTCGTCGAACCAGCCCAGGCTCTCCGCCTGCCAGTCCGGCTTCACCTCACCCCACGAGGGCACCTGCATGTGGCTGACCGAGGAGCGGGCCGTCACGAAGGCCAGGTGCTCCTCGCGGGTGATCGCCGTCAGGCGGTAGCTCATGCGCACTGCTCCCTCGGATCACGGTTCATGTCGATCACATCCTGCCCACTCGCGGGCCGCTGCGGCGAGCACCAGGCGTCAGGCGCGCCCCTCCAGCGCCGTGACCACCGGCGTGGGCGACGCGTTCATGTCCGTCGCCGAGCGGTCGAGTCGCCGTCCGGCGGTCTAGCCGAGCATGTCGCCGATGGCCTTCAGCGTGCGCTCCTCCAGGTGACGGCGATCGGCGGCGGGCACCTCGCGCAGCGGACCCTGCCCGGAGAGGACCGCCATGCCGTGCACGGTGGACCACACGGGGTATTCGAGTCCGGGCCGGCGCTGCGGACCGAGCACGCCGGACTCCACCAACTCGTCCAATGCGCGGCGTAGTTGGCCCAAGGGCGAGCGGTCGGTCCCGGACACGTCGTCCTGCGCCGGGTACGCGTGCCGCTGCGGCAGCGCGAACGCCGTGGCGAACCAGCCCGGTTCCTCACGTGCGAACGCGAAGTAGGCCGTGCCGACGGCCCGCAGCCGCTCGCCCGCCGCGACGGGATCGCCGCGCCGGCCGGCCACGCTCGCCACACCCTCGGCCATCCGGTCGGCGAGCTCGCCCAGTGCCGCCGCACACACCGCGGCGAGGAGCTCGTCCCGGTCGGCGAAGTGACGGTAGGCGGCATTGGGCACCACGCCCACGATCCGTGTCGCCTCGCGCAGCACGACGGCGTCGGGGCCGCCGCCCCGGGCGAGTTGGAGACCGGCCGCGACCAGCCCGTCCCGCACCGCGCCGCGCGGCCGCCGCTTGCGCGCGTGCGCCCCGGATGCTCCCGCTGCTGCTCGATCAGGCGTCACGGGCGCCAGAATAGCAATAGTGGACGCTGTCCACCTGACTCGCTAAAGTGGACAGCGTCCACCAAAGCGCCGCGGGACCTCACCGCCTCGCGGCCCGGCCGTCAGCAGGACGGAGACGCACCATGACCAGGCTGACTCCCCTCCTCGACCACAACGAGCGGTTCGCACGTGACCACACCCCGGTCCCACTCGGCCTGCCCGCCGCGCGGCTGGTCCTCGTCACCTGCCTCGACCACCGCATCGACCCCGCCGCGCTCCTCGGACTCCGGCCCGGCGACGCGCCCGTCATCCGCAACGCCGGCGGACGCGTCACCGATACGGTGATCCACGACGTCTCCTATCTCGCCTTCCTCGCCGAGTCACTGCTCGGCGCGACGGGTCCGCTCTTCGAGGTCGCGGTCCTGCACCACACCCAGTGCGGTACGGGATTCCTCGCCGACCCCGCCTTCCTGCACCGGGCCGCCCGGGCGACCGGCGTGGCGGAGACGGTGCTGGGCGCGTCCGAGGTGGCCGACCCGGAGCGGACGGCCCGGGAGGATGCCGAGCGCCTGCTCGCCTCGCCGCTCGTACCTGCCACGGTGTCCGTCTCAGCACACGTCCACGACATCGAGACGGGCCGCGTGCGGACCGTGACCGACGCCCGGTATCCCCGGCGAGCCGCCCCAACAGGCCCTCGTCCGCAGTGAGTTCAACTCGCCGGCACGGCTTCGACGGCCGGCCGGGCCATGCGGCCGGCCGGCGGCACGACGCGCGACCGGCCCCATGGCGTACGCCGCGACCACCATCAGCAGGCCCAGTACGAGCCAGCCCGACGCTCCCCAGCCCAGCAGCAGCGTCGTCACCACCAGCGGGCCCGCGGTCCGGGCGACCGTCACGCCCGTACCGAAGAAGCCCTGGTACTCGCCCATCCGGTCGGCGGGCGCCAGGCCGAAGGACAGTTGCCACGATCCCGCCGACTGCTGCATCTCCGCGACGACCTGCAGCACGGCACCGGCGACCATGATGACGGCGGCGGGCCAGGCGGACCGTCCCGCCGACAGCGCGAACACCGCGCAGGACGCCAGCATCACCAGCCCGGACCGGCGAAGCACCGTCAGGGCGCTGCCGAGCCCGGTGACAGCCCTGGCGGTCCGCACCTGGAACAGCGTCACCGCGAGGGTGTTGAGCACGAACAGCCCCGAGGCCAGCCAGGCGGGCGCCCCGGTCCGCTCGGTGATCCACAGCGGGAGCGCCAGGCTGAGCAGCGGCAGCCGCAGCAGCAGCACCGCGTTGAGCAGGGCGAGCAGGGCGTAGGGGCGGTCGCCGAGGACCGCGAGCCGCCGGGCACCGCCGGACACCGTGGTGGCGCCCATGACCTTCACGGCGGGCAGACGCAGCAGAAGCAGCGCGCAGACCAGGAAGCAGACGGCGTCCAGTGCGAGCACGCCACGGTACGCCGCCGCCGTCCCGGCGCTCAGCGCTCCGCCGCCGAGCGCGGCACCCACCGCCAGTCCCCCGTTGAGCGTCGACTGCAGCCGGGCCAGCAGCCCCGTGCGTTCCCCGGCCGGTACCAGTGCCGCCAGCAGGGCCTGGCGGGCCGCCGCGAGACCGGACTGGGCGGCGGCGTACACGGTGGCCGTGAGGACGAAGGCCACGAACCCCGAGACCAGCAGGAACGCGGCGATCGCCGCCGCGGTGGCCATCGCCAGCAGCACGGACGTGCCACGCGGCCCGCGCCGGTCCGCGATCCGCCCGAACGGTACCCCGACCAGCGAGCCGACCCCCCAGGCAAGGGTCAGCCCGAGCCCGACGCGTGCGGGCGCGAGATAGGCGACCTGGGTGAAGTACAGCGCCGAGGTCACGTAATAGGCGCCGTCCCCGAGGGAGTTGGCGAGTTGCGCGAGGGCCAGCAGGCGCCCTGGTCGATGGGTCATGACGACGACGGTACGGCGCCAATGGATTACTCGTCAGACCCAATTGCAGCTGAGTATCCTGACCCAATTCCGGAGCGAGGACGGACGGCTCCCGTACCCTTGCGGCATGCGCATGCGCCCCACCCTGAGCTGGACCCCCACCGAGGAGCTGCCCGCGGGCACCACGGATCCGGGGCCGGTCGCCGATCTGCTGAGCTCCGGCGGTGTGCTGGTCCTCAGCGGGGCCGGCATCTCGACGGAGTCCGGCATCCCCGACTACCGGGGCGAGGGCGGGAGCCTGAGCCGGCACACGCCGATGACGTACCAGGACTTCACGGGCGGCGATCCGGCGCGGCGGCGGTACTGGGCGCGCAGTCACCTCGGCTGGCGCACGTTCGGCCGTGCGCGCCCCAACGCCGGGCACCGGGCCGTGGCCGCGTTCGGGCGGCACGGCCTGCTCTCCGGTGTGATCACCCAGAACGTCGACGGGCTGCACCAGTCCGCCGGCAGCGAGGACGTCGTCGAACTCCACGGCAGCCTGGACCGGGTGCGCTGTCTGTCGTGCGGTCTCCTCAGCCCGCGCGGCGCACTCGCCCTGAGGCTGGAGGCGGCCAATCCGGGCTTCGCCCCCGTGGCCGCCGGCATCAACCCGGACGGCGACGCCGATCTCACCGACGACCAGGTCGGTGGCTTCCGTGTGCTGCCCTGCGTCTCGTGCGGCGGCATCCTCAAACCGGACGTGGTGTTCTTCGGCGAGAACGTTCCGCCGCGGCGGGTGGAGCACTGCCGCGCGCTGGTCCGTGACGCGGCCGCGCTGCTGGTCCTGGGCTCCTCGCTGACGGTGATGTCCGGGCTCCGGTTCGTCCGGCAGGCCGCCGAGGCCGGGACGCCGGTGGTGATCGTGAACCGGGATGCCACGCGGGGCGACAAGCATGCCCTCACCCGGGTCGCCCTTCCGCTGGGAGCGGCCCTCACCACCGTGGCCGACCGGCTGGGCATCGCCGTCGACGGCCAGGCGGCGGCCTGACCCGCCGACGGGGAGACCCAGGCGGGCTGCCCCGGCGGGACACCACGAAGCGGATTGCCCCGGTGGGGACACCACAAAGCGGGTTGACCCGGCAAGCACACCCTGGCGGGCCGGCGGCCTCAGCTCGTGGTCAGCAGGCCCTCACGCAGACGGCCCAGCAGGCGGTTGAGCAGGCGTGAGACGTGCATCTGCGAGATGCCCAGGCGTTCGCCGATCTCGGCCTGGGTGCGCTCCTCCACGAAGCGCAGGTGCAGGATGAGGCGGTCGCGTTCCTCGAGGTCGTGGATCAGCGGTGCCAACGCGTGGTAGTGCTCGACGAGTTCCAGCGCCGCGTCCTCGCTGCCGATGAAGTCGGCCAGGACGCTTTCACCGTCCTCGCTGCTGGAGATGGCGGCGTCGAGGGAGGACGAGTTGTAGCCGTTGGAGGCCACGCGCGCCTCGATGACCTCCTCCTGGGACAGGCTCATCAGCTGCGACAGCTCCGCGACCGTCGGGGTCCGGCCCAGCCGGCTGCTCAGCTCCTCGCTGGCCTGGGCCAGCTGGACCCGGGCCTCCTGAAGCCGGCGCGGCACATGGACGGCCCAGGACGTGTCACGGAAGAACCGCTTGATCTCGCCGACGATGTAGGGGATCGAGAAGGAGGTGAACTCGACCTCGCGCGCCACCTCGAACCGGTCGATCGCCTTGATCAGCCCGATGACGCCGACCTGGACGATGTCCTCCATCTCCTGCGGTCCGCGGCTGCGGAACCGCGCGGCGGCGTAGCGCACCAGTGAGATGTTCATCTCGATCAGCGTGTTGCGCGCGTACTGGTGCTCCTCCGTCCCCTCTTCCAGGACGGCCAGCCGCGCCAGGAAGTGGCGGGTCAGCTCGCGGGCGTCCTTCGGAGCGACGTGAGTGGCATCGGCGACCTCCGACAGCTGTTCCGCCCGGGCTTCAGTCGTCAACACCGGCGTCATCTTGGAGCCTTTCCCTTGTATTCGCAGCGGCCGGCCAGCCGCTTGGTGCCGAGTACCCCTGATTCTCGTTTTCATCAGTCCCTCATGCATCTTGACGACCCCCTGGCCGAATCCGATCGCCCGCCAGGGTGCGCAGCAGGCGGTTGCGGCCCCGGTCGGGCACGGTCCACAGCGGATGGCCTCGTACGCCCCACGCCTGGAGCAGGGCGTTGGCGGCGAGGAATCCGCTGGTGGCCGCGCGCTCCATCAGCGCCACGGGGAGGTCCGTGCGCACCAGGTCGCCCGCGAGGACGAGGCCCGGCTGCGGCGTGCGCACACCGGGGCGGTCGCCGTAGGAGGCGACCGGAAACAGCGGGCAGTCCTGGCGCCATTCATGGCGTTCGTCGAGAATCCGCGCCTCGCGTGTCTCCGGGTAGACGCACCGCAGTTGCTCGATCAGACGGCGCGACTCCACCGCGCGATCCGCGTCCTCGGGCAGCGCGTACCCGTGCAGTTCGACGACGGACCCTCCGGTCCGAGACGTCCGGCGGGCGGCTTCGCCCTCCCAGCGTTCCAGGACGCTGACGTTGTCCAGGGAGCCGTATCCGGCCGTGCCCAGGAAGCCGGGGCGGCCTGCGGCGACGGGGCGGTCCAGCCAGAGGCGGGAGACGAGGAAGGGCGGTGCGCCGCGCAGGCGGCCGACGCGTTCGCGCCAGGCCGCGTCGCCGAGTTGGGGCGACCGTGCGACCAGGGCGCGCAGTCCGGGAGTGTCGAGCGCCAGGACGACGGTGTCGTGCCGGGTCTCCTGGCGGCCGGTGACCACGGTGAAGGCGCCGTCCCCGGTGGGCGCCGCGTGCTCGACGGGCGTCGAGGTGCGCACGGTGGCGCCGAGCCGGTCCAGATGGGTGCGCAGCGGTTCCCACAGGGCCGTCGGGAAGGGGTCGCCGGGCACGTCGAAGAGCAGCCCCTCGGCGGAACCGAGGAAGTAGATGTGGAACATCAGGACCATCTCGGCCGCCGACAGCTGCCGGGGATCGGCGAAGAAACTGCGGGAGAAGACCTCGAAGGCCAGATGGCGTGCGGCCGGCGGAAAACGCAGCGAGGTGAGGAAGTCGTGGGCGCTGACGCCGTCCAGGCGCCGGTAGACCTGCGGGACCCGGACGTCGAGCAGCGGGCGTGCGGCGGCCGGGTTCATGCGGACCAGGTCCCGCGGGCGGAAGGACGGGCTGAGCGCCGCGAAGCCGAGCGCGCTCAGCGGCGGTGTGCGCGGAATCCTGCGGAAGCTGTCGTGCAGGCCGCTGCTGTGCCGCAGGGGGTAGTCCGGCAGGCCGGTCAGCCGTCCGAGGTGGGGATCGGTGCGGCGCAGCAGGCTGCGGAGGTTGTAGTACTGACGGAAGAAGGCGTGGAAGCCACGGCTCATGGTCGCGGTGGAGCCGTCGTGCAGCTCGATCGGCCAGCCGCCCACGCGGCCGCCCAGGTACGCCTCCCGTTCGTACAGCGTGACGTCGACGCCGCGTTCGGCCAGTGCCGTGGCGGCGGCCAGGCCCGCGATGCCCGCGCCGACGACGGCGGTGCTGCGCGGCGGTCCGCTCAGCCGGGGTGTGCCGGGCGGCGGAGGCAGGAGGACGGCTCGGCGGTCCCGGCCGGGGCGAGTGGTCCCCGTCATCGCGGCGCCCGGTGGGCCGAGCCGGCACGACGGCCCGCGACGGCGTGGGCGATGCCCGTGCGCCGGCCGGGCAGCGGCAGGGCCCGCGCCCGGCCGAAGGCGCGGGGGCGAGATCGGGCGGCGCACGGGTCGACGGTGCCGACGTCGACGCCGTCGCGCCACAGACGGCGGGACGGGGCACTGTCACCCGGCGCCGGGGCGACGCGCTGCAGAAGAGCCCGGCACCCGGCCGCACACACCGCGCGGTGCGCCGGGCGCCCGCTGAGGGGGTACTCGCGTACGGCGGGCCCGACTTGGGGCGCGCGCAGGACGTGCCGGCGGTCGCCGAGGACCACCGCCCACCGGCAACCGCCGGACGCCGGGGCGGCGCCCGCCACTCCGGCGCGCAGCGCGGCGGTGGACGGCCCGGTCGTACGGCCCATGGCGAGCACCCGCAGCCGGGCGCCGGAAGGGAGCGCACCGCGTCCGCGGGCCGGGCGGCACCGCGGGGCGTGGTGACCGGGGCCGGCGGCCACCGACGTGGCGTGGTTATGTGCGGCGTGGTCGAAGGCGGCCACCGGCACCGCGTCACACGGCACGGGCCTGGCATCTCCGTCGCGCGACACGGTCATGGCATCTCCTTCGGCAGTCGGTGGTGGGCGGGTAGGGGTGGGCGTCAGCGGTCCGGGAAGGGGCGCCGGGGCAGTCGTGGGAGCTCGGCGGCGGCGCGGAGCATGGGCAGGACGGGGGTGCGCAGACCGATGGAGAGGTCTTCGTACGGCCGGGTCCTGCCGTCCAGGAAGCGCAGCAGCCGCGTCATGGGCACACGCGCGAACAGGCTGGAGAAGAAGGCGGGACCGTCCACCAGGCCGCTGTCGAGCGCGTGCAGGAGCACGGCGTCCATGGCGCGCGAGCGGGCCGAGTGGGGCGACGGCGGTACCGGCCGGCGTCCCTCCCGCAGCGCCGCGGCCACGGCCGCCGTCTGCCGCTGCACGCCCGCGAAGGTGTAGCCGGTCGAGGGCCGGGTGGCCCCTCCGGCCGTGCCGATACGGAAGACGGACGGCGCCGTCTGCCGCGCGAACGGGGCGTCGGTCATGGGGATGACACCGGTCTCGGTGCTGACGACCTCGACGTCCTTCAGGCCGAGCACGGCACCGGTGTAGTGGTCCAGTGCGGCGTCGTAGGCCTCCTTGGACAGCACGGCCGGGGAGAACTCCGTGTACTCGACCAGGGCCTGTCGGGAACCGGTCGGCAGCACGTAGCCGAAGGAGAGTCCCTTGGCGGGCTGCGGCGTGCGGAAGTCCATGAGGTCGGCCCGCGACGGGTCGAAGGCCGGCCGTTCGGTCCGGACGAACCAGCCCCGGAAGTGCTGGAGCAAGGTGGTCCGTCCCGCGGGCAGGCTGCCCGCGGGACGGGAGTCGAACACCCAGCGGGCCCGTACCGACCGGGCTCGTCCGTCCGCGGTACGGGCATGGACCACCGCGCCCTGCCGGAGGGCCTCCACGCCGTCGACCGTCGCCTCCATCCGCCGTACCCCTTCGTGCTGGGCGAGGTCGTGCGCGACGAGGAACTCGTAGTCCTCCGAGCGGATCATCTTGTAGCGCAGCGGCGAGATGTCGTCCTCGATCGGCCGTCCCGTCGGCGGACGCACGCGCAGGCGGCGCCAGGACGCGGTGACGGCGGCGTCGTAGCGGCCGCGGCCCGCTTCCCAGAAGCACCAGGTCCGCCGGGGAGGCCGCAGCGGGCCCGGCGGGGCGTCCACCAGGACCGCCGACAGCGGGCGGGCGCCGGGCACGGGACGGGACAGCCGGTGGGCCAGGGACAGCCCGGCCGCTCCCGCTCCGATGATGGCGACGTCCGCCTCCAGCACGCTCACCCACCCTTCCCGGGCCTCGTGCCCGCGCCGATGCCCGCCCGCCGAGAGCAGCCGGCGGGGCCCTGCTGCGGCCACCCGCCCGTTGTCACCCGTTCCTGGACACCCTTCGCGGTGCGGTACCCCTTCGGATGCAGTCGTCACGCGTGCCGGGACACGCAGCTGTGCGCCGCCGCCGAAGGGCCCCGCCCGGCAGCACGTCGTCACACCTGCCCGATCACGAACCCGCGCGCCACCGCCAGAAGGCCCGCCCGGCGGCGGTGCGCGGAGTCGCGCACGTCCCTGCCGCTTTTCGTACCGCGCCGCATCCGTCTCCGGGGCCCGGCCCGAACCAGGGGCGACCACATCAGCTCTGATCGCGAGGCACTCGATGACGGGACCCGGCACGAGCCCCACCGCGGCCAAAGGTCACCGCCCGGCACCCTGCCCGGGCGCGCAACCATCCCCCGAGCAGGGTTTCCCCCCGTTCACGCAGCGCCCTGCCGGGCAGCGGGACCCCGCAGGGTCGGGCCACCCGTACGGCACCGCGCCCGGCGCCCACCGGGCGCCTCCCGACGACGCCCGCGCCGTGGACGCGGACGTCGCGGGGGCCGTGCGCCGTGTGCTCTCCGCCGCGCTCGCCCGGCGGGTGAGCGCGGCGGAGGCCCTGGACCCCCTCTTCGCCCGGGACGTGGCCGCACGGGTCGCGGACTTCACGCGCGACGGCGGCAAACTGACCCGCTCCCGCTTCGTGTGGTGGGGGATGCGCGCCTGCGGCGGCGGCTCGTCGGTCACGGCGGCGACCCTTCGGATCGCCGCCGCCCTGGAGCTGATCCAGACCTGTGCCCTGGTGCACGACGACGTGATGGACGCGGCGCCGGTGCGCCGCGGTCGGCCCTCGCTGCACGCCGACGTCGCGGACCAGTACGCCGACCGGGTCGGCACGTCGCGCGGAGCGCGCCTCGGGCAGGCGGCCGCGATCCTGGCCGGCGACCTGGCGCTGGTGTGGGCCGACGACGTGGTGGCCGGCACCGATCTGCCCTCCGCCACCGCGCCGCGGGTCAGGGACCTGTGGAGCTCCATGCGCATGGAGATGGTGGCCGGGCAGTACCTGGACGTCCAGGGCGAGGCCACCTCGGCACGGTCCCTCACCCGCGCCGTCCGCGCCGCCTGCCTCAAGAGCGCCCTGTACTCCGTGGAGCGCCCGCTCTCCCTGGGGGCCGCGCTGGCCGGTGCCGCCCCCGGCACGACCCGGGCCCTGTCCTCGGTCGGCCGCAGCATCGGCCTCGCCTTCCAGCTGCGCGACGACCTCCTCGACGCCTTCGGCGACCCGCGCGAGACGGGCAAGCCCTCGGGCGGCGACATCCGCAGCGGCAAACCCACCTACCTGGCCGCCGTCGCCCAGGCGCGGGCCGAGAGCGCGGGCGACCGGCGCGCCCTGGCCGTCCTGCGCGACACGCTCGGCCGGGCCGACGCCTCCGAGGCCGAACTGGCCGGGGTCCGGGCCGTGTTCGAGGACACCGGCGCACGGGCCGCCGCCGAGACCAAGATCGGACGACTGGTGGACCAGGGCCTGCACCACCTCGACAGCGTCTCCCTCGCACCGCACGCCGGAAGCAGGCTGCGCGCGTTGCTGCGTGCGGCGGCCGGAACTTCCCCCGCAGCCGCGGCCGGTCCACCCCTCGACACCGTGGCCGCCGCGCCCACCGACCCCGCCGCGGTGTCCCTGCCGTCGGCCGCCGACGGTGACGGGGGAAGCCGATGACCCGCACCGTTCCCGGGCGCACCGACCACGTCGTGGTCGTCGGGGCCGGCCTGTCCGGGCTGGCTGCGGCTCTGCATCTGCTGGGCGCCGGACGCCGGGTCACCGTCGTGGAGCGCGACGGCTCACCCGGCGGGCGCGCCGGACGCCTGACGCGCCGTGGCTACCACATCGACACCGGCCCCACCGTGCTGACCATGCCTCACCTGGCCGACGAGGCCTTCGCCGCCGTCGGCGAGAGCCTGTCCGCACGGGTCGACCTCGTACCGCTGCACCCGGCGTACCGGGCGCAGTTCGCCGACGGAAGCCTGCTGGACGTCCACACCGACGCCGAGAAGATGGAGGCGGAGATCGAGAACTTCGCCGGAGCGCGCGAGGCAGCCGGTTACCGCAAGCTCCGTGTGTGGCTGGAAAGCCTGTACCGGGCCCAGATGCGGCACTTCATCGACGCCAACTTCGACTCCCCCGCGCAGCTGGTGGCCCCCGACCTCGCGCGGCTCGCCGCGCTCGGCGGCTTCGGAAGGCTGGACGCGCGCATCGGCCGCTTCCTGCACGACGAACGGCTGCGGCGGATCTTCTCCTTCCAGTCCCTGTACGCGGGCGTGGCGCCGGCCCGGGCGCTCGCCGCGTACGCCGTCATCGCCTACATGGACACCGTCGCGGGCGTCTTCTTCCCGCGCGGAGGCATGCACGCCCTGCCCCGGGCCATGGCGGACGCGGCCGAGGCGGCGGGAGCCGAGCTGCGCTTCTCGGAACCGGTGACCCGGCTGGAGCGTTCCGGCGACCGGGTCACGGCCGTCGTCACGGCGCACGGCCGCATTCCCTGCGACGCGGTGGTCCTCACACCCGATCTGCCCGTCGCCTACCGCCTGCTGGGCCATGCCCCCAGGCGCCCGGTGCCGCTGCGTTTCTCCCCCTCGGCCGTGATCCTGCACGCCGGTACCGACCGCACCTGGCCCTGGCTCGCCCACCACACCCTCTCCTTCGGCGCGGCATGGCGGAGCACGTTCCGTGAACTCACCGAAACCGGCCGCCTGATGAGCGACCCGTCCCTGCTCGTCACCCGCCCGACCACGACCGACCCCGCGCTCGCCCCGCCCGGCCGCCATCTGCACTACGTCCTCGCGCCCTGCCCCAACACCACGCTGGGCCCCAGCGCCACGGAATGGGGCGACCTGGCCCCCCGCTACCGGCACAGCCTCCTCGCCGAACTCGACCGACGCGGCCTCGACGGCATCGCGTCCGCCATCACGGAACAGTGCCTGGTCACCCCGGCCGACTGGCAGGCGCGGGGCCACGCGGCGGGCTCGCCCTTCTCCGCCGCCCACACCTTCACGCAGACCGGGCCGTTCCGGCCGCGCAACCTGCCGCGCGGGACGGTCAACGCCGTTCTCGCGGGCTGCGGCACCACGCCCGGCGTCGGCGTACCGACCGTCCTGCTGTCCGGCAAGCTGGCCGCGGCGCGGATCACGGGCGGCCCGCGCCCGCGGCGTACCGGCGCGCCGTCGCGCTCGCGCCACCTCCGGGAAAGGAGGCCGGCGTGAGCGCCCGCGAGCTCGACGCGGCGGGCATCACCGATCCGGAGCTGCGCCGGGCGTACGCGCGGTGCCGGCGGCTCAACGCCCGGCACGGCAAGACGTACTTCCTCGCCACCCGCCTGCTGCCGGTGCGGCGCAGGCCGGCCGTCCACGCGCTGTACGGATTCGCCCGCTGGGCCGACGACATCGTGGACACGCTCGACCCGACGACCGGCGCCCTGGAGCGTTCCGCCCGCCTCGCCCGGCTGCAACGGGACGTGCGGACAGGTCTGCGCGACGGGGTCAGCGCCGAGCCGGTGGTCCGCGCCCTGGCCGACACCGCCCGCCGGTACGCCATCGACCCACGGCACTTCACCGACTTCCTGACCGCGATGCGCGCCGACCTGGACGTCACCGACTACGCCACCTACACCGATCTGCGCCGCTACACCTACGGCTCGGCCGAGGTGATCGGCCTGGAGATGCTGCCGGTGCTCGGCACGGTGGTCCCGCGGGAGGAAGCGGCACCGCACGCCGCGGCCCTGGGCGTGGCCTTCCAGCTCACCAACTTCCTGCGGGACGTCGGCGAGGACCTGGACCGGGGCCGGGTCTATCTGCCCGCGGACCTGCTGGCCGCCCACGGCGTGGACCGCCAACTGCTGCGCTGGAGCCGGGAGTCCGCTCGCCCCGACCGCCGCATCACCTCCGCGCTGCGGGAGTTCGAGCACCTGACGCGCGCGCTCTACCGCGAGGCGGCCCCCGGCATCGCCCTGCTCGAACCGGTGTCACGCCCCTGCATCCGCACGGCGTGCGTCCTCTACGGCGGCATCCTGGACGCCGTCGCCGCGGACGGCTACCGCTCCGTGCAGCACCGCGCCGTGGTCCCGCGCCGCCGCCGCGCCGCGGTGGCGCTCGACGGCCTGACGCGCGTGGCCGCGGCCAGGCTCCGCGACCACATCCCCGTACGGCAGCGGGAGTCGGCGCCCGCCACGCCGGCGGAACCCCCGCTCCCGTCCGCCACCACGCCGATGCACCGGAGGCCCGCATGACACCTCTCCGGCGGTCCGGCCGCCACGCGCTCTCGCTGCGACGGCACCCGGTGCGCTGGGACGAGCAGCCCTCCACCTGGCGCCGGGCCCGGCCGGGCATCATCGCCGCGGCGCTGAAGCGGGCCCGGTCCCGTCCGTCCGGCAACTGGTACGTCGTCGGCGCGAGCCGTGACGTACGCGACGACCGCCCCCTTTCGGCGACGGTGGACGGGCACGAGATCGTGGTGTGGCGCACCGCGGACGGACGGCTGGTGGCGGGCCCCGGTGTCTGCCCGCACCTGGGGGCTCCCTTGGCCGAGGCTCCGGTCCGCTGCGGCACGCTCGTGTGCCACTGGCACGGACTGGCCCTGGACGGGGCGCCGTTCGCGGGCTGGGAGCCGGTGCCCGTGCACGAGGACGGCGTCCTGGTGTGGGTACGCCTGGACGCGGTGGGCGGTGAGCCTCCCCTCCGGGCGCCGGTCGTGCCGCCCCGCCCGCCGCTGACGCGCTCGGTCGCCGCCGTCCACCAGGGCGTGGGCCTCTGCGAACCCGAGGACGTCCTGGCCAACCGGCTGGATCCCTGGCACGGAGCCTGGTTCCATCCGTACTCCTTCGTGGACCTGACCGTCGTCCGCACCCCGGAGACGGTCGGGCCGGCGGAGCCGGACGACGACGGATTCACCGTCGACGTCTCCTTCAAGGTCGCCGGACGGCTCGTCGTCCCGGTGCGGGCGGTCTTCACCAGCCCCGAACCGCGCACCGTCGTCATGCGCATCACCGAGGGCGAGGGCCGCGGTTCGGTCGTCGAGACGCACGCCACCCCGCTCGGGGCGGACGGGTGGGGCCGTCCCCGCACCGCCGTGGTCGAAGCGGTCGTGGCCTCTTCCGAGCGTCCTGGATTCGCCGCGGCCCGCGCGGCGGCGCCGCTGCTGCGCCGGCTCATGGCCTCGGCGTCCGGACGCCTGTGGCGCGACGACCTGGCCTACGCGGAACGCCGGCGGCAGCTGCGCTCCACAGGCCGCTTCCCCGGCTGACCGTGCGGGGCGCCGACTGTTGAAGGGGCCGTTCGGGGGCAGTCGGAACAGGCATGCACCGGGGAGACGCCCCGGTCCGGTGGAGGGAGCCTGTCCGCGATGGGAACGGCCGTGCACGTCCCGCAGACCAGGGACATGATCGGGGAGGAGCTCTCCGGGGACGAGGCGCTCACCGCGCTGCGGCGCTACGGCGGCGTACGGCTGCTGACCGACTCCTTCGCCCGGTTCCGCTACGCCGACGGCTTCTCCCACGCGCGGGCCCTCGGATTCCAGATCGTGGTCGGCCTGGTGCCGTTGGCCCTCGCTCTCGTCGGCCTCGCCACGTCCGTGCACACCGACGCGGTGGGCCGGATCGTCGAGCGCTCCCTCGGCGACATCGTGCCCGGTGCCGGCGCCGGAGTGATCAAGGAGGCGTTCGCCCGCTCACGGCGGAGCGCGCACGGCGACGTCTGGAGCACCCTCGCCCTCTGGCTGGGCCTCGCCTTCGCCCTGCTCAACCTCGCCTCCGCGATGGGGCAGATCGAACGCGGCGCCAATCGCATCTACGGCATCGAGCGGGACCGCCCCTTCACGCACAAGTACGGCCGTGCGCTGCTGCTGGCGACGGCCGCCGGGCTGCCGATGGTGCTCGGGTTCGTGGTCCTCGTGGCCGGGGAGCCGGTCGGTGACGCCGTCGCCGCGGCTCTGGGCTCCTCCGGCGACACGGACCGCTGGTGGGCCGCGCTCGAGATCCCCCTCGGGCTGGCGCTGGCCTGGATCGCCTCCGCCGTGATCTTCCGGTGGTCCCCTCGCCGCAGGCAGCCGGGCTACACCTGGCTGGCCTTCGGCAGCGCCGTCCACCTCGTCCTGTGGGTCGTGGCGACCTGGCTGCTGGCGCTGTACGTCGGCAGGAGCGGCTCCTTCGGAGCGGTCTACGGGCCTCTCACCGCCTTCGTCGCCCTGATGCTGTGGGCCAACGTCACGGGCGTCGCCCTCTTCCTCGGCATCGCCTTCGCCGCCCAGCTGGAAGCGGCGCGCGCCGGGATCACGTCGGCGGTCGAGCAGGACCCCGGGGCGGGCGGCTGAGGCCGAGGTCCACCCGACCGACGGCACACGGGGCGGGCCGGCGAGCATGTCGCTGCGTCCGGTCGGGCGCGTCCGCGCCGTCGCGGTGTCGTGCTCCCCGTGGCGTGCGGACATCCGCTCCTGTCCGGCCATCCTCCGCGAGGACCCGAGCGGGCGGCGCAGCACTCCCTGGTGCCGCCTCAGGCAACGTTCGCCCTGGTGAGGAACCAAGCCAGCACAGCCACACCGGTGGGCAGCGCAACAAGGTAGCCGACGAGGATACCGACGCCCGGATCAGCCAGCGCAGGAAAGGCCCAGTTCACTGCTGCAGCCACGAGCAGTCTCACCGTTGCCAGCGCAAGGAGGGCGGCAACAACAGCAAGCCGACGCGGCGGGGCCGCCCCGCTGTACAACTCGGCCGCGGGCCCGATCGCGATCAGGCCCGTCACGAGGAGGACGGCATCAGTGTCGGGCAACCACCCGAAGGGCCACCCCACCAGAGCGACCACCCCGGAGACAGCGAGGCCGCCCAGTTCCAGCGCGACGGTGGCCACCACCGGGTGGTCCCACGAGGGGCGTCGGATCGAGCTGCTCCCACTGTCCTTCTCATCGGCCACGTCGTCAGAGTAGCCATCGACAGGGCGAACGTTGCCTGATGCGGCGCTAGGTTCTGTCTGGAGCTCGGATCACGATTCGGTGGATCGTCTGCGCACCGAGGCCCGGTCCTGATAGATCGTCAGTCATGGCGCGAGGCGATC
>NZ_JBIWOE010000033.1:0-111319 GCF_044767585.1 Streptomyces sp. NPDC101225
AGCTGGCAAATCACCCCGGCCACCGCATAGCGAACAGGGGCTGCCCGGCCTACGGCCGGACAGCCCCTCACCAAGATCTTCATGAGCCTTCTAGGTGAGGTTCGGATTCCTGGCGCGCTTCCATGCCCGGGGCAGCTGACGGAGACGTGCCTCGCCCGCGGCCTTCTCCTCGCCGTACAACACGCCCCAGGTGAAGGTGGGCTCGCCCGCCGCGTGAGCCGCGACCGCCAGGTCGCGCAGGAGACCGCGGGCGACGACGCCGTCGTGATGGTCGCCGCCGATCTGCTGCACGGCCTTCACCCGCTTGCCGAGGCGCTTCGCCGGCGTGCCGAGGGCCGGGCGGGCCGCCTCCGTGGCGTGGCGGACCCGTTTGGCCGCCTTGCGGGCGTGGTGGACGGCGGCGTCGCGCCGGGCGCCCGCGGGCAGCGCCAGCGCGCGGTCCATACGCCTGCGCAGCCGTCCGTGTTCCTTGACGATCGCCTTGGCCAGAACCTTCCTGGGCCCGTGCGACGCCTTGGCGCACAGCGGCGGGTCCTCGAGCAGCCGGGTCAGCGACTCCAGCAGCTCCAGATAACGGGGCGAGGCCAGCGCGGCGAGCGTGCGACGGCGGGCCCGCGCCCCCTCCGCCGCGTCCCAGGCCCGCAAGCGGGCGCCGACCGGTCCGAGGACCATCTCGCCGGGCAGCTCCTGCACGCCCGACGCGAGCCGCTCGCGCAGGACCTCGTGGTCGCGTTCGGCGGCCAGCTCCCCGGCCAGCCACTTCAGCTCCGTCCGCACGGGATCGGTGACCTCGCGGTCGAGGACGGACCGGTAGGACCGCAGACAGCCGCGCAGCCGGCGGATCGTGGTCCGCATCCTGTGCACCGCGTCCGGTCGGTCGCGCCGCACCGCCGGGTCGAGGCCGGACAGGGCGCGCACCAGGCGCTCGATGTGGGCGTGTACGTGCGCGCCGGCCGAACCCGGCTCGATGCCGGCGCCCGGAGCGGCGTCGGGGGCCGGTGTCGTCTCCCGCAGTGCCCGGGCGACCTTGGAGGGGCTGGACGCCCGCTCGATGCCGTTCTTGCGCAGCACCTTCTCGACCTGCTTCAGGAGCCTGGGGTCCTCGCCCTCGGCGAGTTCGACCTCCATCTCCGTCCACATCGCGTGCAGGCCGGACACCAGACAGGAGTCCGCGCGAACCGAGTCGAGGCCGACCTCGGCCACGGCGACGCCCTCGGCGTCGAGCAGGTCGCGCACGGAACGGGTGGAACGGATCCGCACCACCGGCCGCAGCGGTGCGCCGCGGGTGCGCGACAGCGTCAGTTCCCGAAGGCCGTCCGGGACGTCGTCGGACAGCGGGAGGCGGACCTCCTCCCTGCTGTCGCCGGACAGGGGGAGCGTGAGATGCCATCCCTCGTCCGTACCGCCGCTCCTGCGCCGCAGGCCGACACCCCCGCTCGTCAGGCGCAGGTCCTCGGTGTCGTAGTAGACGGCGTCCAGCTCCTGGACCCCCCGGTCGGCCAGGGTCACCACCGGTCCCGCGCCGGCCAGCTCGGACAGCCAGGAGATGTCGTCGGCCGCAGGCGCCGCGTACGTGCGTTCTGTTTCCTGTATCGACTGGGCCATACGTTCCGGCTGTACCGGATCGCCGGGATCAAACCGACACGGGTGGTTTCTTCGGACCGCATGTCACGCGGCGGGCGTGGCGATCGTCGTAGACAGGGGAACCGGCAGTCCGACGGCGGAGGAGGCGGAGGTCACGGTGACGGACGAGGACAGGAAGCGGGCCGCGTACCAGGCTCTGGTGCAGCGTGTGCTGAGCGGTGCGGGCAGGGCGCCCGCCGGACGGCGCGCGCTCGCCTTCGGCGACGACCGCGGGCTGGCGCCGCCGCTCGACGCGCTGATCCGCAAGGTCGTGGACACGCCGGCGCGGGTCGGCGCGGCGGACCTGGCGGCGGCGAAGGCATCGGGGTGCACCGAGGACGAGGTGTTCGAGCTGGTGGTCTGCGCCGCGGTCGGCGCGTCCGCACGGCTCTACGACGCCGGGCTCGCGGCGCTGGCCGAAGCGACCGGCCGGGAGGCGTGAGCATGAGACTCGGCATCCTCGATCACGGCTACGCCCCCGGAACGAAACTGCTGTTCGCGATCGTCCGCCTGTTCTCCCGGCAGCCGGTGCCCGACGCCGCCAAACTCGTCTTCTACCGGCCCGATTTCTACGGAACCCGCGCCAAGGCGTTCACGCACGAGGCGATGCGGGGGCCGTCCGGCTGGTCGGTGGCCGACCGGGAGCTGATGGCGGCCTATGTGTCCAAGGTGAACGGGTCCGCCTTCTGCGTCGGCGCACACACCGCCACCGCCGGACAGGCCTACGGGGACGGCCGCAAGGTCGCCGCGGCGCTCACCGACCTGGAGTCCGCGCCGCTCGCGGAGCCGCTGCGGGCCACCCTGCGGATGCTCGGCAGGCTGACCCGGGAGGGAAGGGTCGGCGCCGAGGACATGCGGGAGGTGCTGGCCGCCGGTGTCTCGCCCGGGCAGATCAGGGACGCGCTCGCGGTCTGCGCCGCCTTCAACGTCACCGACCGGCTCGCCGATGCCTTCGGGTTCGAACTGCTCAGCCCCGAGGGGTTCGAGGCGGGGGCCAGGTATCTGCTCAGACGCGGTTACCGGTAGTCGGCCGTGCCCGTGGCGCCTGCCCGGGTCGAATGACTCCGGCAGACCGGCGGTCCGGCAGAGTCGTCGAGGCCGGGCAGGTGCCGAACTCCCCGCGGACGGCGCCGGTTGGAACTGCGCCACCCGGCTCGGCACCGTCTTCCCGGGGGAGCTATGTGACGAGCCGCGCGGGCCGCGTCGTGACGTGGAGCAGGTATTCGAAGGGCCCACGACGGAAGTGACGGGTCCATACGAGCGCCAGCAGTACGGCGGCCGCGACGAAGGCCGGCAGGACCGGCAGCGCGGACATGGTGTCGGCGTCGACGATCCCCACGGACCAGACCTCGACCAGGAGCCAGAGGGCGACGATGTGCAGGACGTAGGCGGTCAGCGCCATCGTGCCGACCGCGGAGACGGGTGTGGCCAGGCGGGTGAGGCGCGGCAGCCGGGCGGCGGCGGTCAGGCAGGCGGCCACTACGACGAGGGCCACACCCGTGTTGCCGAGGACGGAGAAGGTGGTCTGGCTGTGCGGTGCGGCGACCAGGAGCCAGTCGAGGGGCGTGCCGTTTGGCGGTTCGCCCACGAGGTCCGACCACCAGGCCGACGACGCCGAACCGCCGTCCGTGGCCGCCGCGATGGTGGTGAGCGCGTGCGGCACCAGGCGCAGGGCCAGCCAGGAGCCACCGTAGCCGACGACCGCGAGCGCCCCGCCGGTCAGGGCGAGCCGGGAGCGGACGGCGGGCCGGGTGAGGTCGAGCCGGGCCACCGCCATGCCCGCGATCACGAACGGTGCCCACGTCAGGACCGGGTACGCGCCGGTGAACAGCAGCTCCACGATGCCGTCCGTGCCGGTGATGCGGGCCAGCGGATCATGGGCGATGACGGTGTCCGCCCATGATCCGCCGTCGATGGAGATCCGTACGGCGTAGAGGACTTGGGGCAGGACCAGTGCGCCGCCGGCGGCGACGAGGGCGAGCGTGGCGGCGCGCAGGCGGTACAGCGGGAGGACGGCCAGGAAGAGGACCCCGTAGTAGCTGAGGATCACCTCGACCTCGGTGTCCAGGGCCGTGAGGGCGTAGCCGAGTGCGATCAGGGCCAGGGCCCTGAGCACGATCCTCGCCACCGCCTGCCGCCCGGCGCGGCCGGTCCGGGGCCGGGGGCGACCGGTGATGATGATCAGCGAGAAGCCGGCCAGCAGCGCGAACAGGGCGGAGGAGCGGCCGCGTGCGGTCTCCAGCACGAAGCCGACGGGGCCGCCGACCGTGACGTCGGGGCCCACGTGCGCGGAGTACATGCCGAAGACCGCGAGCCCGCGGGCCAGGTCGATGCCGATCAGCCGGCCGGTGGTCGGGCCGTGCGGCTGCTCGGACCGCACGGCCGGGAGCGCGACCGGGGATGCGTCGTTCGTCATGGCTCCAGGGTTCGCCGCCCGTGCGTCGCCGCCCACCCGGCAGGCTTCCGGACCTCACCCGCCGACCGGACGGAACCGGACCGGCCGATCGGCCGGTCCCAGTCGACGACCGTCCGGAGCCGGGCCGCACCCGGCAGACGCGCGCCCTTGGGCGTGCTACCCGTCGAGGGGCGGGCAACCGACGAGCGGAGCGCACGTGATCCGTGTCCTGGTGGTCGACGACGAGGCCCTTGTCCGTACGGGCTTCACCCACATCCTGAACGCCTCGGACGACATCGGAGCCGTGGCGGCCGTACCGGGCGGCCAAGCGGTGCAGGCCGCAAGGGAGTTGAGCCCCGACGTCGTGCTGCTCGACATCCGGATGCCCGACGCGGACGGGCTGACCGTGCTGGCCGAGCTGCGCCGGATGCCGGATCCACCGGTCGTGGCCATGCTGACGACCTTCGACACCGACGAGTACGTCGAGGCGGCGCTGCGTTCGGGCGCCGCCGGTTTTCTGCTCAAGGACACCGATCCCGAGCATCTTCCGTTTCTGCTGCGCACCTTGGCCGAGGGCGGCACCGTACTGTCGTCGCAGGTCACCCGCACGGTGGTGGACGGCTTCCTCGGCCATGGCGTACGCGAGAGCTACGCCGTGCGCCTCGTCACGCGGCTGAGCGCACGTGAGTGTGCCGTCCTGGCGCTGATGGCCGAGGGGCTCTCCAACACCGACATCGGCGACCGGATGCACCTGAGCACCGGCACGGTGAAGGGCCATGTCAGCGCCGTCTTCGAGAAGTTGCACGTCGACAACCGCGTCCAGGCCGCGCTGGTCGCCGAGCGGGCCGGGCTGCTCGCACCGCCGCCCGAGGACGGAGGCCCGCGATGAACCCTCGCCGGCCGCCCGCCGCGCTGATGGACGCGGTGCTGGTCCTCGCCTCGCTGCTGGACCTGCGGGTCAATGCCGGGGGCGAGGACCGGCCGGCCCTCGCCCTCGGCCTGCTCGCCGCCCTGGCCCTCGTGCTGCGCCGCCACCTGCCCCTGACGACCTTCGTCCTCACGCTCCCCACCGCCCTGGTCGGCGACGCGGCCCTCGCCACCCTGATCGCGCTGTACACGCTCTCCTCGCTCAACCGGCACCGGGGCGTCCTGGCCGGCTGCGCCGTGACCTTCGCCTTCTGCGACTTCCTGCCCTGGCCCTGGAGCGACCTGGAGGTGGGCGAGCTCTCCGATACCTACAGCCTCGTCCACCTCACCTACACCTTCGCCACCGCCGCCGCGCCCGTCTTCCTGGGCCGGCTCGTCCAGGCCCGGCGTGAGCTCTCCCTGCGGCTCGCCGAGATCTCCGAGGCACGTGAGCAGGAGCAACTCCTCACCGCGCAGGCCGCCCTGGCCAAGGAACGCGCCCAGCTCGCCCGGGAGATGCACGACGTCGTCTCGCACAAGGTCAGCCTCATCGCCGTCCAGGCGGGGGCGCTCCAGGTGGGCGGCCCCGACGCCGAGGCGAGAGCGACCGGGGCCACGATCCGGCGGCTCAGTGTGCAGACGCTGGAGGAACTGCGGCACATGGTGGGCGTGTTGCGTGCCTCGGGCAGCCGCCCCACCGAGCTCACGCCCCAGCCCTCGCTCTCCGACCTGGACCAGCTCGTCGCGTCGAGCGGCATCGAGGCGGAACTGGAGACGGTGCTGCCGGACGGCCTTCCGCCCACCCTGCAGCGCGCCGTCTACCGCACGGTCCAGGAGGCCCTGACCAACGTCCGCAAACACGCGCCCGGTGCCACCGCGACGGTCCGCGTCCACCACCGCGACGGCACCCTCAGGACCACCGTCACCAACACCGCGCCCACCCGTCCCGCGCTGCCCCTGCCCGGCGCCCAGCACGGCCTCGTCGGCCTGCGGCAGCGTGCCGAACTGCACGGCGGCACGGTGACCTCCGGTCCGACCGGGGACGGCGGCTACGAGCTCCGCATGGAACTGCCCGCGGGCACCTCACCCTGATCCGCCTGGTGTCGAGGCCCCCGCTCCCGGTACGCGGCCGGGCCCGTTCGATCCGGCACGGACACTCCGCTCCCTCCCGGGCGGGGTTCACCCCGCGAACGGCACCGCCGGCACGTCCGGCGGCAGGTTGAACGGTGTGACCACCTGGATCGCCGAGGGCAGGACCGGACCGTCGTCGGGCAGCGCCCGGTGGGCGCGCATGACGGTACGGCACGCGCGGCGCACGTCCTGGCGCAGGTCGTGGTGGAGGACCGCGGACAGGCGGCGGTCGCGCAGCAGGCGGGTGTTGTCGTGGTCGAGGTCGTGTGCGACGAAGACCGCGCAGGACCTGCCGAGCGCGTCGAAGGCGTCCAGCGTGGCGAGGTTGCCGCCGCCCATGGAGTAGACGGCGACGATGTCCTCGTCGCGCCTGAGGGCCGCCAGCACCAGATCGCGCTGCGTGGCGTCGAGACCGTCGCTGTCGGTGACCTCCACCAGGGAGCGCGTGGGCCGGGCCAGGCGCATCGCGCCGCGGAAGCCCATCTCGCGTTCCTCCTCACCGCGGAAGGAGCCCCGGCTGATGGTGGTGAGCACGTGGCCCGGGCGGTCGCCGAGCCACTGCTGCAGGAGGTAGGCGGCGGTGGCGCCGGCGGCGCGGTTGTCGATGCCGACGTAGGCGAGGCGCGCGCTGTGGGGCAGGTCGGTGACCAGGGTGACGACGGGGACGCCGGCGGCGGCCAGGCGTGCGACGGCGGCCGCGATCTCCGGTACGTCGGGGGCCTTCAGGATCACGCCCTGCGTACCCCGCCTGGCGATCTTGTCCAGCGTGGCTGCCAGTTCCCCGGGCGGGCAGGTCTCGCGGAAGTGGAAGCGCGAGCGCACCACGGCCGGGTGCAGCGAGGGCAGTTCGGCCTCCAGCGCCTCGCGTACGGCGGTGGAGAAGCGCTCCGGCGCCTGCATCACGATGTCGACCATGAACGTGCGGCCGCCGATGCGGACCTGGGTCTGCTGGCGGTCCAGGTCCTTGATCGCCGCGTGCACCTCCCGGACGGTGCTCTCGCGCACATGGCCCCG
Source organism: Streptomyces sp. NPDC101225 (assembly GCF_044767585.1). Lineage (NCBI taxonomy): Bacteria > Bacillati > Actinomycetota > Actinomycetes > Kitasatosporales > Streptomycetaceae > Streptomyces > Streptomyces sp. NPDC101225. The sequence continues at coordinate 7,070 of NZ_JBIWOE010000033.1, forward strand.
GTCGTTGAGGACGCGGTCGACCGTGGCCGTGCTGAGCCCGGCCTGGCGGGCGATCTCCCTGATCGGATAGGGGTGTGGCATGACGGATCCCAGACGCTGATGATGGACTTTTGATGTATCGATGAGCATTGAATGATGGGTTCGGGTTCTCAAGACTGGCAGAAAGGCAAGCACGGCGAAAGGATCCCGATGTCCTCCACGAACTCCGCGGAGCGGACCTGGCTGACCGAGGACGACTGCGATCTCGGCGCCTTCCGCTTGCTCGTCGAGCAGCGGACCGACGCCTCCGGCTACGGCTCGGCCGAGCACGTCGAGCAGAACGTCCTGCTCTACGACAGCGACCGGCTCCGTGCTCAGGCGGCCACCGCCGAGGGCCGACGGACGGTGCAGGGCGAACTCGTCCGGGCCCTGCTCGACGGGCCCGGCATCGTCGTCCTCAAGGGCACCTTCCCGGACCCGGCCGTCGTCGACCGCGCGTCCGAGGTGTTCGCCGCCCTCATCGAGGAGGAGCGCGCGAGCGGTACCGCCCGCGGTGACCACTTCGCCAGGCCCGGCGCCAACGACCGCGTCTGGAACGCCCTGGACAAGGTCGCCGTGCGGGCACCCGACGTGTTCGCCGACTACTACGCCAACGACATGATCGCGCTCGTCAGCGAGGCCTGGCTGGGCCCCGGCTACCAGGTGACCTCACAGGTCAACGTCGTCAACCCGGGCGGCGCCGCGCAGAACGTGCACCGCGACTACCACCTCGGCTTCCTCACCCAGGAGCAGGCGGCCCGCCATCCGGCGCACGTCCACCGCCTCTCCCCCGCGCTCACCCTGCAAGGTGCCGTCGCCCACTGCGACATGCCCCTGGAGTCCGGCCCCACGCTGTACCTGCCGCACTCGCAGAAGTACGAGCCCGGCTACCTCGCCTGGCGGCTCCCGCCGTTCATCGAGTACTTCGCCGCCCACCACGTCCAACTCCCGCTGGCCAAGGGGGACGCGGTCTTCTTCAACCCCGCGCTCTTCCACGCCGCCGGGCACAACCGCTCCACCGGCATCCGCCGGATGGCCAACCTGCTGCAGGTGTCCTCCGCCTTCGGGCGCGCGATGGAGACGGTGGACCGCGAGGCGATGGCCAACGCGCTCTTCCCCGTCCTGCTGCGCCGCAAGGCCGAGGGGGTCTCGGCGGACTGGCTGGGCCGCGTGATCGCCGCCACGGCCGAGGGCTACCCCTTCCCCACCGACCTCGACCTCGACCCGCCCGTCGACGGCCTGGCTCCTCCCTCCCAGGCGGACACCGTCCGGCAGGCCGTCGCCGAGGAGTGGGCCCCCGCCCGGCTGCGGAAGGAGCTCCAGGCGGGCGCCAGGCGGCACCGCGGCTGACGCCCGCCCCGCTCGGCCGGGGCGGGAGCGGGCCGGGCGTGCCGCGGCTCGCTCCTCGGGGCGACCCGTGGACCGCGTGCGGGACCCGGTGACCGCACAATGGGTCCTGTGGCACAGGTACCGATCGCCCGTCATCTGCTCCGCGCCAAGGACCTCGCGGACGCGCGCTACGGCGACGCACTCACCGTGGCGGACATGGCCGCGGCCGCCGCGCTGTCCCCGGCGCACTTCAGCCGGAGTTTCAAGGCCGCGTTCGGCGAGTCCCCGCACCAGTACCTGCTGACCCGCCGCCTGGAGCGGGCCGCGTCCCTGCTGCTGGCGACGGACTGGACGGTCGCCGCGGTCGGGGTCGCCGTCGGCGCGCGGAGCATCGGCTCGTTCACGACGAGTTTCCGCCGGATGTACGGAATGACGCCGCAGGCCTACCGGTCGGCCCATCCGCCCGCCGCACGCCATGTGCGCGTCCCCCGCTGCGTGGCGATGGCCTACGCGCGGCCGCGGAACCGCACGTTTCGAGAAGACACGACCGCACCGGCTGCCTAGCGTCGTTCCCAGGCAACGACCGAGGAGCGGCCATGACCACCATCAAGATCGCCAACGCGCAGTTCTGGGTGCACGACCAGGACGAGGCTCTCGCCTTCTACACCACCAAGCTCGGCTGGGAGGTCAGGGCGGACGTGACCATGGAGGCGTGGAGCTTCCGCTGTTGTGCGTCGCCCCGCCCGGGGACGGCCCGGCGCTGGTCCTGATGCCCGTGCCCGGACGGCCGATGCTGGACGAGGCGAGCAGCGCCCAGCTCGCGGACCTGGTGGCCAAGGGCGCGGGCGGCACGCTGTTCCTGGAGACCGACGACTGCAAGGCCGCCTACGACGAACTGTCCGCCCGCGGCGTCGAGTTCAACGACCCGCCCACGACACAGCCCTACGGCATCGACACGTCCTTCCGGGACCCGTCGGGCAACAGCATCCGGCTCACGCAGGTGCTGGAGTTCGACCCCGAGCGGCACTGACGGTCACCCGGCCGGCGGCAAACCCGCGCGGGATGCGGGAGCAGATCTACGAAATGCAGACCAACTGGCGCCGACGCCAGGCCCGTTGGGCATGTGAACGGCCACCTGCCTTCGTATCCGATTGTCTCGCGCCACTTTTGACGGCGCATGTGCCTACGGCCCGATGTCTGGGAAGACTTAACAGCGGCCGCCGCCCGATGTCGGCGACGGCGGCGGCCGCTGTGCGCGAGGGCTCGCGCCGTCCCCTGGCGCGAGGGCCCCGCGCGGGAACGTCCTTACGGCTCCGGGGCCTGCGGGAGTGAGCCCCAGCTCGAAACAGCCGCGAGGACGAAGGCCGGGGCCCGCTGACGATTCCAGCGCGGGACGGGGTGGGCTCCGGTCACCCGAGGACGCGGGTCACTGCCGACTGCCCGAGGACTGGGGGCGCAAGGAGGCGTGCATTCCTCCTTTCCGGCAGCCTAGAACGACGCGACTGTCCGGCGACACCCCGGTATTCGGCCTCTCGGTGGACGGGACGGCCCTGGCCGGAGCTTCGGACGGGCCCGGGCGCAGGCCGTACGGGTTCCTGTGCGTCCCGCGCCGAGTCGCGCGGCGCGGCAGAGAACAGCGGTGCGGTGAAGCACACCACGTGACCACCGCGCCGCCGGCCCGCCACCGGCTCCACGGCGACGGCCGCTCAGCCGGTCCGGGGCCAGGACCGCATCAGGGCGGCGATCTTCGCGGCGGTGCACGAGGGGGCGCGCAGCAGGTCGCGGAGGGCGAGCGCGTCGTCCCGGGTGGGCTTGACCGGGATTCCGGACACCTCCAGGTACATCACGCCGGTCGCGGCGGCCACGGCCATGTTGGAGCGTTCGAGCCAGCGGCAGCGCCCGAGGACGTGCACCAGCGCCGCCGCCCGGGCGTAGGGGCCGTCGTAGACGGGGGTCTCCAGCAACTCGGCGCGGTGGCAGGCGATCGCGGCCACCGGCACGCCGTAGTCCTCGGGCGCCGGGTCGCCCGCCCCTGCCGCCTCCGCGACCTGGAGGACCCACGGAACGTCGATGTACAGATCCATCAGGCGGCGTGCGCCCCCGGGGCGCGGCGGTCGGCCTCCTCGGCCTCGTCGAAGACGTCCTGGTGCTCGTCCAGGAACCGCCGTGCCGCGTCCAGACCCCGCTGCCGCAGCCCGTCGACGTCCTCCCGCACGAGCGCCGCGATGTAGTCGCTGACGCTCATGCCACGGTCCTTGGCCCGGGCCGTCGCCAGCTCGGCGATCTCGTCGTCGACGCGCCAGCCCCTCTGAGTCTTCGCCATGCCTGGATGGTACCAGCTGGTACCGGCGGCACTCCGGCCCCGGTCACCGAATCGGTTCCCGACCGCGGCCCACGTTCGCCGCCAGGAGCTGCAGCATGCTCCTGACCTGGAACGGAGTGAGACCCGGGTAGCGGGAGAGGAGCAGCGCGCACAGACCCGTCAGGTGCGCGGCCGCGACACTGTTGCCGCTGCACAGGCGGGTGCCGCCGCCCGGCCAGGGCGCGGGCACGTCCGTACCGCGGGCGTAGAACTCGACCGGTGGCCGGGGGTTGTAGAGCAGGTGCCGCGGGTCGGCGACGGCGTGACGGCCGGCCGACAGGACCGAGGCGAACCGCCAGGGGAAGCTCTCGATCCGGCGGTTGTTGGCGGCGGCGACCAGCAGGGTGCCGCCGAAACAGGCCCGGTCCGCCAGGTCGTGGAGTTCGTCGCGCAGCTCCCGTTTGGTCGTGGACAGGCTGATGTTGACGATGTCGAAGCCCTGCTCGACCGCCCAACTCAGCCCGGTGAGCAGGGTGTTCCCGGTGCACGACAGCCCGGCGCCGAGCACCCGCAGGCTCACCAGCGAGCATCCGGGCGCCAGCGACCGGATGACGCCGGCGCAGGCGGTGCCGTGGCCGTAGGCGTCGCCCGGCTCGTCGGTGACGACACGGAGCCGGCCGTCCGGGCCGGGAGTCACCACGTGCGCGGCGGAGACCGGGCCCACCAGCGGATGGTCCGGCGCGACCCCGCTGTCGACGACGCAGACGCGTACGCCCGCCCCCGTGCTTCCCTCGTCCCAGGGCGGCCGGATCGTGTGGGGCCAGGTGCGCGGCAGGGTCTGCTCCGCCTCGGTGAGGTCGGTGGCCCGCCAGGACAGGCCGGGCCGCGCCGTCGTGTGGACGGCGCGGCCTACGGTGGACGCGTCGGCCTCCACTACCAGACGATCACGCCGGTGACGACGCCCTCGACGTGGGCGGTGACCTCGCCCTCGATGCGGTCCTTGATCGAGTTGAGGACGGCGACCTCGGCCTCGGACAGCGTCGCGATGACGCTCAGCTGCGCCTCGGTGGCGTGGTCGAGGTCGTGGCCCTTGTCGGTGAGTGCCTGAACAGCGTTGAACGACATGATGCTTTCCTCCAGGATGAGTTGTGCCTGCGGAGCCGCGCCGGGCGGCACGGCCCAGGTCGTGCGGGGAGGACGGCGTCTACCAGACGATGACGCCGGTGGGCTCCTCCACATGGGCGGTGACCTCGCCCTCGATGCGCTCCTTGACGGAGTTGAGGACGGCCACCTCCGTCTCGGACAGCGTCGCGATCACGCTCAGCTGCGCCTCGGTGGCGTGTCCGAGGTCGTGGCCCTTCTCCGTCAGTGCCTGAACGGCGTCGAACGACATGATGGTTCGCCTTTCCGGTGGGACGGTTCTTCTCCGGAGCCGTGCCGTGCGGCACGGCCCAGGTCATGAGGCGGAGCCCTCGGACGCGGGTTCCGCAGGGGCGGGCGCAAGGCCCTCGGCGTGCTGTCCTGCGGCCGGCTCGTCCTCGGGGTGGCGCCGCAGACAGACCGCGCCCAGTACGGCGAGGCCGGTGCCCGCCCCGGTGAGCACCCAGCCGATGCCGACCCGTGCGGCCAGTGCGGCGCCGGCGGGCGGAGCGGCGAGCTGCAGGACCGTGGGCACGACCAGGGCGACGGTGCCGACCCGGCCGACGAGTCCCTGCGGGGTGGCGCGCTGGACGAGGTAGCCGAAGACCACGAGGATCCCGGCCGAGCACAGTCCGATGCCCACGGTGACGGGGAGCCAGGACAGCGCCGGGATCCGGACGCCGCTGGTGGCCGCCGCCCCGACGGCGGCCACCAGCGTCCCGGTCGCCGCCTGTGAGGCGCCCAGGATCACGAAGGGGCTGTGGTCGCGCCCGAGCCGGGCCACGAGCACGCTTCCCGTCGCCGCGCCCACGGCGACCGAGGCGACGACAGCGCCGTAGAACGAGCGCGGGACACCCAGGTCGAGCAGGAGCAGCGGGGAGAGCGTGTCGAACATCAGGACGAGGAAGACGGTGGCGGACAGGCCGGCGACGGCGATCCGCAGGGTGCGGCTGGCGCGTACGAAGGCGAGCCCTTCGCGCAGTTCCCGGAGCAGGCGCCCGTACCAGGTGGCGGTCGGCTGCTCCGAACGCACCTGCCCCGTACGGGACCTCAGCCGCAGCCGGGACAGGATGAGCGCGGAGAGGGCGAAGGTCGCCGCGTCGGCGGCGAAGGCGCCGGGCGGACCGGACAGCACCAGCACGACACCGCCCAGGGCGGGCCCGGCGATCTTGGTGGTCTGGGTCGCCAGGGTGTTCAGCGCGGTGGCGGCCAGCAGGGATTCCCCGGGCACCGTGCTCTTGAGCGCCGACTGCTGGGCCGGGGTGAACAGCGTGCCCACGGCGGTCTTGGCGGCGAGCAGCGCGAGCAGCACCGGCAGGTCGGGCGCGACGAGGTAGCCGAGCACCAGACCGGCCCGGACCAGGTCGCATCCGATCATCGCGGGCTTCTGCGGCAGCCGGTCCGCCCAGACTCCCGCGACCGGGGCGACCACCAGCCACGGCACGGCGGCGGTGACCGCGACGGCGGCGAGTCCGCCGGCCCCGTCCCGCCACTGGTAGGCGACGAGCGAGACCAGGGCCACGTAGTCGACCCAGTCCCCGAGTCCGGACAGCGTCTGTCCGCCGAGGAGCAGCCGGAACTGACGGTGCGTCAGTACGGCGAGGGCTCCGGTGCTCCGCATGGCCACCTCCGGTCGCTCGGCGGTTCAGGCCGGCTGGGACGCAGGGACGGGGGCGAGGATGTCCTCGAACAGCTCGGCCGTCGCCCTCAGCGTGTGCAGCGCGCTCACGCCGAGAGCCGAACGGTGCTCGGCGGTCAGCGGCAACCGGTCGATGGTGCGCATCAGTTCGTCCCGGTGCCGTACGTCGAGGGCGGCGTGCCGGTGCAGGGTGCGGAAGCCGTCCGACGGGAAGCCGGTGCGCTCCGCCAGCACGCGGGTGAGGTCCGGCGAGGGCGGATAGCCCTCCAGTACGGCGATGTGGCCGAGCAGGCAGACCGGGTGGTGGTGGCGGATCCAGTAGTACTGGGCGCCGACCAGATCGGCCACGGCGGTACCCGGCATGCCGCGCAGCGGCGCGTCCGGATCGCTGCCGATCGCGGCGAGGTCCTGGCGCAGCCACTCGTCGTGCCCGCGTTCCTCACGGATGTGCCGGGTGAGGTACTCGGCGGTGCCGGCGGCCACCGGGTCGGCCGCGGCGAGCAGCCGGGAGCGCTCCAGGGCGAGTTCCATCAGCGGGACGGTCGCGCGGATCGCGGTGTGCAGGGCGCACAGATAGCGCGGGTAGAGCTCGCGCAGGTCCGGGGAGTTCCACAGCCGGCCGGCGAGGGTGTACAGGTTCGGCATCAACAGCTCGATCTTCGACCGTAGTTGTGCGCTGTTGCCGGACGCGGTGTGGCTCATGCGGGGGTCCCCTTCGCGAGCATCGGGATCGTACGCAGCAGCGGGTCGGCCTCGTCGGGCCGGACCCGGCGCGCCATGGCCCAGCACAGGCCGCAGAGGTCGGAGAAGCCGCGGTCGGCGAGGTCACGGAACCTGGGGTGCAGGGTGAGCGGGCCGCCGCCCGCCTCGGCCAGCGCCCGGTGGAACGGGTGCTGCCGGAAGCCCTCGACGGCCGCGGCGACCTCGTCCCCGGAGCCGCAGTCGCGGCGCAGGAGCGCGGGTCCCGCACCCATGACGACGGACTCGTTGCAGCAGACGGTGACGCGTCCGTCGTAGCGGACGACCGGCGAGATGACGGAGTCGCAGGTGCCCAGGGTGCGGCCGGGCCGGCGGGTGCCGGGCCGGAAGATCCCGGCACCGCGGCCGTGCGAGAGGCCCTGGGTGGGCACCACCTCGGCGTGGCGGGACCAGGTGTCGCCGAAGGCGAGCGTGAGCAGTTCCCGGGCCCGGTCGGCGCCGCCGTCCTCGTCCACGACCTGGACGACGACGGGAAGGTGGTGGGCGCCGGCAGTGCGTGCGGCGTTGACGAAGCGGTCGGGGCCGGTACCGGTCTCGTGGTAGGCGTCGGTGCTGAGATACACGCAGCGGCAGCGGTCGAGCACGTCGTGGATCCAGCGGGGCGGGTCGGGCGCCGCCGCCCAGATGCCGCTGGTGTAGACGACGACGTCCTTGCCGGCCTCGGCGAGGCGACGGGTGGCGAGGGTCAGGCCCCGGCGTTCGACGAAGGGCTCACCCCCGGAGATCCCGATCATGGTGCGGCCGGCGTCCCCGCAGAGCTGGTCGACGATCGACTCGAACAGGGCGAAGTCGGTGATGCGGGGGCTGTCGGGACGCGAGTCCACCGAGCAGTGGGCGCAGCCCACCGGGCACCGGTCGGTGATGAACAGCAGGGCGCTGGCGCCCGGGGTGGTGCGGAGGCGGCTGATCTCGTCGTGGCTCAACCGGTGCATGCGAGCCCCTCCTGCCCGGTCCGGTGGCCGAGGGCGACCAGGTCGGCGTAGCCCTCGACGGCGAAGTGGCGGGCGAAGGACAGCGCTCCGGCGTCGGCGAGCGACCGGGTGACCAGCTGCTCCACGAGCGCGGTCGACGGCCGGCGGACGAGTTCGTGCACACCGGGCCGGATGTCGGGGCTCCTGGAGAGCGTGTAGCAGGTCTCGCAGTAGCCCGCGTCGCCGCAGCCCGCACCCATCCGGTCGGCGAGATGGCGGGGGCCGAAGGTGCGCAGGGCCCGCACCATCGGCGATTCGAGGGTGCGCCGCCTGATGGTGGCCCAGTCGTCGCGGGCGATGTGACCGAGGTAGAGATGGGCGGGCAGCGGCACCTTGCCGTCCATGACGTCCTGGTTGCCGCAGGCGGTCACCTGCCCGTTGAAGCCGACGACGGGCCAGCCGGCCAGGGCGCACGGCTCGGCGCCGACCGGTCGGGGCAGCCCGGGGTGGCGCACGAACCACTCGCGGGCGCGTCCCACCGAGGCGAGCGGTACGACGAGCATCGGCACCCGGTCGTCGAACTCACGCCGTACGGCGCCCGTGATGTCGGCCAGGTACGGGTCGTCCGGCCCGAGCCCGACGAGCTGCAGGCTCACGTCCTTGCCGGCGTCCAGGAGTTCGTGCAGCACCCGGAAGACGGCCGTGCGGGAGACCTCCTCCTCGTGGAAGACGTCCAGGCTGGCGGAGAAGTGGTCGACCGCGTCGATGGCCTTCCTGACCGCGGCGGGAATGCGCGGCCTGCGCGCGAAGAACAGGCCCGACAGCAGATGCGTCCGCGTGCCGACGGCACGGGCCCGCTCGGCGATCGCGCGCACCAGATCCGGGCGCAGCAGCGCCTCGCCGCCCGAAAGGAGCACGAAGTCGGGGTGACTGTCCGCGGTGAACGTCTCGGCGAACCGCGTGAACATCTCCGCCGGATACTCCTCGCTGTCCATCAAGGACTCGGTGGAGCAGTGCCGGCAGTGCAGCGGGCAGCGCCGGGTGAGCCCGATCGACACCGCGGCCGCCGGCACGGACCTGTGTTCGAGGATCTCCATCAGATGCACGTGCTCGCCCCTTCCGAAGGACATCGGGTACGGCCGGGTCCCGGCCGTACCCCGCACCGTCAGGAAGGAGCCTGCTGCCGCCGGGAGGGCGTGTCGCGTGCTGTTCCGCTCAGCGGACCGGGGCGCTCTGCCGGCCGGGGCGCTCTGCGGGCCGCCGGACGCCGGCCGTCCGCGCCGGGGCGGCCTTCCCCAGACATCAGTAACGTGATCAGGGGGTACCCCTCTGGTGGAGGTTTCTGAATGTTCGAGGCAGGCGACATCCGCGAATGGCGTGGTCACGACGTGGTCGACGACCGCGGTCACAAGATCGGCGTGCTGGAGGCGATCTACGTCGACACCGCGACCGACCAGCCCTTCTTCGCGACGGTGACCGTGGGCCTGCCCACCCGCCGGCGCCTGGTGTTCGCACCGCTCACCGGAGCGACCGTCGGACCGGGATACCTCAAGATCACCCAGCCCAAGGACCTGGTGAAGAAGGCCCCCTCGATCGACGTCGACGGCGAGCTGCCCGCCGAGGACGAGCCGGGGATCTTCGCGCACTACGAACTCGACTACGCGCCGGGAGCCGGCGGTGAACGCCGGCTCGGGCGTCGCTGAACCACCGACACAGCCGACACCGCCGAGGCCACCGACGCGGCGAAGCCGTTGGGAGAGCCGATGAGCCTGTTCCTGTTCCTCCTCCTCGTGGCCCTCGTCCTGGGCATCATCGGGGTCGCCGCGCACGGCCTGTTCTACCTGCTGATCATCGGCGCGCTGGTGCTGCTCGTCGACCTCGCCTACGTCGCCCTCCGCTTCCGCCGCGGCGGACGCAAGCACCGCGTCGTGCGCTGACCGCCACGGCCCCGGACCAGCACGAAGGGCGCCGGCCACGGCCGGCGCCCTCGCGCGTCGAACGACGTCCGAACCTCAGACGTCGTCCTCCAGGCGACGGACATCCCTCTCGTCCCACGTCCTGGTGTCCCGGGGCCGGGTGTAGGGCTCGGCCTCGGGCGGCATCCCGCCCGCGATGGCCCGCTGCCGCACGGTCTCCGCGTCGAACTCCAGGCCCAGCAGGATCGCCAGGTTGCTGATCCACAGCCAGACGAGGAAGACGATGACGCCGGCCATGGTGCCGTAGGTCTTGTTGTACGAGGCGAAGTTGGCGACGTAGATCGCGAACCCGGCGGACGCGGCCAGCCAGATCAGCAGGGCCAGCAGGCTGCCCGGGGTGATCCACCGGAAGCCCCTGACCTTGGCGTTCGGGGTGGCCCAGTACAGGATCGCGATCATCATCGTGACGAGCAGCACCAGAACGGGCCACTTGGCGATCGCCCACACCGTCAGCGCGGTGTCCCCGATGCCGAGCGTCCGCCCGACCTCACGGGCCAGCCCGCCGGTGAAGACGACGATCAGCGCGCTGATGACCGCCATCACCATGAGCACCACCGTCACACCGACGCGCACCGGCAGGATCTTCCACACCGGGCGGCCCTCGGGCATGTCGTAGACCGCGTTCGCGGCGCGGATGAAGGCGGCCACGTATCCGGACGCCGACCACACGGCCAGCACGAAGCCCACGACGGCCATCACCGAGCCGGTCCCCGAGTTGTTCTGGAGCGGTTCGACGGCGCGCGTGATGATGTCACGTGCCGAGCCCGGGGCCAGCTTCTGGACGTTCTCCATCACCTTGTCGGTGGCCGCCTTGCCGGTGATCCCCAGCAGGGAGACCAGGACCAGCAGGGCCGGGAACAGCGCCAGCACGCCGTAGTAGGTCAGTGCCGCCGACCGGTCCGTCAGCTCGTCGTCCTTGAACTCCTTCAGGCTGCCCTTGAGGACGGCGGCCCAGGCGCCCTTCGGCAGCTTCGCCGGACTGTCCGGAGCGGCCTGGTCGACCTCACGGTCCGGTCCCGCCTCATCCGGAGACGGCACCGTGGAAGCGGGGTCCGCGTCACGGTCGTCGTGCACGTTGCGCCCTGGAAGATGCAGCTTCGCCATGCCTTCCGGGTAACCCGGCGGCGCGTTCTCACGCCACCGTCCACCCGAGCGGATCGCCGACCTGCCTCAACGGCTCTCCCCGCGCGCCCCGGGCCGGGGCCGGCCGGGCGGTTCGACGGTGAACACGGTGATCCACTCGGCGTCCGCGGCGTGATAGCCGAGGCCGGCCAGAGCCTCGGAGGCGGCGCGCATGTGCCCGGCGCCGTAGACGACGGCGACGGTGAACGCGCCGGTCCGTCCCCGATAGGCCCCCTCCAAGCCGGTCAGGGTGTCGGTCAGGAGCCGGTCGCGGCGCCGCAGCACCAGGTCGTCCAGGCCCGGCCAGAGGTCGGCCGCGGCCTCCCCGCCCTCGCTCATCAGGTCCTCCACCGCGAGATGCCGCGCGAGCCAGCGACGTGTCCCCAGCAGCCGCATGCCGGCCGTCATGGCCGGTACGAGCGTGGCCACGAGCGCGCGTTCCCGCAGCGGCAGCCGCCGGAATCCGTCCTGGAACTGCGGGCCGCTCATGTCCGGGCAGACCACCGGGACCCCGAGCGAGTCGAAGTCGATGTCCTGCACCACCAGCCCCAGGCGTTCATGCCCGTCCAGCCGCCGGTACGAGGCGACCAGGGCGTCCGCCCCGGCCGAGCCCTCCCCGATCCCCTCGGCGACCACCAGGTCGCAGCAGCGCCGCAGGCGTGCCGCCACCTCCCGGTAGAAGGCGGCCTCCCCCAGATGGACCATCGGAAAGAGCCGGAAGGCCAGCCCGGTTCCCGGCCGCTCGAACCGGATGACGGCCGATCGCACCCCGGCCAGCCCGGTCACCTCGATGAACTGCACAGCCGCCCCTCCCCGTCCGCCTCTCTCCCCACCACCACGCCGGCAGCCCCTCCCGCAGTTGCCTTCGGGCGTTCGGCGCGGCGGAGAAGTTCGCGGGCCGGTTCCTGCCGCCGGACGCGGCGCGGGCGGACGACCCCGCGCGGTCGGCTGGAGTTCGCGGCGGCCGTCCGCACGGGCCCGGCTCCGGGACCGATCGCCGTCGCGTGCGAGGACGGGCCGCGGACGGTGGCCGGACGCGCCCTCGACATGCCGCTCCACGCCGGGCGGCGGCGGCCGGAAGACGGTGCGGCGGTCGGGCCGCGGCGCCGTCCGGCCCCGCTGTCCGCGGTCCGACCGTGGCCGAGAGCCCGCCGACCGTCCATCCCTCCACGCGGCCCCCGGCCTATGCGCGGTCGCCCGGCGTCGCGGACGGCGGGCCTGATTCGGCGGCCCGGGTCAGGTGCCGGTCCGCCGTGGTGTGCGCCGCGCCCACCGCGCTCTCCCCCGCAGACGACGTGATCACCTCGGAGTGCCGGCTGCCCCGGTCCATGAGGCCGCCCGTGAAGGCGAGGCCGAGGCCCGCCACGGCGAGGGCGGCGCCGACGAGGTTCGGCGACGCCCAGCCCCACCCCGCGGAGATGGCCAGCCCGCCCAGCCAGGCACCGCCCGCGTTGGCCAGGTTGAAGGCGGAGTGGTTGGAGGCCGCGGCCATGGTCGGGGCGTTCCTGGCCTTGGCCATCAGCAGCATCTGCACGGGTGTGGTGATGAGGGCGCCCATCGCGCCGATGAAGGTGATCGTCAGCAGGGCCGGGACGGTGCTGTGGACCGCGAAGTAGAAGGCCACCAGTCCCGTCGCGAGCAGAGCGAGCCCCGCGTACATCGTGGGGCGCAGGGCCCGGTCCGTGAGCGGGCCCGCGATCAGCGTGCCGAGCGTCATGCCGACGCCGTAGAGCGCGAGGACCAGGGTGGTCGAGGTGTCGGAGATGCCCGTCAGGTGCGTCAGCATCGGCACCAGGTAGCTGTAGACGGCGAAGAAGCCGCCGAATCCCACCACCGCCGTGGCGAGACCGATCGCGACCTGCCTGTTGCCCATCGCCCGCAGCTCGTGCCGGATGCCCGACTGCTCGCCCCGCGGCTGGTGGGGGACGAAGAGGGCGAGCGCGACGAGGGCCACCACGCCGATGACGGCGACGGCGGCGTAGGCGGACCGCCAGCCGAGCTGCTGGCCGAGGGCGGTGCCGGCGGGGACGCCGACGATGTTCGCGACGGTCAGGCCGAGGAACATCCTCGAGACGGCGCGCGCCGCCCGTTCCGGCGCGACGAGCCGGGAGGCGACGACCGCGCCGACACCGAACAGCGCCCCGTGCGGCAGACCCGCCAGGAACCGTGCGGCGAACAGCAGGCCGAAGCCCGGCGCGCACGCGGACGCGACGTTGCCGATCACGAACAGGCCCGACAGGAGCAGGAGCAGCTTCTTGTGCGGTATGCGCGCACCGATTCCGGTCAGCACGGGGGCACCGACCACCACGCCGAGCGCGTAGGCGGACACGAGGTTGCCGGCATGGGGCACCGACACTCCGACCCCGTCGGCGATCTGGGGCAGCAGCCCCATCGTGGCGAACTCGGTCGTGCCGATGCCGAAGGCGACGACAGCCAGGGCCAGCAGAGCCAGAGGCATGGTGCGGGGGAACCTTTCGACGAACACGGTCCACGGACAAGGGAGCGGAGGCCGAGGGCGTCCCGTTCCCACGCGACACCGCGGCCGGCCACGACGAGCACCATTGCCCGGCGCACTCCCGAACAGGGCAGGCCCATGAACAGTGCAGCAGCGCACGGAGACCAGGCATTCCAAGATCCAGTCGCGCATCGGCGTGAGCTGTGTCACGCGGCGCTCGGCACCGCGGGCCGAACGGCCCGCCTCACACCACCCTGCGGCGCGCCAGAACCGCCAGCACCACGAGGCCCGGGACCAGAGGGAGCCAGGTCGTCAGGAGCCGGTAGCCGAGCACGATCGAGACGGCCATCGATCCCGGGGCTCCCACGCCGACCAGGGCGAAGGTGAGCGCGGCGTCCAGGGAGCCGAGACCGCCCGGTGTGGGCAGCAGTACGGCGGCGCCGCTCGCCACGAGGTAGGCCAGCGCCACCTTGGCCGCGGGCAGCGGAAGTTCCAGGGCGTGCGCGACGGCGTAGACGGTCAGCGCGTGCGAGGCGGCGAAGCCGATCGAACCGCCCCACAGGGCCGACGCCCGTCCGGGGAGCGCGTGCACCGCGCGGATCTCCGCGACCGCCCCGCGCACCACCGGGCCGATGCGCCTGCGCAGGGGTGGGAGCAGGAGCACTCCGGGCAGCAGCGCGAGAAGGGCGGTGGCCGCGGGGAGGTGCGGAAGGTGGATGAGGCCGGGGCCGGCCACCACCAGTCCGCCGATCAGTGCGGCTCTGGTGACGGTGCCCGCCGTCGCCTTGAGGGCCAGCGCGGTCGCGGTGGCGGTCGGGGCGAGGCCGCAGCGGGTCAGGAAGCGCCAGTTGACCGTCGTCGCACCGATGCCCGCGGGCATGAGGTGGTTGGCGGCGGAGGCCGAGAACTGCGCCGCCAGCAGCCGGGCTCTGGGCAGCGTCGCGGCGACCGCGCCCTGCTGGGTCAGCGCCGCGCACACCCACGTCGCGCAGGCGGCCGCGACGGCCAGCAGCAGCCAGCCGCGGTCGGCGACGGCCAGATGGTCCGTCCCGTTGTCCAGGACGGTGCGATGGCGGACGGCCAGCACCGCAGCGACGAGCAGCACCAGCACGGAAATGCCGGTGTGCACGTACACCCGTTTGCCCGTCGGCCGGGGCGCCAGCGAGGGGGCGCTCATGCGTCCGGCCTTGTGAGTCCGCCGGGGGCGAGGTAGGCGTCCACCCGTCCGGTCAGGTGGACGGGGTGCCAGGTGCGGGCGTAGGACGGCGGCCTGCCGCCGTCGGCGGTCAGGACGGCGACCGGCTCCGAGCGGGCGGTCCGGCTGAGGGCGGCGGCCGTCGTGTTCGCGTTGTGGCCGCCGGTGTCGGCGGACGCGCAGCCGGCGTAGAAGGCGATCGGGATCGGGGGTGCGCTCGCGACGCTGCCGGTGATCAGGCATGGCGGCCGCACGCCCTCGCGGTGCAGGTCCTCGGCGATGCGCGCCCAGCGCTCGTGGCTCGTGCCGGCGCGGTCGACCACCCGGCCCAGCACGACCGCCTGAATCGCCAGGTGCCCGAGCAGGCCGATCGCGACCGCCGTGACGACGAGCACGCGCGCGCGGCCGTGCGCGGCGGTCACCAGGTGAACCAGCGCGACGGCGACCGGCAGCGACAGCAGTGCGTAGGCCGGAAGCAGGAAGCGGGGCGCCGCGTAGCCGATCATGAACAGGTACGGCACGGCGGCCGACACGGCGCAGGCGCCGGGCAGGACGACGGGCGCGGCGCGGCGCGCCCGGACGGCGACCAGCAGGCCGGCCACGGCCAGCAAGGGCAGTGCGAACCACCAGAGGGTCACGGCCGTGTGGGGCATCGCCCCCGTGCACGGTCGGCACAGGGTGCGCCCGCCCAGGCTGCGCAGCTGATCACCGACGGCGTTGTGCCAGCCGAGTCCGCCCTCGATGCGCGAGGCGTCGGACAGCCGCTGCGCCAGGCCGCCGTAGCTGACGTACGCCTCCACCACCCATTCGCCCGCGCCCGCCACCAGTCCCGCGACCAGGGCGAGCAGCAGGCGCCGATACCGCCACCGCCGCACGGCGAGGAGGGCCACCAGCAGCGGAAGGCTCACCCACGCCGCGTCCGTGGGCCGCATCAGCGCCATCAGGGCCGCGCTCGCCGCGAGCCCCGCGACCGGGGCCCACCGGGTGCGGTCCTCCTGTGCGCGCAGGAAGCAGCCCACCGCCGCGAGCGCGGCCAGGGCCACCCAGAGGTTGGGCATCGCCTGCGGGCCGTAGAAGAGCGTCACCCACAGCGAGGCGAACAACGCCCCGGCCGACGCCAGTACACGGACCCGGAACAGGCCGCGCCAGGCACGGAGCGCCAGATACAGGCCCAGGCCGGACAGCAGGGCGAGATACACCCGCAGCAGGGTCGTGGACGATGACCACAGGGTGATCGGAGCCACCAGCAGGGGGACGCCGCGCGCCCGCGGGGCGCTGAAGAACGCGGCCGGGGCATGCCCGCTGACCTGGCTGACGTAGACCGTCTCGTCCCAGCCGAGCCCCAACGTAGGCCTGACCAGGACCAGTTGGGCCACCGTGAAGGCGACGGCCACCGCCGCCGGCCATGGCCTGTCCCCCCACCTCCACCGCGCCCCGGCGCGAGGGCGCCGGGCGAAACGCGGTGGCGCCACGTACTGGGTGCCGGTCATCGACCCAACCTCACCTACTACAAGACGTAGAGACACAGTCACTCTACATGCGGCAGCAGGGGGATCGGGGGCGGAGCGCGTCCGTCCGGGTCAGCGGGTCGCCCGACCGGGGCGGGTCGGCCGGTCAGCCGGGCGGCAGGTGGGCGGGGTCGCGGTGCCCTTCCGCCGGTGGCGCGCTCGCCGTGGCGGCGTGGGCCGCGAAGTGCGCCGACTGGGCCCGGTCCAGCATCTGGTCGCTGTCGGAGGCGGCGTTGACCAGGCTGGCGCAGCACACGACGAGCAGCAGGCCGCCCGCCACGAACGGCAGCCGGCGACGGGCGGGCGGCGGACCCAGCAGGGCGCGCACCCGCTGGGGCACGGATCCACCGCTGACCGCCAGCACGGGGCGTCGGGAGGCGGTGGACGCGAGAGCGGCACGTCCGACGGCGTGCGCGACGGCCTTGCGGTCGCCGACGCGCTGCGCGGCCTCCTCGTCGGCCCAGCGCTCCAGGACGAAGCCCCCGGCGGAGGCCAGCGGCCGCAGCATCGGGTTCAGTGCCGCCGTGAGCCGCCACAGCGCCTGGAAGAGGTGGTGCCGGCCGCGCAGATGGGCCCGTTCATGGGCGAACAGGGCGTCGCGCTCGACGTCGCCGAGACAGCGCAGCATGCCCCGCGAGACGACGACACGACCCGGCGCCCCGGGAAGCGCGAAGGCCGTCGGGGCGTCGTCGTCGACGACGGCCAGCTCCAGGCCGCCGGGCAGCCGGGCGCACTCGCGCCGCGCCCAGAGCAGGTGGCGCACCTGCCGTACGGCGGCCACGGCCAGGGAGACGACGCCGGCCGCCAGCACCAGGGCGCTGCCGGCCGCGACGACGAGGTAGACCGGGTCCTCGGCCTGGAGCACGGTCACGGACCAGCGGCCCTCCGCCGCGATCTCCGGAATCTGGGCCACGCCGGTGAACGCCAGCAGGGCGAGCGCGCCCGCCCAGCCGGCCGCGGTGACCAGCGCGACACAGGCCAGGGCCCAGGCGGCGGGGCGGGGTGGCAGGCGGCGCGCCATGACGGGAGCGAGAACGGCGACGACCGCCGTGACGACGAAGGGGATGTAGACGCTGATCAGCACTGGTTCACCGCTTCCTGCGGTCGCGCTCACTCTCGTCCAGTGTGCCGTGCCCGGTCAGCAGCTGCTGGAGCACGTGCTCATCCTGTTCGGACAGCTCGGAGACGAACCGGGCGAGCACCGCCTCACGGTCGGAGCCGCCCTGCAGCAGGGAGTGCATGCGCTGGGCGGTGTGGGAGGCCTCGTCGCGTATCGGTTCGTAGGCGTATCCGCGGCCCTCCCGGCGTCTGACGAGCATGCCCTTGTCGTACAGCCGGGAGAGGATGGTCAGGACGGTCGTGTAGGCGAGATCACCCGGCAGCCGGTCCCGGACGTCGCGGGCGGTCTGCGGTCCGCCGCCCGCCCAGAGCGCGGCGAGCACGTCGCTCTCGAGCTCGCCGCGTGCTCTCCTGCCGGACGCCCCGCGGGCGTCCTCGCCCTCTCGGTACTCCACCGTCCGCCTTCCTTCGCAACCTCTCCGCACAGGTTACCCCGCACTTTCTACTGGTTGTAGGAGGTATCTTTCGGGCTTCGGGCCATGAACCACCGCATCTCGCGGAGTCGCGCCCGCGCCGCCGGGAACAGTTCGCCTTCCCCGATCGTCTACAGTGCTGTAGACGGTCTACCGCGCTGCGGACCGTCCACTCCGCCGTGGACGTCCGGCTCCGTGCGTTCACCGACGTCGTATCGCTTCCGAGGAAGGGGCCCGGGCCGCATGAACCGGCGTGACACCGCCCGCCTGGCCGGCCGCGTCGCCCTCGGCGCCTGGGCGGCCTTCGCACTCCTGGCCGCGGTGGTCGTGGGTCATCGGGGCGTCCCGCTGTGGCCGGACAGCGGCCTGCTGGACTGGTCGGTCGGCCACCGCCCGGCCGTGGCCCAGGCCATGGCTCGCGGGGTGACCGACACCGGGACCGGAATCATCCCCTACGCGCTGGTCGTGCTCTGTGCGTCGGCCGTGGGGCGCGACGCGAGACGCCGCCTCACCCTCATCCTCCTCGGCACCGCCTGCCTGGCGGCCGGGCAGGCGCTGCGCTACGGCGTGATGACCCTCGTCCACCGGCCCCGCCCCGCGGGCACGGACTGGGCCACGCACGCGAGCGGCTGGTCGTTCCCGTCAGGGCACACCACCACCGCCGCGATGACCGCGGGACTGCTGGTCCTCGCGGTCTCGCTGCGCGCCCCGCGCGGCGCCCACCTGCTGCGCGTCACCATCGGGTGCTGGGCCGTGGCGGTCGGCCTCTCCCGCGTCTACCTCGGCGTGCACTGGCTCACCGACGTCCTCGGGGGCTGGCTGTTCGCCACCGGCTGGCTGGCCGTGTGCCTGTGGGCGGCGGCCCGGATGCTGCCCGCTCGCGTGCTCCCGGGCACGGCTGCCACGACCCCCGATCCCGCGGAGGACCATGCGTCACAAGATCCTGGTCGTTGAGGACGATCACGCTCTGCGGGACGTGCTGCGCCGCAGCCTGTCGGACGAGGGGTTCGAGCCGGTCCTCGCCGTCGACGGCGCCACCGCTCTGCGGCTGGGCACGGGCTCCGTCGCCGCGGTCGTCCTCGACATCGGCCTGCCCGACGCGGACGGCCGGGACGTCTGCCAGGCGCTGCGCGCCAACGGCTTCGCCGCCCCGGTCATCTTCCTGACGGCCCGCCATCACGTCACCGACCGGCTGTCCGGGTTCTCCGCCGGCGGCGACGACTATCTGCCCAAGCCGTTCCACCTGGCCGAACTCATCGCCCGGCTGCGGGCCGCACTCAAGCGCGCCGCGCCCCCGGCCGTGGCCAGGAGCGGAGACCTGGTCCTGGACGCGACCCGCCACCGGGCCACCGTCGGCGAGGTCCCCGTCGACCTCTCCCCCACCGAGTTCCGGCTGCTGGCCACGCTGGCCGCGGCCGGCGGCGAGCTGGTGCGCCGCCGCGACCTGGTGCGGTCCGCGTGGCCGGACGGCGCGCAGGTCAGCGACAACACCCTGGACCAGTACCTGAGCAGGCTGCGCCGCAAGCTGCGCGGGACGGGCACCCGGCTGAGCCTGAACACGGCGCGCGGGATCGGGCACCGGCTGTCGTGAGCCGTCCGCCGCGCCGCCTCGCGCCCCGCACGCTGCGCGGCAGGCTCTCGCTCGTGGCGCTGACCACCGCCGCGCTGGTGATGGCCGCCCTGACCCTGGTATTCACCCTCGTGATGCACCGTCATCTGCAGCGTCAGGCCGACGACGAGCTGCACACCCGCGCGGCCGCGGTCGCCACCACCGTCGACACGCGGGGTCCCCGGGTCAGGGTCGTGGAGTCCGGCGACGACCGCCTCCTCGACACGAACGTGTGGATCTACGCGGGCACACACCTCCTGGAGCGGCCGCCCACCACCGACGACGACAGCCGGTCGACCCGGGTCGCGGGCCGGCTCGCCGCGCGGAGCCACCCGGCGTGCACGACCATCGAGACGCCGAGCCCCGACGCCATACGGCTCTGCTCCCAGCCGGTGCCCGGTCACCACGGACACCGGGCCACGGTCGTCGCTGCACTGGATCTCGCCCCCTATCGCAATTCGGCGGAGAGCCTGCTGCTGGGCTCGCTGATCCTCGACGCCGTCATGCTGGCGTGCACCTACGCGCTGACCCGCCTGGCCGTCGGGCGGGCACTGCGGCCGGTGGGCGCCATGACCGACCAGGCCACGCAGTGGAGCGCCGTCGGCTCCGACGAGCGCTTCGGATCCGCCCAGCACCCGGCCGAACTGGCCCGTCTGGGCGGCTCCCTGGACGCCCTACTGGACCGTATCCGCGCCGTGCTGCGCCACGAGCGGCAGCTCACGGGCGAGCTGTCCCACGAGCTGCGCACCCCGCTCACCCGGATCATCGTCGAGCTCGACTGGTGGCGTTCGCGTCCCCGCTCCGCCGCCGAGACCCGCGCCACCCACGACGCGGTCACCGAGGCCGCCCGGTCCATGCGCACCATCTGCGACACCTTGCTGAACGACGCCCGTGCGGCGGCGAGGGGTGGCACCACGGCCCCCGGCGCCGCCGCCGTGGCCCCCGTCCTGCGCCGGCTCGCCGACGGTCTCGGGGCACAGGAACGGGTGAGGACGGTGGTCGACGTACCCGATCCGGACTTGGAGGCGGGCGTCGCGCCCGCACTCCTCGAACGGATCGTCAGCCCGCTGCTGAGCAACGCCGTCCGCCATGCCCGCTCCACGGTGACCGTGACCGCGCGGCACGTCCCCGGCGGCGTACGGATCGACGTCACGGACGACGGCCCCGGCGTGCCGGCGGCGTTCGTGGGCGCTCTGTTCCAGCCCGGGCGCCGCGCCGACCCCGACGACGGGCACGACGGCGCGGGCCTCGGACTGCCGCTCGCGCGACGCCTGGCCCGCGCCGCCGGGGGCGAGGTGTCCCACGATCCCGGCCACGCTCCCGGCGCGCGTTTCGTCGCGGACCTGCCCGCCGGGTGACCGCGGTCCGACGCC
Source organism: Streptomyces sp. NPDC101225 (assembly GCF_044767585.1). Lineage (NCBI taxonomy): Bacteria > Bacillati > Actinomycetota > Actinomycetes > Kitasatosporales > Streptomycetaceae > Streptomyces > Streptomyces sp. NPDC101225. Next base: position 27,938 of record NZ_JBIWOE010000033.1, read on the forward strand.
CTTGTCTCAGCCGGCCCGCCGGGTGGCCGGCGCGGGCTCCTTCACCGGCTCGGCAGCGCTCTTGCGCTCCTGGATCTGCGCGGACGCCATGAGGCCGAGGAGGACGGCGAGCAGGACGGCCGACGAGCCCGCCGTCCCGAGGTCCATGCCGCCCTTGTCGGCCGGCTTGGTGAGGAAGTCGCCGGCCGTGGCACCCAGCGGGCGGGTCAGGACGAAGGCGATCCAGAACAGCAGCACGTTCGGTACGGCCGGTGCCTTCATCAGCGCGACCAGTACGGCGAGCGCCCCCGTCACGAGCAGCGCGCCGCTCGCGTAGCCGAGGCCGGAGCTGTCGGACAGGAAGTCGCCCATGGAGGTGCCGAGTGTGTTGGAGACGAGGATCGCCGACCAGAACAGGGCCTCGCCCCGGAAGGTGACGATGTCGCGGATCTCGAAGGTCGTCCCGCTCGCCTTCCACAGGGCGAAGACGGCCAGCAGGATCGTGATCAGGATCGCCGCGCCGGCCGGGTAGCCCAGGCCGAGGCCCTGCGGCCCCCGGCCGAGTGAGGTGGCGCCGCCCGAGAGGTATCTCGCGCCTGCGTCGCGGTTCATGAAGTCGGAGGCCGTGGTGCCGGCCATGCTGGTGGACAGGATCACGGTCCAGTAGAAGAACGGGTGGTAGCGGCTGGAGCGCAGCTGGACGGCCAGCGTCACCACGAAGATCAGGAACAGGGCGATCGTCGTGAGGAAGTAGCCCAGTCCAAGGGTCTGGGAGAAGAGGTCTCCGGCGGTCTCGCCCAGTGTGGTCGCGGCGATCTTCATGATCCAGAAGGCCGGCGTGACGTCGGGCAGTTTCTTCATCACCGAGGTCCGTGTGCTCACGGCGTCGAGGTCGGTGAGGACGTCCGGTTGTCGCAAGGTGGGGGGCTCCTTGTGCGGTCGTACAGCAGGGCGCCCGGCTCCCGCGACGGGAGCGGGCGCCCTGAGCCGGGCGACCGCGGACCGGCGATCGCCGCACAGGACCTTGGCAGCTTCCACCTGAACGCATCCTGAACGCCCGGCACCTCGTCCCGACCGGCCGCCCCCGCGGCCCCCGGGTCTCGGTGGCGTCCCCCAGCTCTCCGGCGGTGGGCGGCCCGCGCCAGGTGGGGAGCGTGCCGGGCTCCGCCGCGCGCGGGCGGGACCTTCACCAGGTCCCGGAGGTGTCCTGGAGGTTCCTAGACGCCTGCCGCGCGGCGCCCGAGGAGCGGCTCGGCGACCGTCCTCGCCGCGGGGCAGAGCGTCTGGCCGTGGCGGGCGAAGAGGTCGTCGCGCGAGCCGAAGCGGCCGAGGTCGGCCAGGACGTAGGCGGAGAGGTCGCACCCGGCGCCGGACGCCGGGCAGGGCGTCTGCCCGTCCCAGTCGACGGCCGTCCGCGCGAGCGCCTCGAACAGGGTCTCCGTACCGGAGTTGGTGAAGCCGCCGCCGCTGCCCGCGCTCAACTCGGCCGGATCGCCGAAGAGTTCCGACACCGGCAGCCAGGGATCCGTGGGACGGCCGGCCGCCGCACGATGTCCGAGGCGGAATTCGGGCCAGGCGAGCACCACTTGGTGCGGGACGAGCCCCCGCAGCCGGGGGAAGCGCGGGTACCAGAACGCCCCGTCCACCAGCAGCCCGCGCACGCGTGTGGGCACCCCGGTCGCACGCGCCACGGATTCCAGGACGGCGAGCCGCTGGCTGCACGACCCGCGGCCGCGGCGCAGCACCTGCGACACGGGCCGCGCGTCCTCCACCGAGTACACCGGCCGTACGGTCGCGGCGATGCACCGGTGGGCGTGGCGCAGAGCCGCCAGCCGGTGGGCCGGATCCGCGGGGTCTCCCGGGCCGGCCGTCGTGCCGATGCGCCGGAGCAGCGCAGCGACCTGCGGATGGCGCCAGTCGAGGATCGGCGTCGGGGCCGTGCCACCCGCGACCGGCGCGGGGCCGGCCGCGGACGCGCGGACGCGGCGTCGCGGCATGAGAAGCGAACTCGTCATGGCGTGGCCCCCTCGACGTGCGATCCCCGTGACACGACGCAGCATGACAGAGTTTTTGAACACGTTCAACACGTGCTCGGCAAGAAGGGCCTCAGGAGTCGAAGTCGACCGTCAGGGTGTCCGAGCACGGGAAGGTCTGGCAGGTCAGCACATAGCCGGCGTCGACCTCGGCGGGCTCCAGCGCGTAGTTGCGCCGCATGTCCGCCTCGCCCTCGGTGACCTGCGCGCGGCAGGTGCCGCAGACGCCGCCCTTGCAGGCGAACGGCAGGTCGGGCCGGACGCGGGAGGCGGAGTCGAGGATGGAGGACTCACGCGAGAGCGCGGAGGTGGTGGTGCGGCCGTCCAGGACGACGGTGACCTCACTGACCGGACCGTCGGCCTTCCGCTCCTCGTGCCGGACCGGGGAGAACGGCTCCTCGCTGGCGAAGAAGAGCTCCTGGTGGACCCGGTTCTCGGGCACTCCCAGCCGGGTGAGGACCTGCTGGGCGTCGAGGACCATGCCGTGCGGACCGCACAGCCACCAGTGGTCGGCCTCGGTGACGTCGACCAGGCCGTCGACGAGCGCGGCGAGACGCTCCGCGTCGAGGCGTCCGGTCAGCAGGTCGGCCTCCCGCGGCTCCCGGGACAGCACGTGCGCGACCTGGAAGCGGGCGGGGTAGAGGTCCTTCAGGTCGGCGAGTTCGTCCGCGAACATCACCGAGTCGGTGCGGCGGTTGCCGTAGAACAGGGTGACGCGCGAGGCGTCGTCGGCGGCGAGGACGGACTCGGCGATCGAGACCATGGGCGTGATGCCCGAGCCGGCCGCGATGAGCACGTGGTGGCCGGGCGTCGTCAGGTCGGGGGTGAAGACACCCACCGGGCCCATCACGTCGACGGTGTCGCCGGGCTTGACCTCGCCCACCAGCCAGGAGGAGAACAGGCCGCCGGGGACCACGCGGACACCGATCCGCGGCCGGGAACCGGCCGGGGAGCAGATCGAGTACGAGCGCCGCTCGTCGCGTCCCTCGACCTCGCGGCGCAGGGTGAGCGACTGCCCGGGCGCGAAGGCGAACTCCTCCGCGAGTTCCCCGGGGACGTCGAAGCTCACCGCGACGGCGTCCTCGCACAGGTGCTGCACGTCCGCGACCCGCAGCGTGTGGAAGGCCGGACGGCGACGGGCCCGCCGCGCCGGCGAGGCAGCGTCGGTGTCGGCGGCCAACAGGTCCTCCATCAGATCTCCTTGACGTACTCGAACGGTTCCCGGCAGGCGCGGCAGCGCCACAGCGCCTTGCACGAGGTGGCACCGAAGCGGGAGGTCTCCTCCGTGTCCGTCGCACCGCAGCGCGGGCAGGGCACGGCAATCCGGGTCGGGGACAGCAGGAGCGGCACCGGACCGGACGTCGGGCGCGGCGCCGGCCCGGGGGGCGCGATGCCGTGCTCGGCGAGCTTGCGCCGACCCTCGGCGGTGATCCAGTCGGTGGACCACGGCGGGTCGAGGACCGTGCGGACCTCGACCCGCTCGTAGCCGGCGTCCCGGAGCCTCGCCGCGACACCTGCGCGCATCTCGGCCATGGCCGGGCAGCCCGAGTAGGTCGGGGTGAGGGAGGCGACGACCGTGCCGTCGGCGTCGACCGTCACCTCCCGCAGCACACCGAGGTCGGCGAGGCTGAGCATGGGCAGTTCGGGGTCGGGCACCTGCTCGGCGACGTGCCGGGCGCGCCGGCCGGCGGTGAGCGTGGTCACCATGTCGCCTCCGGGTGGGCGCGGGCCACGCTCTGCAGTTCCGCCAGCAGCGGGGCGAGATGCGCGGTGTGCTCGCCCTCGCGTCCGCCGCCGGCGGCCTGCCGCGGCACGTCGGGCAGCGTCAGCCCCGCGGCCCGGGTGACCTGCTCCAGCACCGCGAGCACCGCGGTCCGGGCGTCGTGGGCGGCGAACAACTCACCCAGCTGCGCACACACCTGGTCGAGACCGGCCTGCATACGACGGTGGGACTCGTCCGTTCCGTCGCCGAGCCGGACGACCCACTCGGCCGCGTACTGCCGGTGGTAGGTCAGCTCCTTCACGCCCTTGGCGGCGATGGCGGCGAGCACCGGGTCGGCCGAGCCGGCGAGCCGCTCGAAGTGGTCCAGCCGCCAGCTGGCCAGGACCAGCAGCCGGGCGACGGAGAACGCGAAGTCGCCGTTGGGCAGTTCGGCCAGGCGTACGTTGCGGAAGTCGCCCGCGTCGCGGAAGTAGGCGTAGGCGTCCTCGCCGCGCTCCGTGCCGTCCACCTGGCCGCAGCGGGCGTAGAGCAGCCGGGCCTGGCCGAGGAGGTCGAGGCCGATGTTGGCGAGCGCGACCTCCTCCTCCAGCTCCGGTGCGCGCGTGGTCCATTCGGCCAGCCGCTGGGCCGTGACGAGGGCGTCGTCGCCCAGCGCCAGGCAGATCGTGGCCAGTTCAGCCCGGTCGACGTCCTCGGGAACGGCCGTGCTGACGCCGTGCAGCGGGTCCTCGAAGCCGGTGCCGAAGGCCCAGCGGGCGTCGCCGTCGTCATGCCCCTCGGCGAGGGACATGTAGACGTGGTCGTCGCTCATGCCCTGCTCCTAGATGTGGGGGACGTCGTCGGGGATGTCGTAGAAGGTGGGGTGGCGGTACACCTTGTCGGCGCTCGGCGCGAAGAACGGGTCCTTCTCGTCGCGCGTCGAGGCCGCGATGTGCTCCGAGCGCACCACCCAGATGCTCACGCCCTCGTTGCGGCGGGTGTAGAGGTCACGCGCGTGCGTGAGCGCCATCGCGTCGTCGGCCGCGTGCAGCGAGCCGACATGGACGTGGTTGAGGCCGCGCTTGCCGCGCACGAACACCTCGTACAGGGGCCAACCGTGCGTGCCGGAGGTCATGCCACCGCTCCCTTCGCAGCGCGGGCCGCCTGCTTGGCAGCGTGCGCACTGGCCGCTTCGCGCACCCAGGCGCCTTCTTCGTGAGCGGCTCGCCGCCGCTCGATCCGTTCCGTGTTGCACGGGCCGTCGCCCTTGATGACCCGCATCAGCTCGGCCCAGTCGGGGGTGCCGAAGTCGTGGTGCCCGCGCTCCTCGTTCCAGCGCAGCTCCGGGTCGGGCAGGATGACGCCGAGCTTCTCGGCCTGCGGGACGGTCATGTCGACGAAGCGCTGGCGCAGTTCGTCGTTGCTGTGCCGCTTGATCTTCCAGGCCATCGACTGCGCCGAGTTGGGCGAGGCGTCGTCGGGCGGGCCGAACATCATCAGGGACGGCCACCACCAGCGGTCCACCGCGTCCTGCACCATCTCCCGCTGGGCCCGGGTGCCGCGCATCATCGTCATCAGCAGTTCGTAGCCCTGCCGCTGGTGGAAGGACTCCTCCTTGCAGATGCGCACCATGGCGCGCGCGTACGGCCCGTAGGACGAACGGCACAGCGGGACCTGGTTGCAGATGGCGGCGCCGTCCACGAACCAGCCGATCACGCCGACGTCGGCGAAGCTGAGGGTCGGGTAGTTGAAGATCGACGAGTACTTCTGACGGCCCTCGATCAGCCGCTCGGTCAGGTCGGCACGGTCGGCGCCGAGGGTCTCGGCCGCCGAGTACAGGTACAGGCCGTGTCCCGCCTCGTCCTGGACCTTGGCGAACAGGATCGCCTTACGGCGCAGCGACGGTGCGCGCGTGATCCAGTCGCCCTCCGGCTGCATGCCGATGATCTCCGAGTGCGCGTGCTGCGCGACCTGCCGGATCAGCGTCCTGCGGTAGCCCTCGGGCATCCAGTCGCGCGGCTCGATCCGCTGGTCACGCTCGATGGTCGCGTCGAAGTGCTGCTGCAGTGCGGGCGGAGCGCCGTCGGGGGCCGACGCGTCGGCCTGCTGTGCCGTCATCCGTATCACCAATCCCAACCGACCGTTCGTTCGGTACATGATATGCCGAGAATCCCGGGTTTCGGCAAGTGCCGCAACCTCATCGGTTCGCGCCGCAGGCCGGCGGCCGGCCGTCGAGGAAGGCCGCACGGCGCACGGAGGACCACCGTGGCGCTCCTGCGCCGCGGCTCGCGCCCCAGGCGCCGGGGGCGGCTCCGCGCCGGCCACAGCACCGCGTTCACCTCTCCTTACGCGACGGTGGGGCCGCCGGCCGGGCGCCGGTCCGGGCCCGGCCCTTCCTCGGTCACCATGCCGTCCGGGACGGCCCGACCGCCCGCGCCGGCGCGCCACCGAGCCCGCTGTCGACCGCCGTCAGCCGCCGCCGGCCACCCATCGGCACACCGGGCGAGACCGAGACCGGCGCCCACACGGGCACCCCCGGCCGCGACCACCGGCTGCGGCGGCGCACGCACCCCCGTCAGCAGCGGGTCGCTCTCCTCCGCGCGATGGCGCATCCGCGCCGCCGCCCAGGGCCCAGCCGTCGACGGCGGCGACGGTCGGCAGCGGCAGGCGCCGTACCCGCTCGAACAGACGGCTGTTGATGCCCTGGAGCGCTTCGTCGCGACCGCGCCGCAGCAGTTCGGCGATGTCGGCGCCGCCCGCGAACACACGGCCGTGGCCGGTGAGCAGCAGCAGCCGCGGCTCGCGCTCCAGCCGGGCGCAGACGTCGTGCAGTTCGTCGATCATGCGGCCGCTGATGGCGTTGCGCGCCTCGGGCCGGTGGAGGGTGACGATCACCCGGTCGTCGCGCTCCTCGACCAGGAGCGTCTCGTAGGACTGGTCGCTCATACCCGCTCCACCAGCATCGCCACGCCCTGGCCGACGCCGACGCACAGGGTGGCCAGGCCGCGGGACGCCTCCTCGCGCTCCAGCCGGCCGAGCAGGGTCAGCAGGATGCGGGCACCGGAGCAGCCCAGCGGGTGGCCGAGGGCGATGGCGCCGCCGTCGGCGTTGACCTTGTCCTCGTCCAGCTTCAGGCGGCGCATCACGGCCAGGGCCTGGGCCGCGAAGGCTTCGTTGAGCTCGACGGCGTCCAGTTCGGACGTCTGCCAGCCGGCCCGGGCCAGCGCCTTCTCGGTGGCGGGTACCGGTCCGAGGCCCATCAGGTGGGGCTGGACGCCGGCCGAGGCGGAGGTGACGATCCGCGCCCTCGGGGTGAGGCCGTACCGTTCCACGGCCGACGCGCTCGCCACGACCAGGGCCGCGGCGCCGTCGGAGAGCGGCGACGACGAGCCCGCGGTGACGATGCCGCCCTCGCGGAAGATGGTCCGCAGCCCGCCGAGCTTCTCCAGGGTGGTGGAAGGGCGCGGCCCCTCGTCCCGGGCCACTTCGCCGTCCCGTACGGGCACCGCCACGATCTCGCGGTCGAAGCGGCCCGCCTCCTGGGCGGCGACCGCCCGCCGGTGGCTGCGCAGGGCGAAGGCGTCGGAGTCGGCGCGGGTGATGCCGTCCAGGGCCGCGACCTCCTCGGCCGTCTCCCCCATCGACAGCGTGACCTTCACCGTCTCGGCTCCGGCGCCCGCGGGCACGGCGCGGTCCGCGGCCGCGAAGCGGGGGTTGGTGAAGCGCCAGCCGAGTGAGGTGTCGTGCACCTCTCCGGGCTTGGCCCAGGGCGTTCCGGGCTTCGCCATCACCCAGGGGGCGCGGGTCATCGACTCCACGCCGCCGGCGACGACCAGGTCGGCCTCCCCGGAGCGGATCGTGTGGGCGGCCGAGGCGACGGCGGTCAGCCCGGAGGCGCACAGCCGGTTCACCGTGTAGCCGGGGACGGTGTGCGGCAGCCCGGCCAGCAGCACCGCCATGCGGGCCACGTCGCGGTTGTCCTCACCGGCCTGGTTCGCGGCGCCCAGGACGACCTCGTCCACGGCGTCGGCGGGGATGCCCGAGCGGCGTACGGCCTCGCCGACGACGAGGGCCGCGAGGTCGTCGGGGCGCACCGGGGCCAGGGCGCCACCGTAGCGGCCCTGCGGGGTGCGGGCTCCGTCGATCAGGTAGATGTCTTCGGGCATCGGGCGGACTCCTCGCTGGGGGCGGTGACGGGGCGACGGGACGGCAGTACGAAGTAGCGGCGGGTGACGAATGCGGCGTCGGAGAGGGTGGCGCAGGCCGCCGGGTCGGCCGCGCCGCCGTGGACGTCGCTCAGCGCGGCGGGCGGGTCGACGCAGACCCGGCCGGTGAGGTTCTCCGGCAGGTGCACGTCCGCGTCCGGGACGGCCTCCCCGGCGGCCGGCACCTCGTCGTCGGCGGAGCGGACCACGGCGGTCAGGGCCCCGTGCGCGCACGGCCGCGCGGAACGGGTCCCGGCCGTAGCGGGTGGAGTCCGTGCCGACGACGAAGACCCCCGGGCCGAGCCACTCGTGTGTGAAGACCTCGCGGTCGCGCTCCGCGCCCAGCCGGGCGCCCCCGGGCGTCCGGGCAGGTCGAAGGGCCCGCCCCGCTGCTCGCGGACGGTCGCCGCACCGAGTTCGGCGGCCCGCTCGCCGTACACCGGCCTGCCGGGCGATACGGGAGACGGCGTCCCGCGCTCGCGTGTCCCGGCCGCGGCCACGGCCTGTTCCAGCAGGTCACGGTGTCGGGTGAACAAGTCGGGCACCTCGGGGACTCCGTTCGGCGTGCGGCTCGCCTCTTGACAGGCAACGGGGCGGCTTGATTACTTGACCATGCCGCACGCTAACCGAATGTTCGGTCGGGAGACAAGGTGGTGTGAACATGACGGAAGCCGCGCGACCGGCTCCGGCACCCGCGGAGCGCATGTTCGCCGCGGACGAGGCCTCGCAACGGCTCGGGATCGAACTGCTCGAACTGGGCGAGGGCACCGCCGTGCTGCGCATGACGGTGACGAAGGCCATGGTCAACGGCCATGGAATCGCCCACGGCGGATACATGTTCCTGCTGGCCGACTCCGCCTTCGCCTGTGCCTGCAACAGCCACGGCCCGGTCACCGTCGCGTCCGGGGCGGACGTCACCTTCGTCGCCCCCGCGTACGAGGGCGACGTCCTGACGGCCACCGCCGAGGAAGTCACCCGATTCGGCCGCAGCGGCATCTACGACGTGAGCGTGAGGCGCGCCGACGCGGTGGTAGCGGTCTTCCGCGGCCGCAGCCGCACCCTCCGCGACACGCACCCTGAGGAGCCGCAATGATCAGCGACATCAAGACGTCGGCGGACGCCCCGGCCCGCCGCGGTGAGCCCCTTCCGGCGGACCTTCTGGACGACGCCGAGCGGATGTCCCGGCAGGAGGTGAGAGACCTCCAGCTGAAGCGGCTGCACCACACGCTCCGGCACGCCTACGACAACGTCGAGCTGTACCGCAAGAAGTTCGACCAGGCCGGCGTACGGCCGGAGGACTGCCGGACCCTGGAGGACCTGGCGCGGTTCCCCTTCACCACCAAGGCGGACCTGCGCGAGACCTACCCCTTCGGGATGTTCGCCGTCCCCATGTCCGAGGTGCGGCGCATCCACGCCTCCAGCGGCACGACCGGCCGCCCCACGGTCGTCGGCTACACCGAGAGCGACCTGTCGATCTGGGCGGACCTCGTCGCCCGCTCCATCCGCGCAGCCGGCGGCCGCCCGGGACACAAGGTCCACATCAGCTACGGCTACGGCCTGTTCACCGGCGGCCTGGGCGCGCACTACGGCGCCGAGCGGGCCGGCTGCACGGTGATTCCCGCCTCGGGCGGCATGACCGCCCGCCAGGTGCAGATCATCCAGGACTTCGCACCCGACATCATCATGGTGACGCCGTCCTACATGCTCACGCTGCTCGACGAGTTCGAGCGCCAGGGCGTCGACCCGCGCTCGACCTCCCTGAAGGTGGGCATCTTCGGCGCGGAGCCGTGGACGGAGGAGATGCGCCGCGAGATCGAGGAGCGCATGGACATCCACGCGGTCGACATCTACGGCCTGTCCGAGGTGATGGGTCCCGGTGTCGCGCAGGAGTGCGTGGAGACCAAGGACGGACTGCACGTGTGGGAGGACCACTTCGTGCCCGAGGTGGTCGACCCCGTCACGGACGACGTCCTCGCCGACGGCGAGAGCGGTGAGCTTGTCTTCACCTCCCTCACCAAGGAGGCGCTGCCCGTCATCCGTTACCGCACCAGGGACCTGACCCGCCTGCTGCCCGGCACGGCGCGGGCCGGACTCCGCCGCATCGAGAAGATCACCGGCCGCTGCGACGACATGATCATTCTGCGTGGGGTCAACGTCTTCCCCACCCAGATCGAGGAGATCGTGCTGCGGACGCCCGGCGTCGCCCCGCACTTCCAGATCCTGCTCAGCACGCGCGGCCGGATGGACCACATGACCGTCCGCGTCGAGGCACGGCCCGACGCGGGCCCGGAACAGCGCGCGACGGCCGCCCAGGCCATCACCAAGGGCGTCAAGGACGGCGTCGGTGTCAGCGTGGAGGTCGTCGTCGTGGAGCCCGAGACCCTGGAGCGCTCCCTCGGCAAGCTCCGCAGGATCAAGGACGAACGCCGGTCGTGACGCGCCCTGGTGCCACCATGGCGCGGCGAGCCGGCGATCCTCGGCCGCGCCACCACGCTCGGCACACGGAGTGCCCTCTCAGGACTGCGCGTCGCGGGCGTGCTGCCGGGCGAGGTGCAGGAACGCTTCGGTGGCCGGGTGGGCCGGGAGGGCCGGCCACGCCAGGTGGACGGTGACGGGGTCCGCGTCGGCCAGCGGGAGGTAGCGCACGCCGGGGTGGGGATGGTGGTGGACCGTACCTTCGGCCGTGACGCCGACGGCTTCCCCCGTGGCGATGACCGTGAGCCACTCGTCGACCCCCGGGACCTGGAGGGTGCGGGGCCTTCGGTCCTCCGGCCACAGCTCCGCACCGGAGGTCGCGGCCGTGGCGCACAACGCGACCAGCTCACCCGCCACGTCGGCCAGGTGCACGCTCTCGCGCTCCGCCAGCGGGTGCCCCTCGGGCACGGCCGCCATCCGCCGTTCGTACGCCAGCACCACATGGGCCAGGCCGCTGTCGCCGGCCGGCCGGGTGCGCAGGACGGCGACGTCCGCGGCCCCGCGGCGGACCGCGGCCTCGGGATCGTCCAGGCGGCGCACCTGGACCGGGGCCTCGGGGTGCCGTTCGCGCCAGGCGCGCAGCAGGGGGACGGTGTGCCGTCCGAGCGCGGCCCAGGCGAAGGCGAGACGGAGCGGCCGCGCGTCGGCCCGGCCGACCGCTTCGGCCAGGGCGTCGTCGAGCCGGCCGAGGATGTGCCGGGCCTGGTCCCACAGCCGCTGCCCGGCCTCCGTCAGCGCGAGCCGGCGTGTGGTGCGCTCCACCAGACGTACCCCCAGGCGGCGCTCCAGCTGCTCCAAGGTGCGGGAGAGCGCGGGCTGGCTGACGCGCAGGGCGAGCGCGGCGCCGGTGATGGTTCCCTCCTCGCCGATCGCGACCAGGGCCCGCAGGTGCCGCACCTCGACATTCATGACCGCCAAGCATAAATGCTCCACCACCGGCATTTCCCTCGCCCGCCGGGCCCGCCGTAGCGTCGCGGGCATGAAGATTCTCCTGATCGGGGCCACCGGCACGCTCGGCACCGCCGTCCACCGGGAACTGGCCGTCCGCGGCCATGACGTGATCACCGTCGGACGCACCGCGGGCGACCTGCGCTGCGACATCACGGACCCGTCCCGGGTCGCCGAGCTGTACCGGCGGTCCGGCCGCGTGGACGCGGTGGTCAGCGCCGCGGGCGACGTGCCCTACCGGCCCGTCGCCGACATGACGGCCGAGGACTACCAGGCCGCGTTCACCGGCAAGGTGGCCGCCCAGATCGAGCTGGTCCGCCAGGGGTTGCCCCACGTCGCCGAACGCGGCTCCTTCACCCTCATCACCGGCATCCTCGCCCGCGAGCCCATCCCCACCGGCACCGCCGCCTCGATGGCCAACGGCGCCCTGGAGGCGTTCGTCCGCGCCGCCGCCATCGAGATCGCCCCGCAGCGCATCAATGCCGTCAGCCCGAACGTCTTCACCGAGAGCCTCACCGACTACGCCGGCCACTTCCCGGGCATGGGCTCGGTCGACCTCGCCCAGGTCGCCCAAGCGTACGTCCGCTCCGTGGAGGGCGGCCAGACGGGCCGGATCTACGCGCTGCAGGAAGGTTGACCATGCGAAAGTCCCGCCCGCCCGGCGGGCGGACGACGCTACTTTGAGACACGCCCCGGGCGCCCGCCGAGTCACTTCGGCCGAGTCCCGCACGAGACGTCCGTACGAAAGGCACCGCGTTGCACGCACGTACACCGCACATCGAGAGCGGCCGCATCACGACGCGGCCCCGCACCAGCCGCCCTCCGGCACCGCAGGCGGCGGTGGGGGTCGGGGTGATCGTGGTCCGTGAAGGACGTCTGCTGCTGGGGCGGCACCGGCTCGGGACGTTCGAGCTGCCGGGCGGGACCGTCGAGCCGTACGACGGGTCCTTCGAGGAGACCGTCGTGCGCGAACTGGCCGAGGAGACGGGTCTGGTGGCACGCACCGGGGACGTCACCCTGCTGGGGACGCTCGTCGACCACGTCGGCGACGTCGTACGGATCACCGTCGGTGCGGTCGTCCGGTCATGCGAAGGCCGGCCCTCGACGCAGCCGGACGAGAGCGTGGGCGGATGGGAGTGGTGGCCGCTGGACGGGCTTCCCCGGCAAGACCTCTTCGAGTGCAGCGCCCAGATCCTCACGCACTGGCGTCCTGAGCTGCCCATCGACCATCCGCCCGCGCACTTCACGCCCTACGCGGCAGGCTGAGGCCGCGGGCCGGCAGCCCGCTCACCGGCCGCCGCCCGCACCGGGGCCGTAGGCCGCGGCGATGTCCTTCGAGGTCGCCCACCGGCTGTACGTGGGCGACTGGGGCCAGCCCTCGGGCGAGTCCTGCCACTCCTCCTGGCGGCCGTACGGCAGCAGGTCGATGAGAGCGAAGGAGTGGCTGAGCTGCTCGGTGCCCCGGCCGTCGGTGTGCCAGGTGCGGTGGACCGTGTCGCCGTCGCGCAGGAACACGTTGACCGCGAATCCGCCGCCGGGCGGGGCGCCGACGTCGGAGCCGAAGGAGCTGCCGGCGGTCGAGTACCAGGTCATCCTGTTGCCGACGCGCTGCTTGTAGGCGAGGGCCTCCTTGATCGGGCCCTGGGTGACGACGACGAACCGCGCGTCGTAGCCGTCCAGGAACTCCAGGCGCGTGTACTGCGAGGTGAACCCGGTACAGCCCGGGCACTGCCATTCCTTGCCGGCGAACCACATGTGGTGGTAGACGATCAGCTGCGACGCGCCTTCGAAGACATCCGCCAGCCGGACGGGGCCGTCCTCGCCCTCGAGGACGTAGTCGGGCATCTCCACCATGGGCAGGCGGCGGCGCTCGGCGGCGATGGCGTCGAGTTCGCGCGTGGCGGCCTTCTCGCGGGCTCGCAGCGCTTCGAGCCGGCGCTCCCAGGTCGCGGGGTCGACGACGGGTGGCAGGGCGTGGGTGGTCATGGTCCCCTCACAGAGCTCGTACGCGGTTCGGCCTGTCCGGAGGTGGACCCGGTCCGGCACCGGAACTCATCGGTCGCGTCCGGAGCCGTTGCGGTAGCGGCCCGGTGTGGTGCCGACGATCCGGGTGAAGGCCGCGATGAAGCCGCTGGGGTTGGCCCAGCCGCAGGCGTGGGCGACGCGGGTCGTGTCGTGGCCGTCGGCGAGCAGGACGAGGGCGTGGTGGATGCGCAGCTGCGTGCGCCATTCGTAGAAGGTCATGCCGAGCTCGTCGTGGAACAGCCGGCTGAGGGTGCGGGAGCCGGCGCCGATCGTCCGGCCGAGGTCGGCGAGCGAGGTGTTGTCCGAGGGCCGCTCGCGCAGGATCCGGGCGACGGCGCGCAGGCGGTCGTCCCGCGGTTCGGGCAGTCGCAGGGGCTGTTCGGGCGCCGCGCGGAGCTCGTCGACCAGGACGCGGCGCAGGCGTGCGTGCGCGGCGCGGTCGTGGTCGGGCCCGGACCGGTCGCGAAAACGCGGGCCCGTGAGGGTGAGCAGCAGCTCGCGGACGAGTCCGGAGGCCGTGAAGACGGCGGGATGGCCGGGCGTGAGCCGGGTCAGGGAGGAGGGCAGGAAGAGGATCCGCATGTCGGTGCTGCCGTGCGCGCGGTGATGGTGCGTGAAGCCGGCCGGGATCCATGCGACGCGGTTGGCGGGAACGATCCACGTTCCGCGTTCGGTGTGGACGGTAAGGACGCCCCGGGCCGCGTACACCAGGTGCCCCCGCGGATGGGAATGCGCCGCGCTCGTGCCGCCGGGCGGCCACAGGTGCACCCCGCCGGACGGCCATGTCTGCGACGTCCGGCCGGCTGCGGAAGGTTGGCGGCCGTCGGGCATGACATGGCATCGTACCGGTGGCAGGCCACGATGCCCATCGACCACGGTGAACGCATGACGACGACGATGCGTGCGGCGGTCTGTGTCGGGGCGGGCGGTCCCGAGGTGCTGGAGATCCACAAGCGGCCGGTGCCCGCGGTGCGGCCGGGCTGGAGCCTGGTGCGGGTGATGGCCGCGGGCCTGAACCGGTCGGAACTGCGGACGCGCCAGGGGCACTCCCCCGGCGTGCGGTTCCCGCGTGTGCTCGGCATCGAATGCGTGGGCGTGGTGGCGGACTCGACCGATCCGCGGCTGCCGGCCGGCACGACCGTCGCCGCGGTGATGGGTGAGATGGGCCGGGAGTTCGACGGCGGCTACGCCGAGTACGCGCTGCTGCCGAACGCGCTGCTGATGCCGGTCACCACCACCCTGCCGTGGGACGTTCTGGCGGCGCTGCCCGAGAGCTGCCTGACGGCGCAGGGCTCACTGGACGCGCTGGGGATCGCGCCCGGCGGCACGGGGCGGCTGCTGATCCGGGGCGGGACGTCGTCGGTCGGGATGGCGGCGGCGGCGATCGCGCACGGCTACGGTCTCGAGACCGCGGCCACGACCCGGCGGCCGGGCAAGGCCGCGGCGCTGACCGCGGCCGGTGTCGACCACGTGCTCCTCGACGACGGCGGGCCGCTGTACGGCCGGGTCCGCGCGATCTGGCCCGAGGGTCCCGGCCATGTGCTGGATCTGGTCGGGGCGAGCACCGCGGTGGACTCGCTGTGCCTGGTCCGGCGCGGCGGGACGGTGTGCGTTTCGGGCTCGCTCAGCGGGTGGCTGATCCCGGACTTCGAGCCGATCGCGATGATCCCGTCCGGTACCGCGCTCACGTCGTTCCACAGCGACGACGTCAAGGGCAGCGCGGGCGCGGCCATGCTGCAGCGGATCGTGCGGGAGGTCGAGGCGGGCCTCCACCGGCCCCATGTGGACCGGGTGTTCGCTCTGGACGAGGTCGTCGCGGCCCACCGGTGCATGGAGAACGACGAGGCCACCGGAAAGCTGGTGCTCGCCACCGCTTAGCACGGAAAGGAAAGAACCGGCTATGAGCAGCGTTAACTTTCGGAGATATCTCGTACAACCTTTCGTCACATGCGTGGGTCTCGTTATCGCAAGGGTGAGTTGAGGTTGGTGAAGAGGAGCCCCGAAGGTGACCGTGCGCTCTTTTGCCCGGCGGATGCGGCCCCGAGTCGAGCGGAAGGCCGCCGAGCGGGTGTGGCAGTTGCGCACCATGCGGCGGCGCCGGCAGGCCGCGGTCACGGACCCGGTCCTGCGCCCGGTGGCGGTGCGCGGCCAGCAGCTCTACGGCCGGGTCGTGTCCGCCTTCACCGCGGCCGACGCCGCCGCCTCGAACTTAGGTCTGGTCGTGGCCGCGCTGGAGCAGGAAGGTATCCCGTACTTTCTGCTGCCGGCCGCGCGGACGCGGTACACGGTCGGCGTGAACGCCGTCGACCGGGAGCGGTTCCTCACGGCCCTCGAGACCCGGAACGCCGGCAAGGCGGTCTTCATCGGCAGGCCGCTGCCCGGCGGGACGCTCCGCCACCCGGCCCTGTTCATGGACGGCGTGCTGCCGGCCGCGCTGCGCACGGCACCCGCGCTGCGGATCGGCGAGAACCACCTCGGCCCCGAGGGCCAGTTGCTCTCCGGACCGGAACTCGCCTGCGACGTCGAGTTCTGGGAGGACGGGGCGCAGCTCCTCGCCTCCGACGACGGCCCCCGGCGACTGGCCAGGGTCCAGCCGCAGGCGTCCGAGGACGTCTTCGCCGAGTCTCTCGTGTCGCCGCGCGCCAACGGCATCACCGACGTACTGCCGGCGTCCGAGCAGAAGCCCGCCACCGTCCAGGTGGGCGACCGGGAGCTGCCGACCTTCGCCCCGTTCACCCGGCCGACCGTGAACGACGTGACCTTTCCCGTCGACGTCGTCTACACCTGGGTCGACGGCGAGGAGCCGGAGATGCGGGCGAAGCGGGCCCGCTTCCAGGGCCGGGGCACCGCCGAGATCCTGGACAAGGAGACCAACGCCTCCCGCTACACCAGCCATGACGAGCTGAAGTACTCGCTGCGCTCGCTCGCGATGTACGCGGACTTCGTGCGCCACGTCTACGTCGTCACCGACGGCCAGAAGCCGCACTGGCTGGACGACCGGGCCGAGGGCATCACCGTCGTCGACCATCGCGACATCTTCCCGCCGGACGTCCTGCCGGTCTTCAACTCCCATGCCATCGAGACCCGTCTGCACCACATCGAGGGTCTGTCGGAGCACTACCTGTACTTCAACGACGACGTGTTCGTCGGCCGCCGGGTCACCGCGGAGCACTTCTTCCACGGCAGCGGGCTCATGAAGATCCCGGTCTCCCCGCTCAAGATCGGTGTCGGCAAGCCGCACGCCGAGGAGACCGCCACCAACTCCGCCAGCAAGAACGTCCGCCGGCTGCTGATGGAGAAGTTCGGGCGGATGACGACGAACAACTTCATGCACACGCCGCTGCCCCAGCGGCGCGAGACCCTGCGGACGCTGGAGGAACTCTTCGACGCGGACGTCCGGCGCACCACCGCGTCCCGCTTCCGCTCCCCGCAGGACATCGCCATGACGGCGCCGCTGCTCTACCAGTACGCGCTGATGACCGGCCACGGTGTGCCGGGCAGCTACAGCTTCCGGTACGTCAACATCAGCCGCCCGGACGCCGAGGCACGCCTGGACGATCTGCGCCGCAACCGCCGCTTCGACTTCTTCTGCCTCAACGACGTCGACGTGCCGCCGGAGGAGCGGGAGCGGGTCGGCGTCCGCATGGGCGAGTTCCTCGACCACTACTTCCCCTTCCCCGGCCCCTTCGAGAAGCGGAACTGACGGGGGCGCGGGTATGGACATCCGCCACCACGCCGGGGCTCCCGCGGGCCTGCGGGCGGTCCGGGGGCTTCTGGTGGTCCTCCGGCTCCAGCTCTCGGCCCGGCTGTGGACCCTGCGCAGGGCCCGGGCCCGACGGCGCCTGCGGGCCGCTCTGCCCGGACTGCGCCGGATCACCCTGGGACCCGTGCGGCTGTACGGGCCGACGGTCGCCGCCTACACGGCCGCGGACGCCGCGGAGGCCGACCTCGAGCGGGTGTGCACCCTGCTGGAGTCGATCGCGGTTCCCTACTTCCTCGTCCCCTCCGACCGCGAGAGCAGCGCGCCCCGGCCGGTGGTGGGCGTCGAGGAGAGGTACCGTGACGCGGTCCTCAGCCGGGCGGCGCAGCGCTTCGCGCACACCGCCGCGTACGTCGGCGCGTGCGAGCGGGACGGCAGTGTGACCCGTGCGGTGCTGTGGGCCGACGGCACATTGCCTCGGGCGCTGAAGCGGGCGGCGGTGCTCCGTACCGGCGTACTGCGCCTCGGCCCGGCGGGGCAGGTGCTCGGCGGTCTGGAGGCGGGCTGCGACATCGAGTTCTGGCGCCGCGGACTGGATCTCGGCCCGGCCGCGGGCTCCGACCCCTCCTGGCTGACCGTGCCCGGCAGCCAGTTGGGGGACGTCTACGGCGCGGCACTCGTCGCTCCGCGCCGCAACCCCGTCTCGGAGGTGCTGCCCGCGACGGCGCAGCAGCCGGCCGCCGTGACGGGACCTCGCCGCAGCGTGCCGACGTTCGAGGCCTTCGCCCACACGGGTATCGACGAGGTCCGCTTCCCGGTGGACGCCGTCTACACCTGGGTCGACGGGGACGAGCCCACGATGGCCGCGAAGCGCCGCGCGTACCAGGAGCTCACCGGCGGCGTCATCGCGGCACGCGAGACCGGCGCGTCGCGCTACACCAGCCATGACGAACTCCGTTACGCGCTGAGGTCGCTGGACATGTACGCCGGGTTCGTGCGGCACGTCTACCTCGTGACCGACTCCCAGATCCCCGACTGGCTGGACCCGGACGCGGAGGGTCTGACGGTCGTCGACCACCGGGACATCCTGCCCGCCGAGGCGCTGCCCGTCTTCAACTCCCATGCGATCGAGAGCAGGCTGCACCACATACCGGGCCTGTCGCAGCACTACCTCTACTTCAACGACGACGTCTTCATCAACCGCCCGGTGCGGGCGGAGCACTTCTTCCACGGCAACGGCATCGCCCGCATCCCGCTGTCCCCGCTGAAGCTCGGGCTGGGCTCCCCGCATCCGCTGGAACCGGCACCCAACTCCGCCGGGAAGAACGCCCGCGAGGTGATCGCGCGCTTCCACGGCCGCTACGTCACGCACAAGTCGCTGCACACCCCGCACCCCCAACTGCTGTCCGTCATGCGGGAGATGGAGGATCTGGGCATCGAGGAACTCGAGCACACCGCGTTCTCGCGCTTCCGCTCGATCTCCGACGTGGCGCCCGCGTCCACCCTCCACCACCACTGGGCGATCGCGACGGGACGGGCCGTACCGGCCCACTACCGCTTCCGCTACGTCCAGTTGGGCACCCCGGACATGCGGCGCCGGCTGGCCCGCCTCACCGCCGGCGAGGACGTCGACTTCTTCTGCCTCAACGACGTGGACACACCTCCGGCGGCCCGGGCGGCGGCCCGGACCGCCATCCACGGCTTCCTGCAGCGCAAGTACCCCTTCCCGAGCCGTTTCGAGGGCGCACCGCACGCCCTCTCCCACTCGGCCGCACCCCACGTCACACAGCTCCCGCGACAGGTGACGCGGCAGGAGGCACGGCGTCACGACGGCGGGTTCCAGCGCGAGGGCCAGAGCCAGTGACACGAGCCCCGGCGACCGCGGTGATCGCTGGGGCGACGACCGGTGACCGCCACCGGTGACCGGTGACCGGTGACGCGCCAGGAAGCACCAGAAACAGAGGTCCTGGGCGGAACGGGCCGGGTCGGGCGTCCGTAGACTTCTCACGCCGCACCGGTTCGGCGTGTGGGGTGCGGTCCACGGCGTTCGCCGTGTCGAGAAAGGTCGAGCCCATGTCCCAGCTCCCCGTCTCCAGCGAACTGACCTCCCAGTACGCCGCCCAGGTGACCGGCGACCTCGAGCGCAACGTCAAGGAGCAAGATCGCGTCGGCGCCGAGATCGCCGATCTGCAGGCACAGTTGGCCGCGCTGCAGCACGACCACACGGTCCTCCTCAACATGCACCAGGCCCTGGGTGTCACTCCCGCACCCGCCGAACCGCCCGCCCCGCCGGCCGCTGCACGCACCAGGGCCCGGGCCCGGACCAGGAAGGCCGGCACGTCTCCCCGCCGCGCCGCGACCCGCGGGCCCGCCGCCAGGAAGGCCGCCCCGGCGGCCGGGAAGGCGGGCCCGCCCACGCTGGTCGACCTGGCCCGCGGCCACCTCGCCGAGGTGCGCGAGCCGCGCTCCACCGCCGAGATCGCCGCCGCCCTGACCGAGACCCATCCCGGCCGCACGTTCAAGAACACCGTCGTGCGCACCACGGCCGAAGGTCTCGTGGCCAAGGGCCTCGCACAGCGGACCAAGCAGGGCGGCTCCGTGTACTACACCGCACCTGACCCGGACCGGTCCGGCGGCTCCCGGCCTCCCTCCGACACCGAGTAGGTGGCGGACGGCCACCTCGCCGGAGCACCCCTCCTCCGCCTGGTGCACCGCGGTCAGCCCGGCATCCCCGCCCTCATCGCCCGCGCGGTCGCGGCGGCGTCGTAGTCCTCCTCCACACCCGGCACCAGGACGATGTCACCGGCGATGTGCCGTGAACGGAGCGGCGCGATCTCCTGATAGGCGGCCGAGTCCCACCAGGCCCTCGCCTCCCCCATCGAGGGGAAGCCGATCACCACCACGTGCCCCGGCCACGAGCCCTCCTTCACCTCGTGCCGCGCCCCGTGCACCAGGAAGCGCCCGCCGTACGGGACGAAGGTCGCGGTGATGCGCTCGATGTACTCGGCGATCTCGGGATGCGGAGCGGCTTCGCGCAGGTGAGCGATCGCGTACGCAGACATGATGTCCCTTCCGGCGGTTCCGTCTCGGTACGCCGACGATCGTCACACCGCGATCGCCCGGGGTCGATGACCCCGGAGGTAATCCCCGGGCGTGCGTCGCAGGTGTTCTCAACGGGCGCGGCACCCGGGAGGATCGGGTCACCGGCAGCACCGGAGGTCTCTCCGGGAAGGAGGAGCCGATCCATGCCCGCTCTCCCGCACGGCCTGCGGATCGCCGTCGTCGGGGGCGGCGTCGGCGGTCTGGCCGCCGCCGCGTTCCTGCGCCGCGCGGGGCTCACCGCCACCGTCCACGAGCAGGCGCCCGTGCTCACCGGGGTGGGCGCCGGGCTCGTCGTGGCACCCAATGCCGTACGGCTGCTGCGGCGCCTCGAGCCCGGAGTACTCCGGTGTCTGCGCCATCCGCACCCTCGTGCCCGCCCACGCCGCACCGGAGTTCGCCCTGCGGCCCGCGCAGACCGTCTGGCTCGGGCCCGGCCGGCACTTCGTGCACTGTCCGATCGCCGGCGGCAGTGCCGTGAACGTCGTCGCCTTCGCACCGGTCGGTGACCGCACCGACGAGTCCTGGAGCGCGACGGCCACGACCGAGGAGTTCCACACCGAGTTCACCGGCTGGGACCCACGGGTGACCGACCTGATCGCGGCGGGCGGGGAGCCGGGACGCCGGGCCCTGCTGGACCGGGCGCCCCCACGGCACTGGAGCCGGGGCAGGCTCACCCTCCTCGGCGACGCCGCGCATCCCATGTTCCCCTTCTTCGCGCAGGGCGCGGCCCAGTCCATCGAGGACGCCGCCGTGCTGGCTCGCTGCCTCGCCGCGTCCGCCGACGACCCCGAACGGGCCCTGAAGCGCTACGAGTCGGCGCGCGTCCCGCGCACCGCGCGCCTGCAGGAGATCAGTCACGCCCGCCGGCACGTCAACCACCTGCCGGACGGGCCCGAGCAGGAGACGCGCGACACGGCGCTCGCCGCGTCCGACCCCCTCGTCACGGCCGGCTGGATCTACGGCCGTGACGCCGAGGCCGCGCTCACCCTGTGAACGGCGCCGTCCCCGTCGGGGGCGGTCACGCGGCAGGGGGGACGCACCGGGGAAGCGAACTCCACGGCAGCGGCGTAAGACCGTCGGGGTCCGCGGGCGGTGGGTCTCAGGCGTCCCGCACGGTCCGGAACCCCAGGTTCCCCGTGCTGCTGTCCGGGGTGTTCGAGGTGCGGGCCGCCACGCGGTAGCGGTTGCAGTAGGAGCGGTGGCAGAGGTACGAACCGCCGCGCATCACCCGTGACGTGCCCCGGCCGGGCCCCTTGGGGTCCGTGCGCGGGCGAGCGCCGTGGTCGGTGCCCCACCGGTCGGCGCACCACTCCCACACGTTGCCCGCCATGTTGTGCAGGCCGAAGCCGTTGGGCCGGTACGCGTCCACCGGCGCCGTGCCGGGATGGCCGTCCTCCGCGGTGTTCTTGGTGGGGAAACGCCCCTGCCAGATGTTGCAGCGGTGCTCACCCCCAGGCGTCAGCTCGTCCCCCCACGGGTAGCGCCGCTGGTCGAGCCCGCCCCGGGCGGCGTACTCCCACTCGGCCTCCGTGGGCAGCCGGGTACCGGCCCAACGGCAGTACTCCAGGGCGTCGTTCCACGACACGTGCACCACGGGGTGGTCGCCCCGGTCGGCCACCGCGCTGCCCGGCCCTTCGGGGGCCTTCCAGCACGCGCCGTCGACCCCGCACCACCAGGGCGTCTGCTCCGGCCGCGGCGCGGCGCGCCGCAGCGCGGCCGGCAGGAACCCCGCGAACACGAAGGACCAGCCGAACCGTTCGGCCTCGGTGACGTAGCCGGTCCGCTCCACGAAGCGGGCGAAGGACGCGTTGGTCACGGCGTGCGGGTCGATCCGGAAGGGCGAGAGGGTGACCTCGCGGACCGGTCCCTCGCCGTCGTCGCGGAAGCCCTCCGGGTCGTCGGTGCCCATGCGGAACGTCCCGCCCGTCAGCAGCACCATGCCGTCGGTCGCGCGGGGGGCCGCTCCGACGGCGGCCGTACGCCCCTCGGCGCCGGCCGCCGGCCCGTCACCGCCGGACGCCCGCCCGGGCGCGTCGGCCCGCGGTGTCCGTGCCGGCGCACAACAGCCCCTGGGCTCCGCCCCCGAATCCGTCATACGGCCTCCCGCCTCGTACCCGGTCCTTGGCAGCCGAGGCTACGACACGCCCGGGGCGGTGGCCGCTCACTTCCGGCGTGCGACGACGTCCCCGTTGACCGTGGTCGCCGTCAGGCGGCCCGCCCTCAGAGCCGTCGTGCGCACCGAGCCGTTGCGGGTGGACCGGCGGACCGTGCCGTCGCCCCGCCCCGGCCGCCGCCACATCGCCGTTGCCGATCGCAATGTCCGGAGCGGCCGCGATGCCCGCGACGTCCACGCCGTCCGTCCGTGGTGACGCGCGCACGTCGCACCCGTGGGGAGCACCGCCGGTACAACGGTCGACGTGAGCAGGTGACTTGACGGCATGGCCTGCGTGCCCGTACGGGTGCCCGGTCCGACCACCGTCATGACCGCGCCGGCGTCACGGCTCCTCGGTCTCGCCTTCCAGCGACGCCCGGGTCGCCGCGCCGTAGACGCCCGACGGGTCCTTGAGGACGACGCGGGTGAGCTGGTAGGTGCGGACCGCGTTCTCGACCTGGCGGTCGAAGTCGCCGTCGGCGTCGCCGTCGTAGAAGCCGATCTGCCTCAGGCGCAGCTGGAGTTCGACGACCTCGGGTCCCTGGTCGCCGTAGCGCAGGACGGGGGCCTCGCCGCCCGGTTCGCCGGGTGCGGGCGCACTCGTCGCCGTGGCGGTGGTGACGGCCGTGGGCGGGGGCGCACTCCGGCCGCCGGGGGCGGACGGGCTGCCGCGGCCGGCGGACGGGGTGACGCCCGGTGCGGAGGCCGTCGAGGTCATGGACGCGGACGCGGAGGGCGCCGTGCCGGACGGGCCCGCCGTCGCGGGAGCGCTCCCGGCGGAGCGCTGGGCGGGCAGGCCCGCGCGGACACCGCTGGAGGTGGAGTCGTCCCGCGCGGGGCCGTCGTACCAGAACGCGCCCCCTATGACTCCCCCGGTCACCAGGACCGCGACGGCGGCTCCGCCACCGGCGACCAGCAGTGATCGCGGGCGCCGCCTGCGTGCCGGGGCGCCGTCGGACGGGGACCGCCTGGGGAGTTCGTCGAGGGCAGCGGCGGCGTCGGGCAGGTGCGGGCCGTCCGGCAGCGTTGCGCCACTCGGCCGGTGTCCTTCCTCGGCGGGCGCCTGCCCGGGCCCGGAGTCGACGTCGAGGGCCACGAACGGGCGTATGCGCACCGGGTCGAAGTCCTCCGCGGCCGCCACCTCGGCCGTACGTGCCTCGCTGCGGGCGTCGGCGGCGCGGCGGGTGCACGAGCAGGTCGGGGTCGCGTCCGCTGCCCGCGGCCGGCCGCATTCCGGGCAGCCGGGGCCCGCTAAATCGCTCACGCGTTTCCTCTCTCCGTACGGGCTCCAGATCTTAGACAGGTTTCCCGCACGAAACCTTCATGATCTCCCGGAGAGCGGAATCCGCCGGTCCGTGCCGCGCAGCGGGCTGACGGGCCGTTACCGACAGCGAAAGACGGGACTCCTCAGGCTGTCGCGGCCGGCGGCGGCGAGGACGGTCGCCGCCGCACCGGTCCCGAGGACGGCGCCCGCGATCACGTCGCCCGGATAGTGCACGCCCGTGTGGATGCGCGAGTAGCCGACGGCGCAGGCCAGCAGGCCCAGCGGGATCGCGGCGGCCGGGAACGCGGGACCGACGGCCGCGGCGAAGGCGACGGCCGAGGCCGTGTGCCCCGAGGGGAACGAGGCGGACGCGGGCATGGGTACGTGGCGTCCCGGGAAGGGCGAGTCCTCGGCGCGGTGCGGCCGGGACCGGCGGACGAGGCGTTTGCCGAGGAGATTGGCGGTGGCCGAGGCGACGCCGATCGCCGCGACGCCGAGGGCGGCGGCGCTGCGTGAGCGGCCGGGGCGCAGCGCGAGGGCCCCGGCGATCAGGAAGGAGATCTTGGAGTGGTCGGCCGCGGCGGACAGTCTGCGCAGCGTGGCGTCGAGCGCGGGTGTGCTGGTGACCGTCACGGCCTCGTAGAGCGCCTGATCGAGAGCGGCGAGGTCACGCATCAGGCCTTGCGGCACCTGGTGTTGCGGCGGGCGGCGGTCAGCCATCGCTCTGCTCCTGGTTCTTCTTGTGCGGACGGGGTGCTCGGCCGAGGGCGAGACGGACGATGCGCCGCCAGTCGACCGACGGCGCGACGTACGGGGCGCCGGGACGGTGCTTGGGCACCCGGACGCGGAGCACGCCGGGCCGCACGGTGCACACGACCGGCGTGGGAAGGGTGAGTGCCTCGCCGTCCAGGGCCACCGGGATCGCCTCCTCGTCGGCCTCGACGACCACCCGGCGGGACCTCAGGACCGTGATGCCGCTCGCCCTTTCCCCGAGCAGCGCCAGTTCGGCGGCCTGGGCCGCGCCCTCGACCCGGACCGCGATCACTCCGAGTCTGCCCGTGTCGAGCCTCGGTCTGCGTCCGCCGGTCAGAGGATCGGCGCGTGCGTAGGGGTTGTTGCTGACCAGCACGGCCTGCGGGGAGTCCAGCACCTGGTCGTCGGCGCGGGCCGTCAGGGTGGCGCCTGCCTCCCCCGTCAGCAGGTCGGGCAGCTGGTCGAGGGCCGTGATCGCCTTGGCGTCGCGGTAGTCCGGACTCTGCACGATGTGCGCGTACGTGCCGAAGGACGCCGTGTTGACGAAGGGCCGGCCGGCCACGTCCCCGAGGTCGACGCGGAGTTCCACGCCGTCCGAGAGGGCGTCGAGGCTCTTCGACGGGTCGTCCCGGTCCAGGCCCAGGTCCATGGCGAAGTGGTTGCGGGTGCCGGCGGCCACGACCATGAAGGGCAGCCGGTGCTCGGCGGCCACCGCCGCCACCAGAGCCTGGGTGCCGTCGCCGCCGGCCACGCCGAGCAGGTCGGCGCCCTCGGCGACGGCCTGCCGGGCCAGGGCCACCGGGTCGGGGTTCTGGTCGAGGTCGAGCAGGATCACCCGGGCGCCGAGTGCCTCGGCCCGCTCCACCAGGCCGTAGCGGCCGACCTTGCCGCCTCCCGACCTGGGGTTCATGATCACCACGGGGCGGCGGGCTGCCCGGACACTGCGGTGGTGCATGCCGCGCGGCTTGCGCAGATGGCGCAGGGCGCTGCGCGCACAGGCCAGCGCGACGGCCCAGCAGGCGAGGGCCGCTGCCGCCACCACCCACAGGCCCGAGACCGCGTACAGCACCAGGACGCCCACGGGCGCGGCGATCGCCAGCACGGCACCGAGCAGACGCGCGACGCCGCGGTGCGCGAGGGCCCACCAGAGTCCGGCGCCGGCCAGGGCGAGCCCGCCGAGGCCGAGCAGCAGGATCAGCCACTGGCCGGCTCCCGCCACCACGGAGGCCACGGCTCCGGCGACGCACAGGAGGGCGAGCCGGGCCAGGGCGCGCGCCGAGCGGACCGCTGTGCCGGTGGCGTCGGGCTGCGCCTCACGTGTCGTACGGGTTGCGTTCACGGTCGTCGGTCCCCGGTCGCTGCTGGATCGGACGGCGGTCATGTGCTCCGGGTGCCCGCAAGGCCGGTCCTGTCCCACGGCGTGCGGGGCGGAGTCGCGCGGCCGACGGGAGTCTCACGCCGCGAATCCGATGGTGGTGACGTACTCGTACTCGCCCCACTGGCTGCCGAGGTCCACCGTGACGCCGTTGACCCAGGCGTCGTCGAGCGCCGCGTCGTCGCCCTCGGCCCAGGCCCGCACGATGCGGTCCCAGTGGCGGACGTTGAGGGTGCGGTACTCGACCACGCGCCGGCGGGTCCGGGGCACCTGACTCTGGTTGAGCGGGTGGAACTCGACGCGGGTGCCGCGGCCTTCGCGGTTGAGGCGGGCGAGCAGGTAGCGGGAGACGTTGTGGCGGCGCACGGTGCGGTAGGCGGTCTCGACGCTGCGCAGGTTCTTCCTCGACGGCGTGCGGCGGCCCTCCAGCCAGGCCCGGAGCGTACGGTCGGTGACGGTGAGGCCCGCCGCGCGGGCCGCCTGGCGCGCGTGCCCGGTCCGCGTGAGGTAGTGCAGCCGGGCCAGGAGCCCGCGCTGCGTGGTGACCGGGTTGGCGACGAATCCGGCGAGCGCGTCGAGCCGCCGCCCCACGGCCTCGTGCCCCTTGATGCCGCGAGCCCCGTACTGCCCGAACTCGAGATTCCTCTCCGGCACCTTCGTCTCCTCGCCCGACGGTGATGGACGGACCTGTACAAGTGTCCAGTTCAACGCAGGCAGATGCTACAGGTGACCGGTGCGCTGTCGCCGCCGCATCGCGCGCGTACCCCGCACACCATGCGGGTCTCCTCGCCGAGGGGATCGGCCCGCCGGGGAGAGCGGCCCGGCGGCTTCCCGCGGGCCCCGCACCTCCCGCGCCGATCACGCCCGCCCTCTGGGCCCGCGCCGGGGGCGGGCGAGGGGACGTTCACGGCAGGCCCCGGCGGATCGTGGGCCGTTCGGCCCGTTGACAAGGGCCGATCGGCATGGTGAAGGGACCTTCGGACCACGCGTGCCAGGCGCGTTCGCGAGAAGAATGCGACTCTGAGCGAAGGGGAGCGCCGCCCTTGACCTGACCCACAGTGGTGGTGAATGCCGTGACTGATCACGAGGGGCATCCGGTACCGGCCGAGCACCGCGTCGATCCGCTCGGGGACCCGTTTCTGCGGACGCGTTTCACCCTGCCGACGAGGCCCGCGACGTTCCTGTCCCGCCCGCGGCTGACCAAGCACCTCGACCAGGCCCTGAGGACACCGCTGACGATGGTCAACGGCGCCGCGGGGGCGGGGAAGACGTTGCTGGTCGCCGAATGGGCCGCGGAACAGGCGCGGCCACTCGCCTGGCTCACCGTCGAGGCGGAGGAAGAGCGGCCCGGAATGTTCTGGGCGTACTTCCTGCACGCCCTGAGCGCGTCCGGCAACCCGCTGTCCGAGCAGGTCGGCTGGCCGGCCGAAGCCAACCATGTGAACCGCAGGGTGCTCTCCGCGATCGCGGAGGAGCTGGACGGGCGCAGCCCGGCCGTGACCGTCGTGCTCGACGAGTTCGACCGCGTCGCCGTCCCCGAGGTCGCGGAACAGCTGGACTTCGTGCTGCAGCACGCCGGGCGGGGGCTGCACCTGGTGGTCGTCACCCGTACGGAGCCGATGCTGTCGCTGCACCGCTACCGGGCGTCCGGCATCCTCACGGAGATCCGCGGCGCCGAGCTGGCCTTCACGCCCGAGGAGGCCGCGGCCCTGCTGGAGCGGCACGGGCTGCGGCTGCCCGTGGACGCGGCGCGCTCCCTCGTGGACCGCACCCGCGGCTGGGCCGCCGGCCTGCGGCTGTGTGCCCTGGCCGCGCAGGAGAGCCCGGACCCGGAGACCTACCTCAAGGAGTTCGAGGTGGGCCGGAGCACCGTCGCCGACTTCCTGCTGGCCGAGGTGCTCAAACGGCAGAGCCAGCAGACCCAGGACCTGCTGCTGCGCGTCAGCGTGCTGGATCGTTTCTGCCCCGAGCTGGCGAACACGCTGACCGGCCGGACCGACGCCGCGCGCATCCTGGGCGAGCTGTACCGGGAGAACGCGTTCGTCGAGCAGCTCGGGCACTCCTGGTACCGGCTGCACCCGCTCTTCGGGGAGATCCTGCGGACCCATCTGCGGGTGCGCTGCCCCAGTCTGGAGCCCGAACTGCACCGGCGGGCCGCGCGGTGGCTGCGGCAGGCGGGCTCACTGCCGGAGACGCTCAGCCACGGCGCCGCCGCGGGCGACTGGGACTTCACCGCCGCGGCGCTCGTCGACGACCTGGCGATCGGCCAGTTCTTCACCGGCATGCGCTCCGACGACCTGACCCGGCTGTTCTCCCGGATGGGGCCCGAGGCCACCAGCCCCGCGACCGACCTCGTACGGGCGGCCTACGACCTCTCCCGCAGCGACCTCGACCGCGGGATGGCTCATCTGCAGCAGGCCGAGGCACGGCTCGCCACGGACACGGCCGACCCCGCGGCGGCGCAGCTCAGCTGTGCCCTGCTGGAGGTGCTGGCCGCCCGCCTCACCGGCTCCCCCGCGCGGGCCGAACGCGCCGCCGAGACGGCCGACGAGGTGCAACCGGAGGTCTCCGCGCACCTGCTGGACAAGCACCCCGAACTCCCCGCCCTGCTGCTGACTCATCTGGGCTCCACGCGGGTGTGGGCGGGCCGGTTCGAGGACGCCCGCGCCCCGCTGTCGAAGGTCACCGGACAGCCCGGCAGGGCCGCCACCGTGCTCGCCCGTGAGGAGTCGATGGGCCACCTCGCGCTGATCGACTACCTCGACGGCTGGACGGGCCAGGCGGAGCACAGGGCCCTGGAGGCCGTGTCCGAGACGGAACGTTTCAGCCTCTCCCGGCCGTCCGGCTCCGGGATCGGCCAGGTCGTGCTGGCGGCCGTCGCGGTGGACCGCAACGAACTGGACCGGGCGCAGGCCCTCCTCGACGAGGCCGCCGAGCTGCCGGCCTCCCTCCAGGACCCGGTGACGGCCGCCGTACGGGCCATCGTGACGGCCCGGCTGGAGCTGGCCCGCGGCCATCCGCGCGCCGCGGTCGAGGCGGCCGGCCCGGACGTCGCCGCCGCCGAGGCCTCGCCGTGGGCGGACAGCCACGAGATGCTGGTGACCTCGGCCGCCCATCTGGCCGAGGGCCGGTCCGAGACCGCCGCCGAGGTTCTGGACCGGCTGAGCGACGGCCGGCCGGCGTGCGCCGTGGAGGCCGCCCGGATCCAGCTCGCCGCCGGCCATGCGGATGTGGCGATCGAACTGCTCGACGCCGTGCCCGGCGGGGAGCCGGCCGGTCCGGCGGTGACCGTCCGGGCGACGCTGGTACGGGCCCAGGCCGCGTTCACGGCCGGGGACACCCCGGCTGCCCGCAGGCTGGTCGCGCAGGCCCTGCTCGAAGCGCGGCACGACCTGCTGCGGCGCCCCTTCCTGGACGCGGGACGGTGGATCCGGCCCCTGCTGACCACGCCGCCGCTGAACCAGCTCGCGGCGGGATGGCTCGCGCCCGCCCCGTCGGCGCCCGGCGTGTCGAACGGGCTCGGGACACCCCCGTGGCCGATCGTCGTGGAGGAGCTGAGCGCCCGGGAGCGCGACGTGCTGGTGCGGCTGGCCCAGATGATGTCCACACAGGAGATCGCCGCGGATCTGTTCGTGTCGGTGAACACGGTGAAGACCCACCTGAAGAGCCTGTACCGGAAGCTCGGGGTGAACCGCCGCAGCGACGCCGTGCATCGCGCGCGCGACATGCGGCTCCTGTGAGCGCGGGGGCCTTGCCCACGGCGGGTGAGCCGCCCGCCCGCCGCCTCGGGCGCGGGCAGGGGGTACGCGCGCGGCCGGGCGACGGGCCCACGCGGACCGCACCGCAGGCGTCCACGGTCCGGTGCCCGCCGCGCCGGTGGTGATCCGCACCGGCGTTCCGCGTCGCGGTGGCGGGGCAGGTGGGACGGTCCGCCGCCGCGGTCCGGGCCGAGTCACACGTCCGGGGTGAGGCCAGGTGGGCGGTGCCGGGCGGACGATCGCAGAACGGGGCGCAGACCGCTTCCCCAGCCCCCGTGGGAGTAGAGCTCATGCGCTACGAGATCCGAGTCGACGGACACATGTCGGAGACGCTGGCCAAAGCCTTCCCGGAGCTCGAGCACGTGCTGATGTCCGGCCAGACGGTTCTGTACGGACCGGTCGTCGACGAGGCCCATCTGTACGGGCTGCTGACGCGCTTCCAGTCCCTGGGGCTGCACGTCCTGGAGATGAGGCAGCTGCCGGACTGACGTCCCGCGGACGCGCTCACACGTCGCGCGCGGTGACCCGGCCGGAGCGGGACGCGGCGGCGAGCGCCGCGAAGTCGCGCTCGTTCAGATCGGCGTAGGACTGGGCGAACTCGGTGAGGGCGCGGTCGAAGCGGTCGCTGCCTCCGAGGTAGGCGGCGATGGCGATCGGGTCGCCGGAGCGGGCGTGAGCCCGGGCCAGGGAGGCACCGCACAACTGCGCGAAGAGGTTCAGCAGGTCCGGCCCCATGGTCTCCGGCCGGGCGATGCCCTTCCAGTCGCGCAGCTGCCGTACGTAGAAGTCGCGCTCGTTGCCGTCGATGCCCAGCACATGGGTCCAGCCCAGGAAGATGTCGCTGGTGGTCTGGATCAGCCGCTGTCCGGTGACGACGCGGCGGCCCTGGTTGTCGTAGCGGTCACCGCCGGTCTGGGCGGACAGCACCGACTCCTGGGCCTCCTTCGCCTGGAGCAGCAGCGGGTCCTCGTCGTCCCTGCCGCGCAGGAGCACGATCCAGCAGCGGGTGCCGACACTGCCGACGCCCACCACCTTCCGCGCCATGTCGACCACGTGGTAGTGGCGCAGCAGATGCCGGCGTTCGGACGACAGGGTCGGCGCGTACCCCTCCAGGACCGACTGCAGCGCCTTCTCCTCCTCCGCGGAACCGGACATCAGATCGCTGAGCGGGGTGATCAGCGGCGGGTCGGGGGTGATGCGCCGGCCCTCGGCCGTGACGCGGGTGAGCTTCTCGAAGGCCTGCAAACCGGTGCGGGTGCGGGCCTGCGCCGTGGCACGGGCGGTGCGGCGCCTGGCCTCCTTGTCCAGCGAGGAGGCCATCAGTTCCCGCAGCGAGTCGACGTCGTCCTGGGCGTACCAGACGTCCAGGGTGCGCATGCCGGCGAACGCGTGCATCCGTTCCCGGTAGGCCCGCACACAGGTGCGTACGGCGCTGTTCTGCTCCTTGACGGAGAAGCCGTTGGCCCGGCCCGCGATCACGAAGCTGGCCGTCAGCCGCTTGACGTCCCACTCGAACGGGCCGGGAAAGGTCTCGTCGAAGTCGTTGATGTCGAAGACGAGATGCCGTTCCGGAGAGGCGAGCAGCCGGAAGTTGAGCAGGTGGGCGTCCCCGCAAAGCTGCACCCGCAGACCGGAGTTGGGCGTGGGGCCGAGATCCGCGGCCATGATCGCCGCAGCGCCTCGGTAGAAGCGGAACGGCGACTCGAGCATGCGGCTGTAGCGGATGGGCACGAGTTCGGCCACGCGGGTCGCCGACTGACGCTCGATCACCTCGATCGGGTCGAACCGGTCCTGGCCGGCCTCGAACCATCCGTGGCACGAACGCGACGCACGGGACCGCGCGTTACGGCCGATCGTCGCGCGTTCGGCGGGCGAGAGGGCCGCGGTGAAGGAGTTCGGTACGGTCATGGCTCAGCCTCCTGGTCCGGTGCGGCGGCGGCCCGGGCATCGCTCATCCCGCCTCGCGCTTCGCAACGTCTCCGGTTACAGCCCAGCGGCACGGCGCGGCGGGCGGATCACCCGGGACGGGTGACTCCGCCACCGGTGCCGCGAGGGACGCTGGCCTTCCGAGGTCCCCGCCCACCGCCCCGCCGGCGGTCCGGATCCGGACCGCTCGACGAGCGAGGAGGAGCCATGACCATTCCCCGAGGTCCGGCACCGCCCACCGGGCCGGAGCAGAGCCCCGACGGGATGGCCGCCGGCCGGGCGCCCGGCCAGGCCGACGGTGCCGCGCGGGCGCTCGAGCAGCTCGGGCGCTCCTGGACCTGGGTGCTGGCCTCCGCGATCATGACGCTCGTACCGGGTGTCCTGGTGCTGGTCTGGCCGGACGAGACCCTCCATGTGCTGGCCGTCCTGATCGGCCTGTACCTGCTGGTGAACGGAGCGTTCCGGTTCGTGGCGGTCTTCGCCGGCATCGGGCTCGTCGAGCGCGTCGTCTCGCTGGCGATGTCCATCCTGTTCGTCCTGGCCGGGGTGCTGTGCCTGCGCAACCCGCTCCAGACCATCGCGGCGGTGTCGCTGATCGTCGGGGTGGTGTGGCTGGTGACCGGGATCCTCACCCTCTACACGGCGATCGCCGCCGAGGACATGCCGCACCGCGGCTTCGTGCTGGGCATCGCCGTGATCGGCATCGTGGCCGGGATCGTCGTCCTGGCCATGCCGACCGAGTCGGCCCGCGCGCTGACCCGGCTTCTCGGGCTCTGGCTGGTACTGCTCGGCGCGGCCGAGGTGGTGCTCGCCCTCGCCTGGCGGGCCGCCCTGCGCAGGTCGGGTCTCACGGGCGGTACCGGCCCCTCCGTCACCGACGGCGCGACGACCCTCGGCGGCTGACCGGGGACCGCCGCCGGGTGCGGACACGACGAGGGAGACCAGATGAATCCCCCTTCGACCTCGGTGACGCCGGATTCCGGCGCGACCTCCGGGGCCACACACCTGATGACCGCCGCGGAACACGAGGAGTACGTGCGGCTCAGGCGCGCCGCGAAGGTACGTCACCGGCGGGCCCGTCGCGCGGGCGCCATCGCCCTGCTGGTGCTGACGCTGGTGCTCGCACCGCTCGCGCTCGTCGCGGCCTGGGTGCATGACGAGGTCGCCGACACGGGCCGGTACGTGCAGACCGTCAAGCCGCTGGCCTCGGAGCCGGCCGTGCAGAAGGTCCTCGTCGACCGGCTCACCGACCGGGTCGTGGCCAACATCGACGTCGCGGCGGTGACGAACGCGCTCACCGACACGCTGAAGAAGAACGGCGCTCCCCCGCTCGTGGTGCAGGGTTCCCAGTCCCTGACCGGGCCACTGCGGTCCGCGGTGCGCACGGTCGTGCAGCGCAATGTGAACCGCGTGATCACCAGCGACGTGTTCCAGGAGGCCTGGGTGGGGGCGAACCGCCGGGCGCACGCCGCCGTGGTGAACATGCTCACCGGATCACATGAGGGTGCGCTGCAGGCCAACGGAGACACGATCCAGCTGGACGTCGGAACCGTCGTCGACCAGGTGCGCCAGCGCCTCGTCGACGCGGGCTTCCAGAAGGCCTCGCTCATCCCGAACGTCGACCGCACCATCACGCTCTTCAAGACCGAGCAGCTGCACAAGGCGCAGAACGGGATGCGGCTGCTGGACATCGTCGGCACCTGGCTGCCCATCCTGACGCTGGCCTTCGCGGCCCTGGCCGTGTGGACCGCTCCGAACCACCGGCTGATGGTGATCGTCGTCGGCATCGGCGTCGCCGTGATGGCGGTGCTGCTGCTGGTCGCCCTGGCCGTCGCCCGACGGGTGTACCTCGACTCCGTCCCCTCGGCCACCCTGCCTCCGGACGCGGCGGCGGTGATCTTCGACACCTTCATCCGCTTCCTGCGCGCGAGTACCCGCACGCTGCTCGTCGTATCCCTGCTCGCGGCACTCACCGCCTACCTCTACGGCCCCAGCCGGGTGGCCCGGGGCGCGCGGAGCGTGGCCGGACGGGGAGCTTCGGCCGCCGGAGGAGGGCTGCGCCGCGCCGGAATGAACACCGGCCTCACGGGGCGCTGGCTGACCGCCCACCAGTCCTGGACCGTCGGCGTCACCATCGGGGCGGGCGCCCTGGCCCTGGTCCTCTGGAACCGGCCCACCGTGGGCGCCGTGGTCCTCGTACTCGTCCTGGTCCTGGTCGCGCTGGCGATCGCCGCCGTGCTCGCGGCCGCGGGTCCCGCACCCGACGCCGACGAACCGGGGCACGCGGTCACGTGAGCCATGGCCGAGGACGGCGCACCGGCCACCCGCAGGGAGCGCGCGGTCCAGGCGGCGACGACCTTCAGGGCCGGCCCCCTGGGCCTGCTGCTGCCGCGGCTGGCCGCGCTCAACCTCGTGGAAGGCGCCATGCGGCTGGCCGCGCAGGCCTTCCTGGCGGCTCTTCCGCTGCTGATGACCGTGGCAGCGTTCGCGCCCCCCAGTGTGAAGCAGCTGCTGGTCGACTCGCTGAGCTCGGTGCTGGGGGTGCACGGCGAGACGCTCGACGAGGTGAGACGCACCTACGACGCGGCCGACACCGCGCGGCAGTCCGTCGGCGCTCTGGGCGCGCTTTTGACGCTCGCGTCGGCGACCGCGTTCAGCCGGGCCCTGCAGGCGGTGTGCGAACGCTGCTGGCACCTGCCCCGGGCGCCGATGCGGGCGGCGGTCTGGCGCTGGCTCATCTGGCTGGTGGTGTGGCTGGCCTTCATGCTCGTCCAGGCACCCCTGCGGCGCGGTTTCGGCATCGGTCCGGCCACCGGACTGGCGCTGTCCCTGACGGGGTCCGTCCTGCTGTGGTGGTGGTCCCAGCACCTTCTGCTGAGCGGCCGGGTCGGCTGGCTGAGCCTGCTGCCGGGGGCGGTCCTGGCGGGCGTGGGCACGATCACGCTGAGTTCGGCCGGGCATCTGGTGCTGTCCAACGCCATGCGGCGCAGCCTGGAGGAGTTCGGGCCGCTCGGACCCGTCTTCACACTCCTGTCCTGGCTGATCAGCGTCTTCCTCGTCGCCATCTCGGGCATGGCCCTGGGCGAGGCCGTCGCGACCAGCGCCTGGTACCGCCACACCGTGGCCCTCCTCGGCCCCCCGAAGGCCGAGCAGTGACGCGGCCCGGCGGCCGCTCACCCGTGCCGGGTGAGGCCGCGCGGAGCTTGCCGTGCGCACGCTGAGAAGCGCAGAAGCAGGTCGCCGGGCGCATGCCCGGGACGGAGGGAGAGACATGAGCACGCCCACGTACCTCGCGTACGACTATCCGATGCTGAGCATCTTCTGGTCCATGCTGGTGTTCTTCCTGTGGATCATGTGGTTCGTCCTGCTCTTCCGGATCATCGTCGACATCTTCCGCGACGACGCCATGAACGGCTGGAGCAAGGCCGGCTGGCTGGCCTTCGTGATCCTCCTGCCCTTCCTGGGCGTCTTCGTCTACGTGATCGCGCGCGGCAAGAACATGGGACGCCGCGAGGTGGCGGAGCACCAGGCTCAGCAGCGGGCCTTCGACTCCTACGTCCGCGAGACGGCCAAGGGCGCAGGCGCGCCGAGCAGCGCCGACGAACTCGCCAAGCTCTCCGAGATCCGTGCCCGCGGCGACATCACCGACGAGGAGTTCGCGAGGGCGAAGGACCTGGTCCTCAGCGGCCACGGAAGCGGGACCCGTCCCGGCGCGGCCAGCACGTCCGGGCACTGAGCGCGCCGGGCCGAACGAAACGAGGTATTCAGGATGACCGCCACACACCCCACTCAGCCCACGCAGCGTGATTCGGCGAAGCAGCAGTGGGCCGCCGGCCTGGTGACCTTCGGCGGCGTCATGCTGGCGATCGCCGGACTGCTCGCCGTCTTCCGCGGCATCATGGCGATAGCCAAGGACGACGTCTTCGTCGCCACGCCCAACTACGTCTTCCAGTTCAACCTGACCAGCTGGGGCTGGATCCACCTCGCCCTGGGCGTCATCGCCGTGGGCGTCAGCTTCGGGCTGTTCACGGCGGCCACGTGGGCGCGCGTCTCCGGCGTGGCGATCGCGGGCCTGATCATCATCGCCAACTTCCTTTCGCTGCCGTACTACCCGGTCTGGTCCGTCGTGATGATCGCCGTCTCGGGCTTCATCATCTGGGCCCTGTGCGTGGTCAAGCGGGAGGAGTACCAGATGTAGTGCCCCGTGAGGCCGGGGACGCGAGACCGCCGCGGCGGGGGTAGGAGGGCAACGCCGGTGGCGGCCGGGGGGAGGCGGGACCCGCACGGCGTGCGCGGCGTGCGGGTCCCGCCTCGTGTCATGCCGGTCCTCGCCGCCGGTCCGGGTCCTGGGCCCGGTCCTCGCGGCCGGCGTCTCCCGGACGTCGGTCGTCCCGGCACAGCACCGTCGTCAGCGCCTCCCTGAGCAGGCGGGTCGCCTCGGACACGTCCGCGGGACCACCGGGGCGCCGCCAGGCCACGTAGCCGTCGGGGCGGACCAGCAGGACGCCCTCCTCCTCGATCTCCGCGCGCCGGCTCCACTCGCCGTAGGCGTCGTCTGCGTCGCGGTCGACGACGACCGCGCGCAGGGCGACACCGAGTTCGGTGGCCAACTCCTCGGCGGCGTCGGCCCATCGGGTTCCAGCGAGACCGGTGACGACGCTGAAGCCGCCCTTGCCCACGAGGTCCAGTGTCGAGACCCGTCTGCCGTGCCGGCCGACGAGCCAGGCGTGCGGGAGCTTCGCGCCGGGACGGGAGGTCGGACGCCCGAAGAGCTCGTCGTCACGGGTGATCGTCTCG
Source organism: Streptomyces sp. NPDC101225 (assembly GCF_044767585.1). Lineage (NCBI taxonomy): Bacteria > Bacillati > Actinomycetota > Actinomycetes > Kitasatosporales > Streptomycetaceae > Streptomyces > Streptomyces sp. NPDC101225. The sequence goes on from NZ_JBIWOE010000033.1 coordinate 64,132, forward strand.
GCGGTGCCGTCGGGAACGACGGCGGCCGACTGGTAGCGCTGGTTGTGCTCGACGCCGTGGGCGTTGAACTCGTAGTGCTTCAGCTCGATCGCCTCGCGGACGGCGCGCCGCCGCTTCGCCCCTTCGGCGTCCGGCTGCCGCACCGCGCGCAGGGCCTTGGCGATCCCCTCCTCGTCCCCGCCCACCACGCCGATGGCCTCGAAGAGGGGCAGGAACTGGTCGCGGGAGAGGTTCGCCCGCTCCACGATCTGCCGTGCGACAGGCGCCCGTTCGTCGGTGTAGGTGTCCAGCAGCCCTGGACCGGCCTGCCCGTTGACGACGGCCGCCAGCTTCCAGGCCAGGTTGAAGGCGTCCTGGACGGAGGTGTTGGCGCCGAGTCCGTTGGACGGCGGGTGGCGGTGGACGGCGTCCCCGGCGCAGAAGACGCGGCCGGAGTGCAGACGGGTCGCGTAGGCGTGGTTGACCGTCCACAGCGAGGCGCTGTCGATCTCGACGTACAGGTCGTCGTCGCCAACGAGGTCCCGTACGATCGCGGTCGCCGCCTCGTCGGTGACCTGCGGGGCGGGGCCGTCGATGTCGTAGCCCCACACGACCAGCCACTCGTTCCAGGGCCGGACCATGCGCAGCAGGCCCATGCCGATGCCGCCGACGTCGGCGCCCGGACGCATGATCCAGTACAGGACGCTGGGCCGGTGCCGCACGTACCGCGCGAGATCGGCCCGGAAGACGATGTTCATGCTGCCGGCCTTGCCCATCCGCCCTTCCATGGGCAGCCCGAGCCGGTCCGCGACGAGGCTGCGGCCGCCGTCGGCACCGACCAGGTAGCGGGCGCGCACGGTGTGTTCCCGTCCGCTGGGCCGGTCGCGCAGGCGCGCGGTCACACCGTCCGCGTCCTGCTCGAAGTCGACGAGTTCGGTGTTCAGCCGCACCACGGCGCCCCGCTCGGCGGCCTTCGCCAGCAGGATCGGCTCCAGGTAGGTCTGCGGCAGGTCGATCATCGCGCACGGGCTCTGAGCCGCGTACTCGCTCAGGCTCTCGTCCCCGGTGCCCCAGGTGCGGATGCGGCCGATCTCCTCGCCCAGCAGCGCGGTGGCGAAGACGGTGTCACCCATCAGCCGGCTCGGTGTGCCCTTCTCCAGGGCCAGTTCCTCGATGCCGAGGTCCCGGAAGACCTCCATGGCACGCTGGTTGGTGATGTGGGCGCGCGGAGTGTCCGCGAGCCAGCCGTACTTGGTGACCAGCTGGGTCCGCACACCGTAGGTGGCCAGCAGCAGCGCCGTGGTGCCGCCCGCCGGTCCGCTTCCCACGACCAGGACGTCGGTGTCGTGGTTCTGGGGGGTCTTCATGCCGTCTCCGTGGAACTCGTCGGGGCGCGTTCGGTGCCCGAGGGGGCGATGCGGAAGGTGAAGTCGAGCAGGCGCCACTCGCCGTCGACCGGCCGGCCGTCGGGCGTGGGCCCGGTGTGCGGGGTGAAGTCGGTGACCAGGTCGTCCTTGACCCCGAAGACCGCGTCGCGCTGCCCCGGGGCGCCGTCGAGGTGGGCCCCGCCCCGTACGAAGAGCTGGGTGATCAGCGGCTGGTGGCCGGGGGCGTCGATCAGGAAGTGCACGTGCGGGGCGCGGTAGGGGTGACGGCCCACGGCGGCGAGCATCCTGCCGACCGGGCCGTCGTCCGGGATCGGATAGGCGGACGGCAGGATCGACCAGAACGTGAACCGACCGTCGTCGCCGGTGGTGAACCGGGCGCGCAGCACCGGCCCGTCCAGGTCCGGGAGCTGGACGTCGTAGAAGCCGTCCTCGTTGGACTGCCACACGTCCACGACGGCTCCGGCGACCGGTGTGCCGCCGGGGCCGGTGACCTTGATGTCGGCCCACATGGGCGTCCCCGGCAGGCCGCCCGCGATGTCGGTGCCGTGCGCGGCGGCGGGTGCCCCCGCCACGTGGAAGGGACCGAGGATCGCGGACGAAGTGGTCTCAGGGGTGCGGGAGTTGGTGAGGGTGTCGACGACGCTCGAGAGGCCGAGCGTGTCGGACAGGAGGATGAACTCCTGCCGGGTCCGGGTGGTGATGTGGCCGGCCTGGGTGAGGAAGTCGACGGCGCGCTGCCACTCCTGGGCGGTCAGGTCGTTGCGGACGGCGTAGCCGTGCAGGGTGCGCGCGAGGTCGGTGAGCAGCTGCCGCAGGCGCGGGTTCGTGCAGGCGTCGAAGCTCGCCACGACCTCGTCGGTGAGCGCGCGCAGATCGGGGGGCGAGCCGGCCGCGGGCCGCGGGCGGCTGCCCCGCCAGGCTCGGCTCAGCAGGTCGGTGAGGCCGGCACGGCTGAGGTCGCGCGGGTTCGGATACGGCTGTGCGGTGGCGAGGTCCGCCGCACGGTCCAGGTCGGCCTCCGCGAGCCCGAGTTCGCGCAGAGACGTGGGCCCGCCGACCCGGCGCACCAGGTCGTGGACGCCGGTCGCGGCGTCGGGCACGCCCAGGGCGTGTGCCACACATGCCATCGCCTCCGGAGCGGCGGGGGCGTTGTAGGCCATGGCGTGCGGGAGGACCACGGTGTGGGTCTCGGCGTGCGGGAGCCCGAAGGCGCCGCCCAGCGTGTGGCACAGCTTGTGGTGGAGCCCCATCCGGACGCCGCCCAGGCAGATGCCCGCCAGCCACGCCGCCTGGAGCAGGTCCGCCCGCGCCGCCCTGTCGGCCGGGTCCTCGTGCAGGGCGGGGAGGGCCCGGCCGACCGCCGCGACCGCCTCCAGGGCCAGGGCGTCGGTGACGGGCGTGGCGTCCGGTGCGTAGAGGGCCTCCACGGCGTGGGCCAGCGCGTTGACTCCGCTGGTCATGGAGAGGGGGACCGGCAGGCCGAGCGTGAGCTCCACGTCGTACACGACCGTCTCCGGCAGGATGCCGGGTGCGGTGCGGGTGGTCTTCCGGCCGTCGGCACTCTCGCCGAGCACCGGTGTGACCTCGGAGCCGGCGTACGTGGTCGGCAGGACGACCTGCGGCAGATCCGTGCGCGCCGCCAGCGCCTTGGCGAGTCCGGTCACCGACCCGCCGCCGAGCGCCACCAGGCAGTCCGCGCGCCGCTCGCGCAACAGGCGGAGGGCCCGCTCGGTCACCTCGACGGGCGTGTGCACGACCGCGCCGTCGAACTCCGCGGCCAGCAGGTCGCCCAAGCCCTCACGGAGGCGTTCGACGTCCTTGCGCAACGCCGCCGATCGGCCGGACAGCAGCAGCACCCGGCCGCCACCGAGCCGCACCACCTCCTCCCGTACGCGCGCGACGGTGCCCGCGCCGAAGATCACTCTGCTCGGACCGGTCGTATGGACGAAACTTCGCATGAAGCCGCTCTCCAGGCTGTGCGGTGCGGGGGTCGGGGCGTCTGCCGCAGTATCGGGGCCCGGGCGCGCGTTCCTCCTGCACCGTCGCGGCGTCCCTCTGCACGAAAAGCGCGACCGGCCGCGCCCTGCCGCACGCGGAGGGGTCCGGACCTCGTGCTTGCCCGCCGGTCCGCGCTGCGGGGAGACTGGCCGTGGCGCGAGGGAGGGCCGCATGAGCGAGATGGGGCTCGGTGACACGCACGGCATCCTGGCCCTGCCGGGCGTGCGTCCCCTGCGCAGCAGCGCGGGGCTGGGCTGGGACCGGCTGTACGTGTCCACCCAGCGGGAACTCCCCTACCGGGAGGCGTTCCAGGGGGCCGGCAGCCACCTGCTGATCCTGCACCTGGACGGCCCCGTCACCGTTCGCCGCGGACGCCGGGGGCTGACCTCGGCCCGTCAGGTGCCTCCCGGCGGCCTGTTCCTGCACCCGGCGGCCACGGAACTGGACGTGGAGCTCGGCGGGCACCTGAACACGGTCCACGTCTACCTGGCCGACGCCGCGCTGCAGGCATCGGCGGACGAGGGAGGGCCGGTACGGCTCAAGGAGGAGTTCGGCGGCACGGACCCGCTGCTGGAGCAGCTCGTCCTGGCCCTCGACGGCGCCGTACGCCACTGGGAGCCCAGCGGCTCCGCCTACGCCGACCAGTTGGCGCTGACGATCGCGGCGCAGCTGGCCCGCAGGCACAGCATCCGACGTCGCGGGAACGAGCCGCCGGCCGGGCGGACGGGGCTGCCCGACCGGCAGTTCGCGGCCGTACGGGAATTGCTCGCCGCCCGGCTGTCGGAACCGTTGTCGCTGGCGGACCTGGCCTCGGCGACCGGTCTGAGCGTCAGCCAGTTCGCCCGGCAGTTCAAGGCCCGGACGGGGTCTCCCCCGCACCGGTATCTCGTACGGCTGCGGGTGGAGCAGGCGGCCCGCCTGCTGCGCGCGGGAACCATGCCCATCGCCCAGGTGGCGGCGGCCTGCGGCTTCTCGCACCAGGAGCATCTGACCCGCGTGCTGCGCTCCCACCTCGGTACGACACCGGCGGCGCTGCGCCGCGAGGGCTGACCCGGCCGCGGTGCGGGGGCGCGCGGGGCAGTCCACCGATTCCTTCGGCGGTCCCGGCGGTCCGTATGAACGAAGGCTTCGCGGCCGAGCACGGGCGGACGTCGCGGAGCGGGACGACCCACGACGCCGAGGAGACCGTCATGACCAGCGACACCACAGGGAACGAGGCCGAGCGCGCGGCACGCGCGGTGCCAGTCCCCCCTTCACGCGGCCCGGGGTGGCGGCAGGCGCGGCTGGCATCGCGCCGCGCCACACCGGGACCGCCACCGCCGTCCAGCCCGGCGCCCGCCCGCCCGGCAGGAAGGCGGTCCAGGACACCGTGGCCGCCCTCTTGGCAGGCGAGCCGAAGGACTCCTCCGCCCGGCACGGGGTGCAGGGCGTCCGGTTCGTCGCGGGCGGGAGGCGTGCCCCTGGCCGGCAAGGGGGCGGACTCGGTCCGCGGGCACTGGACGGCGGCGTGCCGCGCCATGGTGGAACCGGACGCCGAGCCGCTCGACGACGAGGCCTGGGGCGATCTCACGGCCGAGCCGCGTGGGGTCGACCACGTCGAGACCGGGTCGGGCGGTGCGGTTCGGCCTGCCGTCCGTCGATCCGGTCTCCGGGTAGGGCCGGCTCACCTCGTGCGCAGGGCCCTCAGGACGGTGTCGTGCGTGTGGCGCGTACCGGCGGGCGGGGGGCCGGTGCGTGGGCGGGTCGCGTTGACCAGGACCGTCCAGTCCTCGCCGAGGAGTCCGGCGATGTCGTCGGGCCGGTAGTGGTCGCCCGGGTCGAATCCGCGCTCCGGGCACGCGGTCGGGCCGGCGAGGTCGTGCGTGGCGAAGAGCAGGGTGCCGCCGGGCGCGACGGCCTCCAGGAGACCGCGCAACACCGCGTGGTCCGGCCGGCGTCGCAGCGGGAAGTACTGGACGGAGACGAGATCGTAGGCACCGGGCGGGGGCGGTGCGGCCGTGAGATCGGCGCGCGCCCATGACAGACGGCCGTCCGGAGCCTCCGCCACGGCGGCGCGCCGCAGGGCGGTCGCGCTGATGTCGACCGCGGTGACCCGCCAGCCGCGCCGGGCCAGCCACCGCGCGTCGGCGCCCTCGCCGCAGCCGACGTCGAGGGCGCGCCCGGGCGGCAGGCCGGTGGCCTCGGCGACGAGGACGCCGTTGGGGGCGCCGCTGAAGACCTGGTCGCGGCTTCGGTACATGCCGTCCCAGAACTCGGCGGTCGTGGACTCAGCGGTCATCGGCGCCTCCGTCGGCGAGCGCGCCGTGCAGGAAGACGGTGACCAGGTCGGCGGTGCCGAGGGCCACGGCCTCGAGTTGCTGCGGCCGGTGGAACAGCAGACCCAGGAAGAGCGCGGCGGCCTGGTCCCCGGAGACACGCAGGAGCTCCGCCTCCGGCGCGAACAGCTCCGCGAGCGCGTCGCGGATCGCCGCCATCGACGCCTCCCGGGCTCCGGCCCGCGGTCTCCTGCCCTCCTCGTCCCGTACCCGCCGATGCCCGTGACCGGACGCGTGCAGCACTCCGGCGACCGCGCCCATCCGGTCCAGGTGGGCGCCGAGCGCGTCGGCGGCCTCCGACAGGCGCTGGGCCAGGGGCTGGTCGAGGGAGACGGAGGAGATCTCCCGTACGGCGTGATCGTGGCGCATCGCCTCCGCCATGACCGCGTCGAGCAGTTCGTCCTTGTCGGCGTACACGCGGAAGATCGTCCCCTCCGCGATACCGGCGGCGCGCGCGATCTGGCCGGTGGTCACCTTGGCTCCCGCCTCGGCGACGAGAGGCAGCGCGGCGGCGACGATCATCTGACGGCGCTCCTCCGGCTCCATGGCGGGCGCGCGGCGACGGGGCTTCTGAGTCCTGGCCTCGGCGGGCCGGTCGGGTGAAGTCATGCGCCCACGATACGAGTGAGTCCTCACTCAGTCAATGAGTGAGGACTCACTCGCTGCCTTCCCGACAAAACCCGGCCGACTCACCCCATTCACATGAATGAACATGACTCACATGGCTGTACGTGGTCCCACCACGTGTGCAACGCTCGTCCAACTCCGCGCTCCCCACGTCCAGTTGGAGGCACAGCCATGACCATCTCCCGGCGTACGGTGCTGTCGACGGCGGCCGGTGCCGCGGCCGCCTGCGTGACCGCGGCACCGGCCGCGGAAGCGGCCGAGAGCGGGACGCCCGCGGCGACCCTGCGCACGCTCGGCGCGGCCGTCGACTACGCCGTCGAGAAGGTCCGTTCGGTGGCACCGGGGGTGACCGGCTTCCCCGTCGGAACGAAGTTCGAGAAGTGGACGTACTCGCAGAACGGCGACTGGGTCGGCGGATTCTGGCCGGGGACGCTGTGGATGGCGTACCTGCGCAGCAAGGACGAGGCCTTCCGCACCTGGGCCCTGGCCTCGGCACAGAAACTGGCGCCCCGTCAGAATGACACCAGCACCCACGACGTGGGGTTCCTCTTCTATCCGTCGTGGGTCACCGCCTGGCGGCTGACGGGCGACGACGCCTGGCGGACGGGCGCGGTCCGGGCCGCCGACTCCCTGATCCAGCGCTACAACCCGCGCGGGCACTTCATCCGGGCCTGGGGCGCGCTCACCGATCCGGCGAACGCGGGCCGGGTCATCATGGACACCATCATGAACCTCGACCTGCTGGCCTTCGCGAGCCGGCAGACCGGCGACACCACCTACCTGGACATCGCGGTAGAGCACGCGAAGACCGCGCAGAAGGTCTTTCCCCGCGCGGACGGGTCCACCCCGCACGTCTACGACTTCGACCCGGTCAGCGGCGCGCCCATCGGCCCCGCCACCGTGCAGGGTTACAGCCCCTCCTCCTGCTGGTCCCGCGGACAGGCCTGGGGCGTCTACGGCTTCACCACCATGTACCGCAGGACGGGGAACGAGGAGTTCCTGGCCACCGCCGGCAGACTCGCGGACTTCGCGGTGGGTGCCCTGAGCCCGGACCACGTCCCCGTGTGGGACTACCGGGCACCGCAGCAGCCCTACGACGTCAAGGACGCGTCCGCCGGTGCCGTCATGGCGTGCGGGCTGCTCGATCTGGCCGCGGCCACCGGCCGGCAGGCCTATCGTGCCGTGGCGCTGCGCATGCTCACGGAGCTGTCCACGACCTGCCTGACGAGGAACTCGGCGCGCGCGGACGCGGTGGTGGCCCGCTGCACCCGCAACCGCCCGGCGGAGGACGGCGTCGAGATCTCCCTCCCCTACGCCGACTACTACCTGATGGAGGGCATCCTGCGGGTCCTGCAGCCGCGGGACGTGGACCGGGCGGTCGATCTGTCGACCGTGTGAACACCGGCGCGGGGTCGGGGAACCCCTGGCCGGCGGTGGTGCCCGGCCAGGGGTTCCCCGACTTCCTGCCGCGCGGACGCGTCAGCCGTCGTTCTCCGGCGACGGGAGGTAGGCGCCGGGCACGTCGTCGGGCGCGTAGACCTTGCTGTCACCGGGGTACGGCTTGGTCCAGTTGTGCGTCTCGTACCAGGTGAGGCGGTTCATCTGCGCGGGGTTGGCGTAGTCGGGCACGGCGTGGGGGCCGGTCAGCCGCTGGTGCGACTCCCACGTCTTCCACTGTGCCGCGAGCTTCTGCTTGTCCGCCGGCACCTTCGCCGCCGTCGGCGCGGGGGCCGCCTTGGCGTCCTGCGGGGCCGGGGTGTCCGCACCGCAGGGAGGCAGGGTGCTCAGACCGTCGGTCAGCGAGGTGCGGTTGGCCTGCGCCGTGAACGGCGTGCTGTCCGGCTTCCGGCTGAACGCCCCGTACATCGGCGTCGCCGCGCTGTCCTTCTGGTTCATCGGGTGGATCCCGAGGATCTGCTCGATGGTGCGGATCATCGTGATCTGCGAGTAGTAGTGGCTGTCCACCGTGGCGTGCTGGGACCAGGGGCTGATGATCTGGACCGGAGCACGGTGCCCGTCGACGTGGTCGAGGCCGGCCTGGGAGTCGTCCTCGACGACGAAGATCGCCGAGTCCTTCCAGTACTTGCTGTGCGAGATCTCGTCGACCATCCTGCCGACCGCCAGGTCGTTGTCCGCGACCTCGGCGGCGGGACTCGGCGGGCCGCCGGTGTGGTCGTTGGAGAACCAGAACATGTTCAGGTTCGCCGGACCGTTCTTCTCGAAGTCCTGCTTCCAGATCTGGTACTTGTAGACGTCCGGCACGGCGAGGTCGAACAGCGGGAAGCCGGGCACCGAGACCTTGTTGAGCGACGGGATCGCCGAACCGGTCTGGATGGGGTACGCGGTCCCCGCACCGGTCGCGTCCATGTTCTTGGCGTCGCAGTACAGGTTCTGCCACGTCGCCCCGGCCGGTTTGCTCTCGACCGACTGGAACTCGCCGTAGTCCTTCACGGACTTGCCGGCCGCCTGCGCGCCGGACCAGATGAAGCCGCTCTTCTGGTGGCCGAGGACGTCGTTCTCGGTGTCGTAGCTGCGCGTGTACTCGCCGGCCGACGACTCGGTGTACTCCGGGTTGTCGGACTGCATCAGCCAGTTGTGGCCCTCGGCGGAGTTGGTGCCGATGTCGTAGAAGTTGTCGTAGAGCCCGAACTGCTGTGCCAGGGCGTGCTGGTTGGGCGTCACGTTCTCGCCGAACTGCGTGAACGTCGGGTCGCCGTCACCCTGCGGCATGTCGCCGAGGACCTGGTCGTAGGTCCGGTTCTCCTTGACGAGCAGGAAGACGTGCTTGATCGTCGAGGGGTCGCCGAGCCGCGCCGGGACGGGCACGGGCCTGGCGTGGCTCTTGCCCTTGGACGTCCTGACCGAGCCGGGGGTCCAGCCGTTCTGCTTGAAGACCTTGGCCGTCTGCGACCGCACGGTGCGGTCGTCCGGCAGCCTGAACTGCGTCAGGCTCGACGTGGTGTCGTGGGTGCCGTGGCCGCCGCTGGTGGAGGGCCGGCGGGCGTCGATGCCACGGGTGTGGGAGACGACCACGTTCCTGCCCACGGCGGTGATCTCCGAGGGGAAGTAGTCCGTGGGCAGCAGGCCGACGTAACTGGCGGGTTCCTGAGCGGACCTGAAGCGGTACACGGCGACCGCGTCGGCGCGCCCGAGCGTCACGAGCAGACGGCCGTCGTCGGTGAGCGTCACGGCGTTCGGCTCGTAGCCGACCGACGCCTCGGGCCACGGCTGGGTGGAGATGGTCTGGACGACCTTGTCCTTGCGGCTGTCGATGACCGACACGTTGTTGTCGGCGGTGTCGGTGACGAACACCGTGCCGTTCTTCGCGTACACCGCCGTCGGGTGCAGCCCGACGTCGATGCTCCCGACGGCGGCGGACGGGTTCGCCGTGTCGATGACGCTGACCGTGCCGGTGGTGCTGGCGCCGGTGTCCGGGTTCGCCACGACCTGAGTGCCGTAGGAGTTGATCGTGGTGTCGCCGGGCCGCGCCGGGCGCCCGCCCTCGTTGCTGACGTACAGCTTCCCGCCGACCAGGGCGAGTCCGCGGGGAGCGTTGCCGACGGCCCAGCTCTGCTCGATGCTTCCGGTCGCCGCGTCGATGGCGACCACCCTGTTCTGGCCGTTGACCGCGGAGTAGACGGTGGAGCCGTCGGCGGAGAAGACCGCGGCACCCACGAGCGCGCGCTTGGAGCCGTCCGCCGGGATCGAGACGGTCGTGGGGTCGGCGAGGGTGCCGTCCTCGTTGACGGTGAACTTGGTGTAGCCGTCGCTCTGGCCCAGCCACAGCTGCGTGCCGTCCGGCGAGTAGGAGGGGCCCTCCTGGCCGACGGCACCGCTCTTGATGCGCAGGTCGTCCGCCGCGTTGGTGCCGACCTTCTGCTTCACCTGCCCGGTCTTGAGATCCATGACGACCAGCGACGCGTCGCCGTCGGCCACCGCCGCCGCGAGGTGGCTGCCGTCCGGGCTGACCGTGGACGACATGATCTTGCCGTCGTCGATGACCGTGCGGTGGCCGTACGGCGCGATGTACTGGTCGGCGGAGACGACCCGGCCGTCGGCGGTGACCTGGCCGACCTGCTGGGTTCCGAACCGGTGTGTCGAGGCGACCGCGGTCCCCGTGACGGCGAGGGCGACGGCGATGCCGGACGTCACCAGCAAGGTCCGGCGACCGAGGCGTCTGCCGAAGACGCTGATCTGCTCCTTCTCGTTCTTTCGGCGCTGCCGTGTTACCTGCATGAGGTCATCCCTTCGGGGTGGTGTCGAGCAGGTCGACGTTGCCGTCGAACTGCCAGAGCGGGTTCGGCGCGTCACCGGTGGGGGTCCGCACGAGGAAGTAGCCGTTCACTTCCTTCGGTCCGTCGCCGTCGGCGACGAACCGTCCGTCCGCGGTGAAGTCGAGTTGGTAGATGGCCGATCCGGTGGCCTTGGCGCCGGGCAGATGCCAACTGATGACGCAGCGCCAGTCGTTGCCCGGTCCCTCGGCGGCGAGCCGGCCGGCGCCCTTGTTGCACGCCGCCGAGGCCCGCAGCTGCTCCTCGGTGACGGCGGGGCGGTGGAGCTCTTCGGTCTGCAGGCGGTAGAGGTGCGCGAAGGCCGTGGCGACGGACCGCTGCACCTTGGACTGCCGGATGCCCGAGCCCGCGGACGGAGTCGCCACGGCGACGACCGCGACCGTCAGGGCGAGCAGCCCCGCCAGCGGCACCAGGCCGGCGGTGACCGCGCGGCGCCCGGCGCCGTCGTACGTCAGGTCGGTGAAGTCCCGGCGCACGAAGAGCAGATGGGCCAGCACCGTGGCGAGCACGGCCCACAGCAGGCTGACGGCGATGCCGATCAGCAGGGGGCGCAGCTGCATGGGGCTGGTGAACAGGCCGTTCCAGGCGATGAAGGCGTAGCCCGGCAGGGCGAGGCGCACGGCGACGGGCAGCGGCAGCATCTGCGCGAGCTGCATCACGAGCGCCACCACCGCGGGCAGCAGCAGCCCCATCGGGGAGCGTCCCAGGGCGATCGACCCGAGGAGTCCGATCGCCGCGAGCGCGAGGGTCGGTGCGAGCACGCACGCCCAGGCGAGGAAGACCCTTCCGGCCGCGTCCGACGGCGCCAGCAGATGGCCGTCGAGGCCGACCAGCGGCTGGTTCCCGACCGCCAGGAGCCCGCCGGCCGCGCTGGAGCCGGCCAGCCCGGCCACGAGCAGCAGGATGACGGTGAGGCCGGCGAGCGACTTCGCCACGAAGATGCGCCGCGGCGAGCGCACCGCCACGAGCAGATGGCGCCAGGTGCCGAGCCGGTCCTCGGCGGCGAACATGTCCCCGGCGACCACCGAGGTCAGCAGCGGTAGCGCCCAGGTGCCCGCGAATCCGAGCATCACCAGCGGGGCCGCCCAGCCGGTGGCGAGCATCCAGCGGCCGAAGAGGGTGTCGGTGGGCAGCGTGCTCTGCCGGCCCACTCCGACGACGAACACGGCGGGCACGATCCAGCAGGCGAGGACCAGCAGCCTGATCCGCCACTGCGAGACCAGCTTGACCAGTTCGAAGCGGTAGCCGCGCGCCACCGTGACCGGATGGGCCGCCGTGGCGGCCGCGTCGACGACGGTCGCGGTCATCTGGAGGCCTCCTGCTGATCGGTGAGGGCGAGGAACGCGGCCTCGAGCGGTGACACGACGGGGGTGAGTTCGCGCAACGCGACGCCCGCGCGCACGAGTTGGACCACCAGTTCGTCGAGGGCGGGCACCCGTGCGCGCACCACGAGCACGCCGGCGTCCTGGCGGACGTGCGTGTCGTCGACGACGTGGATCGCGGTGGCGTCGGCGGCCACCCGGCGCGCGGCCTCCGGATCGGAGGTGACCAGCCGGTAGTCGAGCTCGCGGTTCTCGGCGGCCAGCTTGCCGGGCGGACCCGAGAACACGACCCGTCCGGTGGCGAGGATGGTGACCTCCGAGCAGAGCGCCTCGAGGTCGTCCATACGGTGGCTCGACAGGACCACCGCGGTGCCGTCGGCGGTGAGCCGGTTCAGGATGCCGTGCACATGCCTCTTGCCCGCCGGGTCGAGGCCGTTGGAGGGCTCGTCGAGGACGAGCAGCCGGGGCTGGGTCAGCAACGCGGCCGCCAGGCCCAGCCGTTGGCGCATCCCGAGGGAGAAGCCGCGCGTCCTGTCGTCGGCGACGTCGGTGAGCCCGACCTGGTCGAGCGCCTCGTCGACACCCGCCGTCCGCGCGTCGCGGCCCCGCAGCGCCGCCAGCGCGGAGAGGTTCTGGCGGGCGGTGAGCGAGGGGTAGAGCCCGGGCCCGTCCACGAAGCCGGCGACCCCGTCGGGAGCGGCGAGCGCCCTTCCGACCGGCGTGCCCAGGATCTCCAGCCGGCCGCCGTCCGCGACGGCCAGGCCCAGCAGCAGGCCGAGCAGCGTGGTCTTGCCGGCGCCGTTCGGCCCGACCAGGCCGTGTATCTGACCGGGCGTCACATCCAGATCGATGCCGTCGAGTGCGACGACCTCACCGAAGCTCTTCGTGATCCCCCGAGCCCTCACCGCGTGGAGTGTGTCCATAGCCCCTTCTTTCGAAATCCGCAGGGACCATAAGGACGGCACACACCCCGGACACAGACGCCTGGCTGAACGCTCAAGGAACGGATCGTCAAAGGGTGGGCAAGTCGCGTGTGGCACACACGTACACCGGCTGCCGGCACCTCCGCACAACTGGCGTACGGGACAAGCCCATCGGGGAAGGACAATCGGCGCTCCAGGGGCCTTCCGGTCCCGGAACATGACAAAGCCCGGGCGCGGGCCCGGGCCGATACCGCTTCGGCTCAGACGCCGATACCGCTTCGGCTCAGGCGGCGATACCGACTCGGCTCAGGCGGCGATACCGACTCGGCTCAGACGGCGGGCCACTGCTCCGGCCGCAGGGCCGGGACGTCCAGATCGCCCGGCCTCAGCCGGAAGACCTGCAGCGTCAGTCCGTAGTACTTGTCCGTCTCCCCCACCCATTCCATCCCCACCCGCCGGGCCGTCGCCGCGCCGCGCTCGTTGCGCGGCCGCACGACCGCGAAGAGCTCCTCCACCCCGGACGCGAAGGCGTGGTGCGCCACGGCGTGACCGGCCTCCGCCGCCAGGCCCTGCCCCCAGGCGTCGGGCGCGAGCTGCCAGCCGATCTCCAGGTCCCGCCGGTCCGGGGGCAACGGCAGCAGCACGACACCGCCCACCACGCGCCCGCCGTCACGGAGCTCGATCGCCCACCGTCCCGCCGGCGTCTCCAGCTCGCCGGCGCTCGACACCCACCGCTCCAGGACAGTCCGCATGGCCGCGGCGTCCGCCACGCGCTCCATCGCCGGGGCGAGCCACCGGGCGACGTTCCCGGCGCCGTAGACCCGCAGGGCGGCCTCGGCGTCCTCGACCGTCCAGGGCCGCAGGAGCAGCCGCGGGGTGATGATCCGGGAGCCCTCGACGACGACACGATGCTCGCGTTCGGTCATGCGGGCACGCTACCAACCGCTGCCCGCCGCGCCGGAGCGGCACGACCGGACCACGGCCACCCCGGCGGTCGGTGGCCGAACGGCCGGCCGCCGACCGCCTCGGCCGTTCACCCCGCCACGGCCCGGAAGCTCCGCAGCCGCAGGCTGTTGCCGACCACGAACACCGAGGAGAAGGCCATGGCGGCCCCCGCGATCATCGGGTTGAGCAGGCCGGCCGCGGCGAGCGGAAGCGCGGCGACGTTGTAGGCGAAGGCCCAGAACAGGTTGGACCGGATCGTGCCCAGCGTCCGGCGGGCGAGCCGGATCGCGTCGGCGGCGACGCGGAGGTCTCCTCGTACGAGCGTCAGGTCGCCCGCCTCGATCGCCGCGTCCGTGCCGGTGCCCATCGCCAGGCCCAGGTCCGCCTGGGCGAGCGCCGCGGCGTCGTTGACGCCGTCGCCGACCATGGCGACCGAACGTCCCTCGCCCTGCAGGCGCTTGACGACGTCGACCTTGTCCTGCGGCAGCACCTCGGCGATGACGTGCTCGGCATCGATGCCCACCTCGGCGGCCACCGCCTCGGCGGCGGCCTTGTTGTCGCCGGTGAGGAGCACGGGAGTCAGGCCGAGACCACGCAGCCGGCGGACGGCCTCGGGGCTGGTCTCCTTCACCGCGTCGGCGACCTCGACGACGGCGCGGGCCGCACCGTCCCAGGCGACCGTGATCGCCGTACGGCCGGCGGACTCCGCCGCGGCCTTGGCGCGTGCGAGGGCGGGCGGCAGCGACATGGCCCACTCCTCGAGCAGTTGCTCGCGGCCGACGAGTACGGCGTGTCCGTCCACGACCCCCTGGACGCCGAGGCCGGGGACGTTGGCGAAGTCCTCCACGGCGGGGAGGGGACCGGTCCGGGACACCGCTCCGGCGGCGACAGCCCGGGCGATCGGGTGCTCGGAGGAGTGCTCCAGGGCACCGGCCAGCCGCAGGGCCTGCGTCTCGTCCGTGCCTTCGGCCGTGTGCACGGCCAGCAGGGTCATCCGGCCGGTGGTGACGGTGCCGGTCTTGTCGAGGACGATGGTGTCGACCTTGCGCGTGCTCTCCAGCACCTCGGGCCCCTTGATGAGGATGCCGAGCTGGGCGCCGCGTCCGGTGCCCACCATCAGCGCGGTGGGGGTGGCCAGACCCAGGGCGCAGGGGCAGGCGATGATCAGGACCGCCACCGCGGCGGTGAAGGCCGCGGTCAGCCCGGCGCCGTCGGCGAGCCAGAAGCCCAGGGTGGCCAGTGCCAGGGCGATCACGACGGGGACGAAGACGCCGGAGATCCTGTCGGCGAGCCGCTGGGCGGCGGCCTTGCCGTTCTGCGCGTCCTGCACCAGTTCGGCCATACGGGCGAGTTGCGTGTCGGCGCCGACCCGGCCGGCCTCGACGACCAGACGTCCGCCGGCGTTCAGGGTGGCGCCGGTGACGCCGTCCCCGACCGTCACCTCGACCGGGACGGACTCGCCGGTGAGCATGGAGGCGTCCACGGCCGAGGACCCCTCGACGACCGTGCCGTCGGTGGCGATCTTCTCGCCGGGGCGCACGAGGAAGCGGTCGCCGACCTGCAGCTCCCCCACGGGTATGCGCTCCTCGCGCTGCCCGCGCAGCACGGTGACATCCTTGGCACCGAGCTCCAGCAGCGACCTGAGCGCCGCGCCCGCCTTCCGCTTGGACCGGGCCTCGAAGTACCGGCCGGCCAGGATGAAGGCGGTCACTCCGGCGGCGGCCTCCAGGTAGATGTTGCCGGAGCCCTCGCTGCGGGCGATGGTCAGCTCGAAGGGGTGCTTCATGCCGGGCGTGCCGGCCGTTCCGAGGAACAGGGCCCATACGGACCACAGGAACGCGGCCGACGTGCCGACCGATATCAGTGTGTCCATGGTGGCGGCACCGTGCCGGGCGTTGGTCCAGGCGGCCCGGTGGAAGGGCCAGGCGGCGTACGTGACCACGGGGGCCGCGAGCGTCAGCGACATCCACTGCCAGTACTCGAACTGCAGTGCCGGCACCATCGCCAGGACGATCACCGGGACCGCGAGCACCACAGCCGTGGTCAGCCGCTGCCGCAGCGAACGGAGTTCCTCCGGCTCGGGCTCGTGCCCCGCACCGGTCCCGGGCTCTTCGGCGCCGGCTCCGGGCGCGGCGGGCGCCGGTTGCTGCGCGGTGTAGCCGGTGGCCTCGACGGTGGCTATCAGGTCCGCGACGGCGACGTCGTCTCGGAAGGCGACCTTGGCCTTCTCGGTGGCGTAGTTGACGGTCGCCTCGACGCCGTCCATGCGATTGAGCTTCTTCTCGATACGGGCGGCACAGGAGGCACAGGTCATACCGCCGATGGCGAGTTCCACCTCGGCGGCACCGGATGTGGTGGTGGTCATGTCTGCCATGTATACCCCCCACCCGTATACAAGGCAAGGGCCGTCCGGCCTTGACTTGGTACCCCATAGGGGTACCCTGAAGTGCGTCGAGCGGCTCGCCGAGATCTGATCATCGCGAGGCGCGGCCCGACCGCCCGCCGCCGCCTCCACCCGACCCGCGCCGCGGACGGCGGCCGGCCCTCGCGTCGGTCCGCGAGCCCATGACGGCGGCACGACCGAGGGGCGCGCCCCCGCAGAGCGGCGCCGCCGCTGGGCACGCGACCACCCCGGGGGGTGCTCCGTTTCGCCAGGTCACCGCTTCGGGAGCGTGTCGCCGGCCGGGCCGGTCAGGCGTGCCGGCCGTTCCAACTTCCCTCGCACACCACCAACATCACTGTCCGAGTACGATGATCGGGTATTTCGCCTGCCCCTGATTCACCGGCGCGATGGAGTTGCGATGACGACCGGCCCGGAGCCGTCCCTTCGGATCGACACCAGCAAGGCGCATCCCGCGCGGGTCTACGACTACCTGCTCGGCGGCAAGGACAACTACCCGGTCGACGAGGCCGTGGGCGAGCAGTTGCCGCCCGAGGCACGGGATGCCGCGCGACAGAACCGCGAGTTCATGAACCGTGCGGCGGCCTGGCTCGCCGCCGAGGGCATCGACCAGTTCCTGGACATCGGCACCGGCATTCCCACGGAGCCCAATCTCCACCAGATCGTCCAGGGCGTCGTACCGTCGGCGAAGGTCGTCTACGCCGACAACGACCCGATCGTGCTGCGCCATGCGGAAGCGCTGCTGGTCAGCAGCCCCGAGGGAGCCACCGACTACATCGAGGCCGACGTACGCAGGCCGGACGGCATCGTCGAGCACGCCCGCCACATGCTGGACTTCGGCCGTCCGATCGCCCTGTCGCTGATCGCGCTGATGCACTTCATCCCCGATGCGCAGGACGCGCACGGCATCGTCCGCGGCCTGGTCGCGACTCTGCCGAAGGGCAGCTATCTGGTGCTGTCGCACGCCTCGTCCGACCTGTTCCCGGAGCTCTCCGCGCAGGTCACCGCCGAGTACGCGAAGGGCGGCATCGAGCTGGGCTTCCGTGCCCGCCCCGAGGTCGAGCGCTTCTTCGACGGCCTGGACCTCGTCCCGCCCGGCCTGGTGACGGCGACGGAGTGGGGGATGCCCGGGCAGATGCCCGAGCCCGAGGACAGCGGCATCTACGCGGGCGTGGCCCGCGTCGTCTGAACCACCCCTGCCTCCGCCCTCAGTCGGTGAGGGTGGAGGCCAGCGCCCGGGTCGCGTGGACGAGTTCGCTGTCCTGCTCGGCCAGCAGCCCCACCAGGGCGCCGCGCTGGGCGCGTACCGCGTGGCGGGCGGCGGACTCCCACTCGACGTAGACGCCGTGGCGCCGGCGGACCTTCGGATGGGCGGCCGCCGTGATCTCCCACTGCCGGGCGTCGGCGATGTCCCGCAGGAGCTGGAGGATCTGCACCCGGCAGGTCGTCCTGGGGCGCTGGGCGAGGCCCCACAGGAAGGGGACCGTGACGGCCGTCGCCTGACCGACGACGAAGCCGTGCCGGCAGATGCGGTGCCGCAGCCGGTCCAGGGCGTTGAGAGCGGCGGCCGCGTCGCCGGAGGCGATCGCGGCGAGCAGGAACGGGATGGCCGCGGCGGACCCCGAGGAGTCCTCGATGTCCTGCCAGGCGACCCGTCCGACCTCCTGGAGCGCCGTGATCGGCGCCTTGTCCGTGACCCTGTCCGCGACCTGGTCCGTGACCCTGTCCGTCACCTGGTCCGTCACCTGGTCCGTCACCGTACGCTCCCCGCTTCGGACCTCGGTCGTGACTTCATCGTCAAGTGCGCGCCTCGGTGGGCAGCATCGCCCAGACGGTCTTGCCGACGGGGTTGCACCGGGTCCAGCCCCAGTGCTGGGACAGCGCCTCGACGATGATCAGTCCACGGCCGCCCTCCTCGAGGGACGCGCCTTCCCGTCCCGGGCGGGGAAGCGCCTCGCCCCGGTCGGTGACGGCGCACATCAGGTGTGCCGGACGGCGCTTGAGCCTCAGCAGCAACTCGGACTCCACTCCCCCACCCGCGTCGCCGGCCGGACCGTGCAGCACGGCGTTGGCGACCAGCTCCGACACGACGGTCAGGGCGTCGTCAAGGAGGTGATCCAGCTCCCAGTCGCCAAGGACGCGCTCGGTGAACTCCCGTGCCTCGGCGCACGCCGTACGGCCGCCGCCCAGAGACAGGCCAGCGGCCCCGGCTCGGGCGCGCGGGCAGCCCTCGGCCGGGGTGGTGCGGCCTGGGAGCGGACTCGGTCCGGACCAGGGTGCTGGTTGCACGGGCAGCGACACGGCATCTCCTGCGGTGGCGTCAGGACGGGGCGCTGACACGGACGTTGGTGCCTTGGTTATTATCCACGTCGACAGCCAGTCCGTGCAATTTCACGAGAAATTGCGCGTGCAGTTCGAGCCAGTCATGTGCAAGGAGACTGCAGTGCCATCAGTTTCGAACGGGGTGCGGGCGAGTTCACTGGGCGTCCGCTGGGTCAAGAGCCGACGCAGCAACGCCGAGGGCAACTGCGTGGAGGTCGCCGCCCTGGCCGAGGGAGGAGTGGCGATACGCAACTCCCGCGATCCGCACGGCCCCGCGCTGATCTACACGGCGGCCGAGGTCGCCGCGTTCCTGGCGGCCGCGAAGGAGGGCGAGTTCGACGACCTGGTGTGACGTACCGCCGGGGGCCCGCGGCGCCGGCTGAGCGCACATCCGCCGGCCCGCTCGTCCGGACGGCCGCCCTCCTCTTCGGTCCACGCATGCGCCCGGACGCCAAGGGGTGGAATAATGCGGCCTGTTGTCCCCTGCCCACCGGGAGTCAGGATGCCCTCCGAGTCGCCGCGTGTCTCCCGCCTGGAACCGTATCTGCATCGCACCGAGCCCGCGCCGACTTTGCTGAAGATGCTGGTCGGGGTGCAGCTGGCGGGCATCCGCGAGGACGCGGGCCTCGCCCAGGAACAGGCTGCGCGCGCCGTCGGTTTCAGCCCGGCGAAACTCTCCCGTATCGAGGCGGGAAAGGGCCGTCGGCCACCCACCGAGAGCGACGTCCGGGCACTCCTGGACTTCTACAGGACGGAGGACTACGAGACCTCCGTCCTGCTGCAGTTGCTGCGGCGGGCCGGAGAACCCGGATGGTGGCAGCGCTTCGACAAACGGCTGATCCCGGAGTGGTTCGACCGGCTGGTGGGGCTCCAGGAAGCGGCCCATTCCATTCGTACGTTCGAGATCCAGTACGTCCCGGGGCTGCTGCAGACCCCGGCCTACACCCGGGCGGTGGTGGAGCGCGGCCTGCCCTCGGCTCCGGAACGCGAGGTCCACCGCCGCGTGGAACTGCGCACCAGGCGGGGGCAGCTGCTCCAGCGTGCGGACGCACCACGGCTGTGGGCGATCGTCGACGAGTCCGTGCTGCTGCGTGTGCTGGGCAGCCGCGAGATCATGCGTGAGCAGCTGGAGCACCTGATCGCGATGGCCCAACTGCCGCATGTGACCGTGCAGGTCGTCCCGTTGGACGTGACCGACGCCTCCGCACCGGCCATTCCCGTCACGTACCTGCGCTTCGGCGGCCTGGATCTGCCCGACATCGTCTACCTGGAGCACATGAGGAGCGCCACGTTCCTGGAGGACCGCGACGAGACGGAGCAGTACCGGGTGGCCCTCGACCAGCTGGCCGACGACGCCCTCAGCCCGCGCGACTCCCTGAGCCGCCTGCGCGAGACGGCCCGGCAGCGCTACGGGGCGGAGTGACCGGGCGGCTCGCTACGGGAGCCGGCCCACTCCGCCGAACTCGATCCATTCCTGGGTGAGCTGGCGCGGCGCCACGTCGTTGTCGGGCCGCCAGGTGGACACCTCCACCAGGCCCGGATCGAGGATCTCCAGCCCGTCGAAGAGCTGTGCCACGTCCTTCTCCTGGCGCACCCGGCCCCAGTGTCCCTGCGTCGCCTTGTCCATGAAGTCGGTCACGAAGGCCCGCACCTCCGGATCCTCGCTGACCAGCTGGCACATCAGCAGGCAGCTCCCGGGCACGAGCCGCTCGATCACGCGCTCCACGACCGCGATCGGGCCGTCGGTCTCGCTGTCCGGAATGCAGTGGAACACGGAGTTGAAGAGCACGGCGACCGGCTGCGAGAAGTCGATCAGCCGCCGGGTGTCGGGGTGGGAGAAGATCGTGTCCGTGTCGCGCAGGTCGGCCTGGATGACGGCGGTGTGGTCGTTCTGGTCCAGCAGGGCCCGGCCGTGCACCAGGACCATCGGGTCGTTGTCGACGTACACCACGCGCGAGTCCGGATCGATCTGCTGCGCCACCTGATGCACGTTGTTCTGCGTGGGCAGCCCTGATCCGTGGTCGAGGAACTGCCGTACGCCGTACTCCCGCGCGAGCGTCCCGACCACCCGCTGCAGGAAGCGCCGGTTGTTCAGCGCCAGCGCCCGGGTGCTGGGCACGACCTTGTCGAGTTCCTCACAGGCGGCCCGGTCGACCGCGTAGTTGTCCTTGCCGCCGAGGTAGTGGTCGTACATGCGCGCGGCCGTGGGGACCGTGGCATCGATCTTGGTGGACAGCCGCTTCCCGGACTCCATCGTCTCCCCCAGCTCCGAACCGCGCCGGGCCAACCGGACCGGCAGACAACACATCCTAGGGAAAAGCCACTTGGACCTGCCACTCCTTCCACCCGAACGGTTCGGCGCCGGCCCGCAACGCTTTCCCTCCTCACCCCTTGACGCCGCTGGTGCAGACCTTTAGGTTCTGCCACACCTTCGAGTTCACGGACCAGCACCGCGTTCACCCACATGAACACGCTGGCCTTCGGACCCCGAGGTCCGCAACGCGCTCGGGAACGTGCTCACCCCCCACTCCAGAAAGCAGGGCACGCCATGCTCCGTTCGAAACTCCTGGCCGGTGCCACCGTCACGGCCGTCGTCGGCGTCCTCGCGGTGACGGGCACCGGCGATGCCACCGCCGCGGACCCGGGCAAGGCACCCGGCGGCAACTTCGACCTGTCCGTATGGCAGCTCCAGGAGCCCGTCGGCTCTCCCGGCTCCCCGACCACCATTCCCTCCGCACGCCTTCAGGGCGCGAACGGCTACCAGGACGCGTACTTCTACACGGACCAGCGCGACGGGGCGATGACCTTCTGGGCGCCGGAGAAGGGCGTCACGACGCCCCACTCGAACTACGCCCGCTCCGAGCTGCGGGAGATGAACCGCGGCGGCGGCGCCGCCGACTGGTCGCTCCACGGCAGCCACCGGCTCGGCGCCACGCTGCGGGTCGTGTCGGTGACGAAGAACGTGTGCGTCGGGCAGATCCACCTCGGCAGCGGCGGATCCTCCACCAAGCCCCTGGTGGAGCTCTACTACCACGCGAACGGCGACATCGTCCTCGGCACCGAGAACTCCCCCTCCGGCGGCCAGACCTCACACACCGTCGGCCATGTCTCCCTCGGCAAGACCTGGAGGTACACCATCGCCGTCTCCGGTGGCGACACCATCGACCTGACGGTCGACGGCAGCACCACCCACTACCCGATCCCCTCGTCCTTCTTCTCCTACAAGCAGTACTTCAAGGCCGGTTCGTACAACCAGTCCTCCTCGGGCAGCACCACCAAGGGCGCGCGGGTCGCCTTCTACGGGCTGACGGTCTCGCACAGCGGCTGAGCCACGGCGGCGCGGCGTTCTGCTGTCGGCCGAGAATGTGGCGGCATCCCCGGTGCGAGCGGCAGGATCGTCGCATGCGGCCGATCTTCGTTCTCGTGCACAGCCCCTCCGTGGGCCCCTCGACCTGGCATCCCGTGGCCGAACGCCTCACGGCCGCGGGACACCGGGTCCGGGTGCCGTCCCTGCTGCACGTCGGCGCGGGTGCGCCGCCGTTCTGGCCCCGCGCCGTCGAGGCCGTACGCGACGATCTGCGGCAGGTCCCGGCGGGCGA
Source organism: Streptomyces sp. NPDC101225 (assembly GCF_044767585.1). Lineage (NCBI taxonomy): Bacteria > Bacillati > Actinomycetota > Actinomycetes > Kitasatosporales > Streptomycetaceae > Streptomyces > Streptomyces sp. NPDC101225. The sequence continues at coordinate 86,243 of NZ_JBIWOE010000033.1, forward strand.
CCCCATCGTGCTGGTGGCACACAGCAACGCGGGGTTGTTCATGCCTGTGATTCGCTCGGGGCTCGACCACCCGGTCGCCGCTTCGGTGTTCGTGGACGCGGCACTGCCGGCCCGATCCGGGGCCACGCCCGTCGCCACACCCGAACTCCTCGGATTCCTGCGCCCGATGGCCGTGCACGGCAGGCTGCCGCGCTGGACCGACTGGTGGGACGAGGCGGACGTCGCCCCCATGTTCCCGGATGCCGCCACGCGCCGGACCGTCGTGGAGGAGCAGCCCACCCTGCCGCTGTCCTACTACGAGCAGCGCATCCCGGTCCCCGGCGGATGGGACGACCACCCCTGTTCCTACCTGCTGTTCGGCCCTCCCTACGACGACCTCGCGGCCGAGGCGCGCGACCGCGGCTGGCGCGTGGCGCAGCTGCCGGGCGAGCACCTGCACCAGATCGTGGACCCGGCCGGCACCGCCCGGCAGCTCGTCGAACTCGTCGAGCCCGTCACCGAAGGCGCCGAAACGCCCTGACCGAGGGCTACTTGGCGGGGGCGAACACGCGGTGCGCCGCGATGGCGGCCCCGCCTCGCGCCCACTCCTCGAACGGCAGCGGGCGCACGACGAGATCGCAGTCCACGGCAGCGCCGAAGGCGTGGTCCACGAAGCTCTGCCGGATGTGGTCGGCGAACAGGTCGTAGGAGGCCACACCCTCGCCGGAGATGATGATCCGCTCCGGGCCGATCAGATTGGCGACGCAGGCCAGCGCCAGGCCCACGGCACGCCCGGCCCGGGCGAAGACCGCGCGGACGCCGGGGTCTCCGGCGTGGGCCAGGCGCACCGCCTCGTCCATGGTCAGCTGCGGGTCGCCGGTGGCCTGCCGGGCCTGCTCCGTGATCGCGTGGGTGGAGGCGACCGCCTCGACGCAGCCGGTGTTGCCACAGGTGCAGACACGGTCGGCGCCGCTCACCGGCAGGTGCCCGACCTCGCCCGCCACGCCGTGCGCCCCGGAGACCACGCGGCCTCCGACGGACAGGCCCGCGCCGATACCGGCGCCGACGGTGACCAGGGCGAAGGTGGACAGGCCGGCTCCCGCGCCGAACCACTGCTCGGCCACGGTCAGCGCCCGTACGTCGTTCTCGATGACCGTCGGGGTTCCGGCGGCGGTCTCGACCAGCTGGGCGAGCGGCACGCGACGCCAGTTGAGGAAGGGCGAGTACTGGACCAGGCCCAGCTGGCTGTCGACGTCGCCCGAGATGGTGACCCCGATGCCGTGCAGCGCCGTGTCGTCCTCCACACCCGCCGCCGCCCGCAGGTCGTCCACCAGCCGCGCGATCGCCAGCACCACGGTGCCCACGTCCCGCGAGTCGAGCCTGACCCGGCGTGAGGCGAGGGGCTGCGCGGTCAAGTCGGCCAGCACGCCGATGAGTTCCTCCCCGGTGACCTTCACACCGGCGAACAGGGCGCGCTCCGCCCGCACCGCGATCAGGATCGCCGGACGGCCGCTGGCCCGCTCCGTCGCGGACCGCCCGAGCTCGGTGATCCAGCCGTCGGCCATCAGCGGGGTCGCCACCTTGGTCACCGCTCCCGGCGTCAGCCCGGTCCGCCGCCCGATCTCGGCGCGGCTCAGCGGTCCGTGCTGGAGCAGGGTCTGGAAGACCAGGGCGGCCGCGGGCGGCTGATCGGCGAGCGTCATGCGGCGACCTTACCTTTCCTCCGGAAACTAAGACAAGGCCGGATTCACCCTACCTTCCCTCAAGGAAACCGCAGGTCACTCGGAAGACGACGCTCCAATGGGCGCACTCCGATCCGAAGACATCGGATATTCCTGTGTGCCCACTATGTTGACGCTGGAAGGAAACCCGGCCTACATTCGCCGCACTCCTCGCCGGAGCGGACGGGACGGTCCCGCGCCGCCGAGGACCGTGGCCCCCACCCACGCACCCGTTGGTCACAGCGATCCCCTCGGTGATGTTCCGGGACGACCACCGCCGAGAGGCTCTCCCCGCTGAGCCGTTTCCCCGTTCCCGCGGGCGGATCCACCGCCTGCAGTCGCGCCCTGACGGAGTACATCCATGTCTCGTCCAGCTCGACCCGCACGTCTGAGAACCCTGACGGCCGTCACCGCACTCGCGGTGGCACTCGCCGTGCCCGCCGCGGCGCGGGCCTCCGCTCCCGCCGACGCCCCCGCGGCCACGGCGTCGTCCGGCACCACCACCGCGCCCCTCGTGGCGGCCAAGCCGTACATGGGCTACAGCACCTGGAGTCTTGAATCCACCAACTTCCCCGGCTACGGCGGGCAGAACTGGGTCACCGAGTCCCACGTCCTCCAGCAGGCCGGCATCCTGGCCTCGAAGCTGAAGTCCCACGGCTACACCTACGTGAACGTGGACGCCGGCTGGAACGTCGACAACGGCAAGAACGTCGGCGACGCCTACGCCCGCCCGACCGCCGACCTCAAGAAGTTCCCGCACGGCATGAAGTACGTCGGCGACCAACTGCACCGCAAGGGGCTCAAGTTCGGCCTCTATCTGGCGGTCGGCCTCTACCAGGACTACTACAACGACGGCAGGACGCCGATCCACGGCGCCCCCGGCTGCACCACCAAGGACATCGTCTACCCGGACCTGCGCAAGACCAGCGGCTGGGACAACGTCTCCTACCAGCTCGACTTCTCGAGTCCCTGCACCACCAAGTACATCCAGTCCATCGCCGACGAACTCGCCTCCTGGGGTGTGGACTTCCTCAAGATCGACGGCGTCGGCCCCGGCTCCAACCAGGGCGACGCGGCGCACAACAACATCCCCGACATCAAGGCGTGGCACACCGCGCTGCAGAAGACCGGCCGCCCCATCCAGTTCGTCCTGTCCTGGTCGCTCAGCCACAACCAGGCCGACGTCTGGAAGGCCAACTCCAACGGCTGGCGGGTCGACACCGACGTCGAGTGCTACTGCGACACCCTGGTGACCTGGAACAACTCCGTGAAGAGCCGCTGGAACGACGTCGTGCCGTGGATCGACGACGCCGGACCGGGACACTGGAACAACCTCGACTCGCTCGACGTCGGCTCCGGCGTCATGGACGGCATCAACAACGTCGAGCGGCAGAGCTACATGACGCTGTGGGCCATCGAGTCCGCGCCCCTCTACATCGGTGACGACCTCACCAGGCTGGACTCCTACGGCCTGAAGCTGCTCACCAACGACGAGGTCATCGCGGTCGACCAGGCGGGCAACCCCGCCGAGCCGGTCAGCCAGAAGACCCCCGAGCAGGTCTGGTACGCCCGCAACGCCGACGGCAGTTACACCGTGGCCCTGTTCAACCTCGGCAAGGGCTACGCCGACGTGACCGCCGACTTCCGCGACCTCGGCATCAGCGGCAAGGCCGCGGTGCGCGACCTGTGGAGCCGCAAGAACCTCGGTTCGGTGGCCGGCCACTTCACCGACAACCTGCCCCCGCACGGCTCGCGCCTGCTGCGGATCACCCCGCGCCGCGGCGGCCACCACCCCGGCGTCCCGCTCGCCGTGCACGGCACCGGGTCCACCGCCACGAGCGTCTCGCTCGCCTGGGACGCGGTCAACTCCGGTACGAGGACCACCGGGTACGACGTCTACGCGAACGGCTCGAAGGCCGCCACCGTCACCGGCACCTCCGCCACCCTCGGCGGGCTCAAGGCGGGTACCGCCTACTCCTTCACCGTCCTCGCCCATGACGCCAGGGGCCGAACGTCCACCCCCAGCAAGGCCGTCGACCTCACGACGCCGGCAGCCGGCGGACCCGTCTCCTACGAGGCCGAGGCCTCCGGCAACACCCTCACCGGCAATGCCTCCGTCGCGGACTGCTCCGCGTGCTCGGGCGGCAAGAAGGTCGGCAACCTCGGCGGCGGCGGTTCCGTGACGGTCAACCACGTCACCGCGCCCAAGGACGGCACCTACCTGATGAAGATCGACTACACCGACGGCTCCTCCGGCCGCACGATCGTCGTCAGCACGGGCGACACGTCCTTCCAGGTGCCGCTGCCCGGCAGCAACGACAACGACTGGGGCACACCGCAGTCGATCACCGTCACCGTGCCGCTGAAGGCCGGTGACAACACGATCGGCTTCGGCAACCCCGCGGACTACGCCTCCGACATCGACCGGATCACCCTCTGACCCCCTGCCCGAACCCGACCGACGTTCCACCCGCCTGAACCAGAGGAGAGTGCCGTGGTGGTCCCATCACAGGGCAAGCTCACCCAGCCGGCCACGCCGCCGCCCGCCGCGGTGACCACCACGGCCACCGCCTCCGGCCGAACCCCCCACGTCCGCACACCTCTTGGCCCCCGCAGGGCCGGCCGCCCCACGCCGGCCAGGTCCGCCGCGGCCCGCCGCCGCGACCTGCCGGCCGCGCTGCTGCTCATCCTGCCCGCGGTGGCCGGGTTCGCGGTCTTCTTCGCCTATCCGACCCTCCGCGGCATCTACCTCAGCTTCACCGACTTCCACGTCCTCACGCCGCCGCACTGGGTGGGGCCGGCCAACTTCCACCAGATGGCCGGCGACGACGTCTTCTGGCACTCCCTCCTCGTCACCGTGTACTTCGTCGCGCTGTCCGTCTCCTTCGGCACCCTGGTCTCCCTGGTGACGGCCGTGGTGCTGCACCGGGTGACCCGCTCCTCGCTGCTGCGCGGCGTCATCCTGCTGCCGTTCCTCATCTCCAACGTGATCGCCGCCCTGGTCTGGCAGTGGATGCTCGACCCGAGCCTCGGCGTCGTCAACAGCGTCCTCAAGGCACTGACCGGCCACAGCATCCTCTTCTTCGGCAGCGGCGGCTGGGCGGTCCCCTCCCTCGCCGCCATCAGCGTCTGGAAATGGATGGGGTACTACGCCCTGCTGATCTTCGCCGGCCTGCAGACCATCCCGCCCACCATCTACGAGGCCGGACGCGTCGACGGCGCGGGCGAGTTCCAGATGTTCCGCCGCCTCACCATCCCCCTGCTGCGCCCGATCCTGGTCATGGTGGTCGTCCTGACGGTCATCAACTCCTTCCAGGTGTTCGACATCGTGCAGGTCACCACCCGGGGCGGACCGGCCAACGCCTCGAACGTGCTGCAGATGTACATCTACGACAAGGCCTTCCGCCAGTTCGACTTCGGCTACGCCGCCGCCCTCTCACTGGCCCTGTTCGCCCTGCTCGTCACGGTCACCTTCACCCAGCTGCGGCTCGCCCGCGCAGGCGAATCCGACCTGAGCTGAAGGAGCCCGTCATGGCAGTCGCCCTCACCCCCGGCCGGACGGTCACGCCGCACGAGCACACCCGCAGGCGCTCCCGCGTCTCCCCGGGCAGGATCGCGGCCTGGATCTACCTCGGCGTCATCGTCCTGGTCACGCTCTTCCCCTTCTACTGGATCCTGCGCACCGCGCTCTCCGACAACTACCAGCTGGCCACCAACCCCTCGTCGCCACTGCCGGTCGGCTTCACCTGGGGCGCCTTCCAACGCGTCCTCGGCCTCGCCTCCACCGCCGACGCACAGGCCCAGGGCGGCTCCGGCGCCTCCCTCGACATCGCGCTCTACCTGCGCAACTCACTGATCTACGCGAGCGTGCAGACCGCCCTGATCGTGCTGTTCTCCGCGTCGGCCGCGTACGCCTTCTCCCGGCTGCACTGGCGCGGCCGCAACCTCGTCTTCAATCTCCTCATCGCCGCGCTGATGGTCCCCACCGTCTTCACGCTGCTGCCCAACTTCGTCCTCGTCAAAGACCTCGGGCTGTCCGACACCTTCGGCGGACTGATCCTGCCCGGCGCCCTCTTCCAGGCCTTCACCCTCTTCTTCCTGCGGCAGTTCATGCTCGGCCTGAGCAACGAGGTCGAGGAGGCCGCCATCATCGACGGCGCGGGCCCGCTGCGGATCTTCCTCCGGATCATCCTGCCGATGTCGTCAGCGCCGATCGCCACGGTGTCGCTGCTGATGTTCGTCAACGCCTGGAACGACTACTTCTGGCCGCTGCTCATCACCAGCAGCCAGGACGTGCAGCCGCTCACGCTCGCGCTCGGAGTCTTCAAGCAGTCCTCGCCGCAGGCCGCCCCCGACTGGGCGGGCCTGATGGCCGCCGCCCTCGTCGCGGCGCTGCCGATGCTGCTGCTCTTCGTCGCCTTCGGCAGGCGCATCGTCAACTCCATCGGCTTCTCCGGTCTCAAATGACCGGGCGTACACCGCGATCGGACGGCACCGCCATGCACCCCGGCGACCTGCTGCTCAAGTGGCCCGCACCCGCCGCCGCCTGGACCGAGGCCGCCCCCGTCGGCAACGGCCGGCTGGGCGCCATGGTCTTCGGCGGCCCCCACCGGGCCCGCATCCAGATCAACGACTCCACCGTGTGGTCCGGCACACCCGGCGGCCCGGCCGCCGCCCTGGCCGCCGTCCGCGCGGCCGGCGCCGGACCGCGGCGGCTCGAAGAGGTCCGCACCGCCCTCCGTACCGGCGACCACGCAAGAGCCGAGCGACTGCTGTCGACCTTCCAGGGGTCCTACAGCCAGGAGTACCTTCCCTACGCCGACCTGCATCTGACCGTCGCGGGCGGCGAGCGGGCCGCTTACCTCGGCAGGACCCTCAACCTCGACACCGCGGTGGCCGAGGACCGCTTCCGCCTCGACGCGACCTCGGTGCACCGCCGGGTCTGGGCCGACGCCGTCACCGGCGCCCTGTGCACCACGCTCGACGCGGACGGCGGCACCGTGGACCTGGCCGTCGATCTGTCGACCCCCCTGCGGGAGGCGCACCGTTCGGCCACGCCGAAGCACCTGGCCGTGGGCATCGAGATCCCGGTGGACGGCGCTCCCGCGCATGAGCCGCAGGTCGCCGAGCCCCTGCGCTACGCCGACGGCCCGCTCGACGGCTACGACCCGTTCGCCGCGCTCGCCCTCGCCCTGCACACCGACGGCGAGGTGACCGTCGCCCACGGGAACCTGCTCGTCACCGGCGCCTCCCACGTCCTGCTCACGCTCGCCAGCTCCACCGCGGCCGCCCGGCACTGGCACGGCGCGGACCCCGCGGACCGCGCCACGCACCTGGCCCTCGCGAGCGACACCGCCGCCCAGGCCCTCGCACAGGGCGCCGGCCGCCTGCTCGACGGCCATGAGGCGGACGTACGCGCCCTGCTCGGCGGCACCTCACTGCGCATCGGCCCGCGCCGCCACGGAACCTACGACGTCGCCCGGGACATCCTGTGTGGCGACGACGAACTCCTCACCGCCACCGTGCTGTTCCAGCTCGGCCGCTACCTCCTGGCCACCGCGTCCCGCCCGCACACCGGTCCCCCGGCCACCCTTCAGGGCATCTGGAACGCCGACCTGCGCCCCGCCTGGTCGTCGAACTACACGATCAACATCAACACGCAGATGAACTACTGGGGCGCGGAGGCGGCCGGACTCTCCTCCTGCCACGCGCCCCTGTTCGACCTGCTCGACCGTATGGCCGCCCACGGCGCGCTGGTGGCACGGCAGTTGTACGGCGCCCGCGGCTGGGTCGCGCACCACAACAGCGACATGTGGGGCTGGGCGCTGCCCGTCGGCATGGGCCACGGCAGCCCCTCGTGGGCCCTGTGGATGACAGGTGGCGCCTGGCTGACCCAACACGTATGGGACCACTACGAGTTCACCCGCGACCCCGGCTTCCTGCGCGAGCGGGCCTGGCCCTTGCTGAGCGGCTGCGCGGAGTTCCTGCTCGACTGGCTGGTCGACGACGGCACCGGCTTCCTGGACACGCTCCCCTCCACCTCCCCCGAGAACCTCTTCCTCGTCGACGGCACGCCCAGGTCCCTGACGCGTTCCTCGGCGATCGACACCGCACTGGTCCGGGCGACCTTCGAGCGGACCGCGAAGGCGGCCGAGCTCCTCGGCCTGGACACGCCTCTCGCCGGCGCGGTGCGGGCCGCGCTGCGCCGACTGCGCCCGCCGCGGATCTCGGCGGAGGGCCGGCTCCAGGAGTGGGCGCAGGACCTGCCCGAGGCCGACCCGCACCACCGCCACCTCTCCCCCCTGATCGCCGTGCACCCGCTCGGCCTCGTCGATCCCGACACCGCGCCCGAACTGGCCGCGGCCGCACGGAAGTCGCTGGACCGCCGCGGTCCCGGCGCCATGGGATGGTCCTGGGCCTGGAAGACCGCCCTGCGGGCCCGTCTGCGCGACGCCGCGACGGCCCGCTCGCTGCTCCTGGAGGCGAGCCGCCCGCTCGACGGCGACCCCGCCCGCGACGCCCCGGCCGACGGTTCCCGGTGGGGAGGGCTGCTGCCCAACCTGTTCTCCACCCACCCGCCGTTCCAGATCGACGGCAACTACGGCTTCATGGCCGCCATCACCGAGATGGTGCTGCAGAGCCACACCGGCACGGTCCACCTGCTGCCCGCCCTGCCCGCGCAGTGGACCGACGGCCGGGCCACGGATCTGCGCTGCCGCGGCGGTCTCGCGGTCGACTTCAGCTGGGCCGACGGCGTCCCGGACGCGGTCACCGTGCGCCGCCTGGCCGGCGACGCGGACGAACCGGTCCGCGTCCGTCACCGCGACCGCACGACGGAGATACGCCTCCCGATCGGCCACCGGGCCGAACTCGACGCCGGCCTGCGGATGCGAGGGGAGCCGCTGCCGTGCTGACCGAGCAGGACGTGCCCGAGCTGTTCGCCTACCGCAGCGCCTACCGGGAGCCCACCGACTTCGACGCCTTCTGGCAGGACACGCTCGCCGAGGCACGTGCCGAGCGCCCGGCGTCGCTGGAACTGACGGCCGTCGACACCGGCCTGGAGACGGTCGACGTCCACGACGCCGTCCTCCCCGGCTTCGGCGGCCACCCGGTCCGCGGCTGGCTCCGCATGCCCCGGCACCGCACCGGACCGCTTCCGGCCGTCGTCCAGTTCCACGGCTACGGCAGCGGGCGCGGCGCCCCCGTCGACGACCTGCTGTGGGCGTCCGCCGGATACGCCCACCTGCTGGTGGACGCCCGCGGACAGGGCGGCGCCTGGGCGGGCGGCGGCGCGACACCCGACCCCACCGGCAGCGGACCCGCCCACCCCGGCTTCCTCACCCGCGGCATCGAGGACAAGGACTCCTACGTCTACAGGCGGGTGTTCACCGACGCCGTACGCGCCGTGGAGGCGCTGCGCAGCCGTGACGACCTCGTCGACCCGGCGCGGCTCGCCGTCGTCGGTCCCAGTCAGGGCGGCGGCATCGCCCTCGCGGTCGCCGGGCTGGTCCCCGGCCTGTCGGCCGCCCACTTCCAGGCACCCTTCCTCTGCGACATCCGCCAGGCCACCCGGCTCACCGGCGCCGACCCCTACGCCGAGCTCGTCGGCTACCTCGGCGCCCGCCGGGACCGGGTCGCGCAGACCTTCGAGACCCTCAGCTACTTCGACGGCCTGGCCTTCGCCCGCCGCGCCACCGCCCCGGCCTGGTTCTCCGCCGGGCTGCGCGACGAGGTGTGTCCACCCGTCACCACGATCGCCGCGTATCACGCCTACGCCGGTCCCCGGCAGCTGCGTCTGTGGGAGTTCAACGGCCATGACGCCGGCGGCTCCGAAGACCTGGCCATCGCCCTCGGCGCGTTCCGCGCGCTCCTCAAGACGTCGTCCCGTCCGCCGGTGCTGCCGTCCCCCGCACCCTCCGCGCCATCCCGAAAGAAGGTCCGATGAAACGCTCCACGGGAGTTCGCAAGGCCGTCGCGCTGGGCGCCACGCTCACCCTGGCGGCGGTGCTGTCCGCCTGCTCCGACGGCTCCTCCTCCGCCGGCGGCTCCAAGACCGTCAACTGGTGGACCTGGGACGACAAGCAGGCCGCCGCGTACCAGGTGTGCGCCACGGACTTCGAGAAGGCCAACCCCGGCGTCACGGTGAAGATCACCCAGTACAACGTCGACGACTACTTCACCAAGCTCACCGCGGGATTCGTGGCCGGCAACGCGCCCGACGCCTTCCAGAACAGCGTCCAGTTCTTCCAGGCGTACGCCTCCCAGCACCAGTTGATGCCGCTCGACGACTTCATCTCCCGCGACAGGTTCGACCTGTCCCGCTTCTCGGTCGGCGTGGACGCCTGGAAGTTCACCGACGGCAAGCAGTACGCCCTGCCCCTGGACTGGGCGGCGACCGGCCTCTACTACGACCAGGACGCCCTGGAGAAGGCCGGATACACCGAGAAGGACGTCGACTCGCTCGACTGGAACCCCGACGACGGCGGCACGCTCGGCAAGATGATCGCCCACATGACGATCGACACGAAGGGCCGCCGCGGCGACGAGCAGGGCTTCGACAAGTCCCACGTGAAGACGTACGGCTACGGGGAGGTCGCGGCCAAGGACTTCATCGGGCAGGTCACGTGGAGCCCCCTGGTGGACACCACGGGCTGGCGCCTCGGCGACAAGGCCACCTGGCCGACGGTGTTCAACTACGGCGACCCGCGGTTCGTGAGGACCATGGACTGGGTGCGTTCCCTGACGGACAAGGGCTACGCGCCCAGGATCGGCCAGTTCACCGACAGCGTCAGCGACATCGACCTGCTCTCCTCCGGCAAGGTCGCCATGGAGAGCGCCGGATCGTGGGAGGCCTCGACCTTCGTGAAGATCCCCGGCCTCAAGGTCGGCATCGCACCCACGCCCTACGGCCCCGACGGGAGGACCCGGGCCGTGCTGAGCAACTCCAACGGCAACAACATCTGGGCCGGGACCGGGAACGCCGGCCTCGCCTGGAAGTGGGTCTCCTACATGGGCAGCGAGGCGTGCCAGTCCAAGGCCTCGCTGACCGGCACCTTCTTCCCGTCGATCCCGGCCTCGATGGACGCCTCGGCCAAGGCACTGGCCGCGAAGGGCGTGGACCTGTCCGTCTTCACGGACATGATGAAGAACAAGGTCCTCTACCCGTCCCCGGTCTACGGCAACGGCGCCGCCCTCCAGGACACACTCCAACCGCTCTTCCAGGCCTACTTCGCCGGCCAGAAGGACGATTCCGTCTTCCCCGAGATGCAGAACAAGAGCAGGCAGCTGCTCGCGAAGAAGTGACTCACCCGCCCCACGACACCGCACCCTGAAAGGCAGGACTCCGCATGCCGGACACCACCGCGCGGATCCACACCCTGCGCGCGGCAGGCACCGCGCTGATCGTGGAGCTCACCGAGCCCGTGCCGAGAGTCCTGCACTGGGGGGCCGACCTGGGCGAGTTGCCGCCGGAGGCCCTGGCGGCACTCGTCCTCACCGGCGAACCCGCGGTGCTCAACAACTCCGTCGACATTCCGCGCCGGTTCACCGTCTGGCCCACCGAGGCCGACGGCTGGTCCGGCACGCCGGCCCACGAGGGCCACCTGGCCGGCACCTTCGCCGCACCGAGGCTGACGCTGACCGACAGCGTGTACCGTCCGCGGCCCGAGGGCGGGGAGCTGGCCCTCCGGCTCACCGACGAGGGAGCCGGTCTCGACGCCGTCGTCACCTACCGGCTGGAGCCGTCCGGTGTGCTGGGCGTGCGGACGACGCTCACCCGCCGGTCCGACGCCGATCCGGCGCCGTACGACCTCGCGCACGTCACGACGCTGCTGCCGTTGCCGCGACGGGCCGCCGAGGTCCTGGACTTCACCGGGAAGTGGAGCCGGGAGCGGTCCCCGCAGCGGCGCCCGCTGGCCTTCGGCAGCCATGTCCGGGAGGTACGGCGCGGAAAACCCGGACTGGACTCGCCGTATCAGGTCACCGTCGGCGTACCCGGGTTCGGCTTCCGCAGCGGGGAGGTCTGGGCGGTGCACATCGCCTGGAGCGGCGATCAGCGGTATCTGGTCGAGCAGTTGCCGGAGGGCGCCGGCACCCACGCGGCGGTGCTGGGCGGCGGCGAGCTGCTGCGTGCCGGGGAGATCCGGCTCGCGCCCGGCCAGTCGTACACCACTCCGGTGTCTCACTTCGCCTGGTCCGGCGAGGGGCTGGACGGGCTCGCCGACCGCTTCCACACCCTGCTGCGGGCCCGTCGCGGCCATCCGCGCCGTCCCCGCCCGGTGATCCTCAACAGCTGGGAGGCGGTGTACTTCGACCACGATCCGGACCGGCTGCTGCGGCTGGCCGACAAGGCCGCCGAGGTCGGTGTCGAGCGGTTCGTGCTGGACGACGGGTGGTTCCGCGGGCGCCGCTCGGACGACGCCGGGCTGGGCGACTGGACCGTGGACCCCGTGGTGTGGCCCGAGGGGCTGACGCCGCTGGTGGACCATGTCCGGTCGCTGGGCATGGAGTTCGGGCTGTGGGTCGAGCCGGAGATGGTCAACCTCGACTCCGACCTGGCCCGCGCGCACCCGGACTGGGTGCTCGGCCCGGCCCGTGGGATCGGGCCGCCCGCCCGCCATCAGCACATCCTGGACCTGTCCCACACCGGGGCCTGGCAGTATCTGCTGGACTCGCTGGACGCCCTGGTGGGGAAGTACGGCGTGGCCTACCTGAAGTGGGACCACAACCGGGAGCTCCACGAAGCCGTCCACGGCACGGCCGACCGGCCGGTCGCACACGCGCAGGTGCTGGCGCTCTACCGGCTCATGGAGGCGCTGAAGGAACGCCGTCCCGGGCTGGAGATCGAGAGCTGTGCCGCCGGGGGCGGGCGCATCGACCTGGGCATCCTGGAGCGCACGGACCGGGTCTGGGCCTCGGACTGCAACGATCCGCTGGAGCGCCAGGCCATCCAGCGCTGGACCGCGCAGCTGCTGCCGCCGGAGCTGGTCGGCACCCACGTCGGTCCCGGCACCAGCCACACCACCGGCCGGGTCGGCTCCGACTCGCTGCGGCTGGCCACCGCCCTGTTCGGGCACGCGGGCATCGAACAGGACCTCACCCGCTGCTCACCCGGCGAACTGGCCCGGATCACCGCCTGGACCGCGCTCCACCGCGAGCTGCGCCCCCTGCTCCACGGCGGGCGCACGGTCCGCGCCGACCTGGCCGACGAGGCGACGCTGCTGTACGGGGTGGTGGCGCACGACGCGTCCGCCGCGCTGTACTGCTGGGCCCGCCTGGCCACCTCGCCCGAGGGCCAGTACGGGCGGGTCCAGCTGCCCGGTCTCGCCCCGGGGGCGACGTATCAGGTGCGTGTGCGCACGGAGCTGGGCCTGCCGTCCTTCCACCAGACCGAGGGGCCCGCCTGGCTGCCGGCGGCCCTGGACGGGGGGCTCACCCTGCCGGGCCCGGTCCTGGCCCTGGCCGGACTGCCGATGCCGAACCTCAACCCCGGTCAGGCGCTCCTCCTCGAACTGCGCCGCACCGGGGCCTGACAGCGGGGTCCTGGCCGGTGCTGTGGCCGTAAATGCTCACCGGCCGCCCCTCCCGGCCGCAGCGCTAGGCGGACCCACGCAGCCGCAGTTCCGCCCCGACCGCCGCCTCGTCGCGGCTGAGCGGGCCGCTTCTGGTGAGCAGCCGGGCGGCCTGCTCCACGGTGAGCGCGCCGAGTGCCCGCGTGTCGAGGGCGACGGTGGTCAGCGGCGGTTCGACCAGGGTGCCGAGCTGCAGGCCGTCGAAGCCGATCACGGCGAGGTCTTCGGGGACGCGCCGTCCGAGCCCGCGTGCGGCGCGCAGGGCCCCGATGGCGATGATGTCGTTGAAGGTGAACACGGCGGTGACGTCCGGGTGTTCGGCGAGCAGTGCGCGCAGTGCGCCCTCGCCGCCCTCGATGCTCTGGTCGGCGCGGCTGACCGTGCCGGAGTCCAGTCCGCAGGCGGACATGGCGGCGTCGAACCAGCGGTGGCGGATGCTCGGCTCGGACCGGGTCGCGTGGTCGATCATGCCGATACGCCGGTGCCCCGTGTCCACGAGGTGCCTGATCGCGTCGCGGACGCCTCTCTCGCCGTCGATGCGGATCGCGCTGAACCGTTCGGCGCGGTGCTCCCGGTCGATGAGGACCACGGGGAGCCCCCGGGTCAGCTTGTCGATCTCCTCCTCCGGCAGGGTCAGATACCCCACGACGGCGTCCACCTGCGAGGCGATGACCTCCAGCGTGCCGCGCTCCTCCTCGACGCGGTCCCCGGTGTCGTAGACGACGACGTGCCAGCCCCGGGCGCGCGCCGCCTCCAGCGCGGCGGCGGCGACCTCCGTGAAGAAGGGGTTGAGCAGGTCCGGGATCACCAGGCCGACGCTGATCGTGTCCTGCCGCACGAGTCCCCGGGCGAACCGGCTCGGCCGGTATCCCAGTTCATGGGCCGCGTCGAGGACGCGCTGTTTGGTGGAGGCGTCGATCTCGCCCTTGTCGTTGAGGGCGCGCGACACGGTCTGCCGGGACACCCCGACGGCCCGTGCCACATCGTCGATCGTCACCCGGCGCGGGCCGGTCCCCGACGACGCCATCGTCCACCTCCGTCTGCGGGGTGCGCCCCCGGTCGGTGTGATTCCGGAGCCTTGACACTAGTCCTTACATCAGCGCAGACTCCGAATCGCTTGCTTCCGTGAGCGCTCACGTTACCGCTCACGGACCGTGGTTCCAACCCACCCAGCTACCGCCGCCAGTCGTTCTCTGGGAACGGAAAACATGAGCTGCACAGTCACCCGCACCCGCCTCGCCGCCATCGTCGCGGCCACCGGTATCGCCGTACTCTCCGGCTGCTCCTCGTCCGGTCCGTCGGACAAGGCGGCCGCGGCCTCCTGCGACCCCGCGAAGGGCAAGGTCACGCTCCAGTACTGGAACACCGTTCCGGGCATGGACAAGGTGGTCGCCCTCTGGAACGAGAAGCACCCGGACATCCAGGTGGAGACGAAGAACATCTCCAACGACCAGTACGGCGTCCTCGGCAACGCCCTCAAGGCGGGCAAGGCGCCGGACCTGGCGCAGGTCGGCTACGACGAGCTGCCCAACCTGCGCACCCAGAACGCCTTCGTGGACGCCTCGGCCTGCTCGGCGGCCACCGCCGCCAAGCCGAAGTTCGTGCCGTGGACCTGGTCGCAGACCAGCTTCGGCAACACCGGGGTGTTCGCCCTGCCGCAGGACACCGGCCCGATGGCCCTCTTCGTCCGCAGCGACCTCTTCAAGAAGTACGGCATCGCCGTCCCCAGGACCTGGGACGAGTACGCGGCCGCGGCCCGGCAGCTGCACCAGGCGGACCCCAGGCTCACGATCACGTTCTTCGACCCGAACAACGCCGAGTGGTTCAACGGACTCCTCTGGCAGAACAGCGCCAGGATGTACAGCTACTCCGGCGGCACGTGGCAGGTCACCGTCGAGTCCGAGAAGAGCAGACAGGTCGCGGACTACTGGCAGAAGCTGATCTCCGACAGGCTCGTGCGCACCGACCTCGCCAACGGCTCGACCCAGATGTACGCCGCGTACCAGAAGGACCGGATCGCCAGCTACGTCGGCGCGGCCTGGGGCTACAGCATGTTCCGCGACAACCTGCCCCAGCAGGCCGGCAAGTGGAGCGTCGTGCCGATGCCGACCTGGGGCGCGAACGGCTCCTCCGGCGACTGGGGCGGGTCGACCGTGGCGTTCATGAAGGGCTCCAAGCACCTCTACGAGTCGGTCGAGTTCAACACCTGGCTGAACACCGACCCCGAGGCCCTGGCGATGGAGAACAAGCTGGGCGGTCTCTACCCGGCGGCCGACGCCGGGCTTCGACTGCCCGCTCTGTCGAAGGGTGTTCCGTACTACAACAACCAGAAGATCTTCGACGTCTTCGCCGACTCCTCCAGGAAGATCGACACCAGCTTCGCCTGGGGCCCCACCCAGAAGACGGTGAACCTGGCGCTGCAGGACGCGATGGCCAGGGCGGCGGCAGGCGACGGCACGCTCGGCGACGCGCTCGCCAAGGCCCAGGCCACGGCGCTGAAGTCCATGAAGGACCAGGCGATCCCGGCCGCGGCGGGCAAGTGACCACCGCATGACCGACATCGCGACCCGCACGACCCGTGCGATCCGCGTGGCGCAGCCGCCCGGGGGCCGCCGTCCGCACGGCGGCGGCCCCCGGGCGGGCACGATCGCCGCGTTCCTCACCCCGTTCTTCCTGCCGTTCGTGCTGTTCTACCTGGTGCCGATCGGCTACGCGCTCTGGCAGAGCTTCCGCGTCGTACGGCGCACCGGCGGCCAGTACGGCACCTCGTACACCACCTTCGGCGGCTTCCACCAGTACGTGCAGGTTTTCCAGAACGGCGAGTTCTGGTCCAGCATCGGCCGCATCGGCCTGTTCGGCGTCGTGCAGGTGCCGGTCATGCTGTTCGTCGCCCTGATCATGGCGCTGCTGCTGGACACGCCGCTGCTGCGGCTCAAGCCGTTCTTCCGCATCACCGCGTTCATGCCGTACGCCGTGCCGGGTGTCATCGCCGCGATCATGTGGTCGTACCTCTACTCGCCCCAGCTCAGCCCGGTCGTCGACCTGCTGAACGGCATCGGCCTCAAGCCCGACTTCCTCGGCCCGGGCGCCGTGCTGTGGTCGACGGCGAACGTCTCGACCTGGCTGTGGACCGGCTACAACATGCTGATCATGTACTCGGCGCTGCAGTCGATCCCGCAGGAGCTCTACGAGGCGGCACGCATCGACGGCGCGGGCGACTGGACCGTCGCCTGGCGGATCAAGGTGCCGATCATCGCCCCGTCGATCGTCCTGACCACGGTCTTCTCCATCATCGGGACGCTCCAGCTCTACGCCGAGCCGGCCGTGCTGCGGCAGATCTCCTCGAACATCTCCAGCACGTTCACGCCCAACATGCTCGCCTACGCGGTGGCCTCCGGGAACAACTACCAGCAGGCGGCGGCGATCTCCGTGGTCATCGCCGTCATCACCTTCGTGCTGAGCTTCGGGTTCATGCGCCTGACGTCGAGGAGGGCCGGGCTGTGAGCCACCGACCCGCCGGCCGCGAGAGCCTCCCCGGCCGTACGGCCGTCATGGCGCTGATGCTCCTGCTGGCCGTCTACTTCATGCTGCCCGTCTACTTCCTGATCGTGGCGGCGACGAAGCCGCAGGGCGACCTCGCCTCCACCAACGGCCTCACCTTCTCCCACTTCCACCTGTTCGAGAACCTGCGCATCCTGTTCACCCGGAGCGACGGCATCTTCGGGCGGTGGGCGGTGAACACCGTGATCTACGCGGTGCTGGGCGCGGTGGTGGGGACGCTGATCTCGGCGCTGTGCGGCTACGCCCTCGCCAAGTTCCCCTTCCGCGGGCGGGAGTTCCTGTTCTCCGTCATCCTCGGCGGCGTACTGGTGCCCACCACCGCGCTGGCGCTGCCGCTGTTCCTGCTGTTCTCGGCGACCGGGATCGTCAACACCTACTTCGCGGTCTTCCTGCCCAGCATCGTCAGCCCGTTCGGGGTCTACCTGGCGCGTATCTTCGCGGGTGCCGCCGTACCGCAGGAGCTGATCGAGTCGGCGCGCCTGGACGGCGCGGGCGAGTTCCGCACCTTCTTCTCGGTGGCGTTCAGGCTGATGACGCCGGCGCTGGTGACCATCTTCCTGTTCCAGTTCGTGGCCATCTGGAACAACTTCTTCCTGCCGATGGTGATGCTCCAGAAGGAGTCGCTGTTCCCGATCACGCTCGGCCTGTTCGAGTGGAACGGCCAGACCGCGCGGGCCCCGCTGCTCCAGGAGTCCGTGATCACCGGCTCGCTGGTGTCGATCGTGCCCGTGATCGTCGTGTTCGTCCTGCTCCAGCGGTTCTGGCGCACGGGGCTTGCCGCCGGGTCCCTCAAATGACGCCCCCATCCACCCGGAAAGGGTCCGTCCGCATGTCCCACTCCGCTGTGTTCGTGCCCCACTTCCACTGGGACCGCGAGTGGTACGAACCGTTCCAGGTCTTCCGGCACCGGCTCGTCACCGCGCTCGACACCGTGCTGGAGACCGCCGAGGCCGATCCGGACTTCCGCTTCACCGTCGACGGCCAGATGGCGGCGGTCGAGGACTATCTGGAGATGCGGCCCGACAACCGCGACCGCGTCGCCGCCCTGGTCCGCGAGGGGCGGCTCGCCGTCGGGCCGTGGCTGATCCTGCTCGACGAGTTCCTCTGCTCCGGCGAGACCATCGTGCGCAATCTGCAGCGGGGCTGGGCGGTGGCGGAGCGCCTCGGCGGCGCGATGCCGGTCGGCTATCTGCCGGACATGTTCGGCCATGTCGCGCAGATGCCGCAGATCCTGGCCCGCGCGGGGATCGAGCACGCGGCGCTGTGGCGCGGTGTGCCGGGCTCGGTGGACGGTCACGCCTTCCGCTGGCGCGCGCCCGACGGCTCCGAGGTGCGCACCGAGTTCCTCTTCGACGGCTACGACAACGGTCTCGACGTTCTGCTGGTGCCCGACCGGATCGGCAGCGCGCTGGGCGAGTACGACCGGATGACCGCCGAACGGTGGGGCAACGACCCGGTGCTGGCGATGGCGGGCACCGACCACAGCGCGCCCGACCCGCGGCTGGCGGCCTGGCTGCGGCGCGCCTCGGGCGAGGAGCGCCCGATCACCCTCGCGACGCTCGACGAGTACGTCCGCGAGCACGTGCGGGACGAGGCGCGCTCCGTCGTCACCGGGGAGCTGCGCAGCCATGTGCGCGGCAACATCCTCCCCGGTGTGCTGTCCGTACGGCTCGGACTCAAGCAGCGCATGGCCGTGGCCGAGCGCACCGTCGACCACGCGGAGCGCATGAACGCGCTGTGGTCCGGCCGGGACGACTCCGCGTTCCTCGCCCTGGCCTGGCACAAGATCATCGAGTCGACCGCCCACGACTCGGTCGTCGGCTCCGGCACCGACGAGACCTGTGACCAGGTCGCGGCACGCCTCGAAGAGGCCGCGCAGACGGCCCGGGCGGTACGGGACGCGGCACTCGCCGAGCCGGCCGCCCGGGTGCCGAGCGACGGCCATCTGGTCGCCAACCCGCTGCCGGTGGCGCGTACGGCGCTGGTCGAGGTGGATGTGGCGGCTCCCGCCGAGGGGGTCGCGCTGATCGCGGCCACCGCCGACGGATCGTCGCATCCGGTGCAGCTGGTCTCCGCGGCCCCGACCGTGCTCGGGGACGAGCGCCTGGACGCCTCGCAGCTGGAGCGCGTGCTGCGCCGCATCCACCGCCGCGAACTGTTCGGCCGGCAGATCGACCACTACGAACTCACCCCCCACTCGCTGGTGTTCCGTCTCGCCGAGGTGCCGGCCGGCGGGCCGTTCGATCTGATGGTCCTGCGCCGCGAGGTCGCCGCCGCGGCGTCCGCGCATCCGGGCGGATGGCGGGTGCGGACGCTGACCCAGGCCCGCGCCACCGCGCTGGTGGCCGTGCCCGTCCCGGCCTGCGGACTGGCCGCTCTGCGGGTCGGGCCGGGCGAGGTCCCCGACGCCACGCCGAGGTCCGCACCCGCCACGGCCACCCCCGGCACGCTCTCCAACGGACTGGTCGAGGTGGTGGTCGCCGCCGACGGCACGCTGGAGGTGACCGGTGCCGACGGCACGGTCCTGACCGGCGTCGGCCGGCTCGTCGACGGAGGCGACCGCGGCGACAGCTACAACTACGCGCCGCCGGCGCTGGACGCGCCCGTCTCGGAGCCGACCGGGGTCACCGTCGACGTCCTCGAGAACGGCCCGCTGCGCTCCCGGGCGCGGGTCACACGTGTCTACGAGTGGCCCGCCGCGCTCTCCTGCGACCGTGACGTGCGCGGCTACCGCACGGTGCCGACGCCCGTCGAGATGGTGGTGGAGCTGCGCGCGGGCGAGCCGTTCGTACGTATCTCCACGTCGTTCCTCAACCAGTGCGCCGACCACCGGCTGCGCTTCCACGTGCCGCTGCCCGAGCCGGTGACGACGTCGGCGTCGGCGGGTCAGTTCGCCGTCACCGAGCGGGGGCTGACCGCCGAGGGCGGCTGGGGCGAGCATCCGCTGCCGACCTTCCCCGCGAGTTCCTTCGTCACGGCGGGACCGGCCACCGTCCTGCTCGGCCACTCCGCCGAGTACGAGATCGTCGACGACGGCTCGGTGCTCGCCCTCACGCTGCTGCGCGCCGTCGGCTCGATCAGCGTCAACATCCATCCGCTGCGTGACGAGCCGGCGGCGAGCGAGATCCCGGTGCCCGGCGCGCAGGAGCTCGGCACGCGGATCGAGCACCGCTTCGCCGTCCTGCCCTCGGCGGCCGGCCGGCCGGATGCCGGCACGGTCGCCCTGGCCGAGGAGTTCCGCAACGACGTACTCGTGGTGCGCGGGACGGCGCCGGGCGGCGGGCCGCTGCCCGAGGACACGACCGGCGTGCGGGTCGAGGGCCGGGACGTCCAGGTCTCGGCCCTGCGCCGGGTGGCCGACGACGCGGGCGGGACGGGCGTCGAGATCCGGCTGGTCGCGATGAGCGACACCGCGACCGACGTCCGGGTGACCGGGCCGTTCACGCAGGCCACCACGGTCGACCTGCTCGGCCGCCCGCTCGCCTCCGTGCCGGTGCGGGACGGGGCCGAACTCACCCTCGGACCATGGGAGATCCGCACCGTCGTGCTCAGCTGACCGGATCCGGGCCGCGTGCCCGACGGCCGCATCCGGACGGCCGACCACTCCTGCGCGCACAGCGCCTGTCGCCCTCCAGAAAGTTGTGACCTCTTGCCTTACGAACTCCCCGCACGTGTTTCGGACACCGCACCAGGGCGTGGCGCGCTGCGGCCCGCACGCTCATGGCTGCATTCCGACGCCCCCTCGCTCTCCCTCAACGGGCCCTGGCGGTTCCGTCTCTCCCCCACGGCGTCCGTGCCGGAGGACTTCGCGGCCGAGGGCTTCGACGACGGCGGCTGGGACAGCATCCCGGTGCCCTCGCACTGGGTGCTGCAGGGCGACGGTGCCCACGGCCGGCCGATCTACACGAACGTCCGGTTCCCGTTCCCGATCGACCCCCCGCACGTCCCGGACGAGAACCCCACCGGCGACTACCGCCGCCTCTTCGACGTTCCCGCGGGCTGGCCGGACGCCGGCCGTGTCGTGCTGCGCTTCGACGGCGTCGAGTCGCTCTTCCGGGTGTGGGTCAACGGCGTGGAGGTGGGCAGCGCGAGCGGCAGCCGGCTGGCCCACGAGTTCGACGTGACGTCCGAGGTGCGCCCGGGCGCCAACGTGGTCGCCGTGCGCGTGCACCAGTGGTCGGCGGCCAGCTACCTCGAGGACCAGGACCAGTGGTGGCTGCCGGGCATCTTCCGCGACGTCACCCTGCTCGCCCGGCCGGACGGAGGCATCGAGGACGTCTGGCTGCGCACCGGCTACGACGACGGACGCGGGCGGGTCGACCCGGAGGTCTGCGCCGGTCCGGCGGCCTTCCCCGTCACCTTGCGCATCCCCGAACTGGGCGTCGAGCGCGTGTGGGCCTCGGCGGCCGACGTGGCCCCGGTCGAGGTGGCCGGGGTGGAGCCCTGGTCGGCCGAGCGGCCTCGGCTGTACGAGGCCACCGTCTCCTCGGCCGCGGAGAGCATCACCCTGCGCGTGGGCTTCCGTACGGTCGAGATCCGCGGTGACCGGTTCCTGGTCAACGGCCGCCGTGTCGTCTTCCGCGGGGTGAACCGGCACGAGACCCACCCCGAGCGCGGCCGCGTCTTCGACGAGGCGCACGCGCGCGAGGACCTGGCCCGTATGAAGCGGTTCAACGTCAACGCCATCCGCACCAGCCACTACCCGCCCCACCCCCGGCTGCTCGACCTCGCGGACGAACTCGGCTTCTGGGTCGTGCTCGAGTGCGACCTGGAGACCCACGGCTTCGGCAAGGTCGACTGGGCCGGGAACCCGAGCGACGACCCCACCTGGCGCGCGGCCTGTCTCGACCGCGTCCGGCGCACCGTCGAGCGGGACAAGAACCACCCCAGCATCGTGATCTGGTCGCTGGGCAACGAGGCGGGGACCGGCAGCAACCTCGCCGCCATGTCGGCCTGGGTCCACGCCCGCGACGCCGAGCGCCCCGTGCATTACGAGGGCGACTACACCGGCGACTACACGGACGTCTACTCGCGCATGTACCCCTCGGTCCTGGAGACCGAGCAGATCGGCACCGACGGTTCCCGGGCACCGCTGCTCGGCTGCACCCCCGCGCAGGGCGCCCGGCAGCGGACCAAGCCCTTCCTGCTGTGCGAGTACGCCCACGCGATGGGCAACGGCCCGGGCGCCCTCGACCAGTACGAGGCCCTGGTGCATCGGTACCCGCGGCTGCACGGCGGGTTCGTCTGGGAATGGCGCGATCACGGCATCCTCGCCACGGCCGCCGACGGAACGCCGTACTACGCCTACGGCGGCGACTTCGGCGAGGTCGTGCACGACGGCAACTTCGTGATGGACGGCATGGTGCTGAGCAACGACGTGCCGACGCCGAGCCTGTACGAGTTCAAGGCGGTCGTCCAGCCGGTCCGTTTCACCTTCGACGGCGACGAGGTCGCCCTCACCAACCTGCGCCACACGGCCGACACCTCGGACCTGCGCTTCCGCTGGCGCGTGGAGCACGACGGAACGCTCGTGGAGTCGGGCGACCTGGACGCGCCCGTCGTCGCGGCCGGGGAATCCGGCCGGGTGCCGCTGCCACCGGTCGCGGTGTCCCCGGACGCCGAGACGTGGCTGACGATCGACGCCGTGTTGGCGGCGGAGACCGCGTGGGCTCCCGCGGGGCACGTGGTGGCAACCGCCCAGCTGGACCGGTCGGTCCGGCTCCCCGTCCCCGCCGTCCGGCACCGGGCCGCATGGCGACCGGCCGCGGGGACGCTGACCCTCGGCATCGCCGAGTTCGTCGACGGAACGCTCGTCCGCCTCGCCGACCGCGCCGTGGCCGGACCCCGGCTGGAGCTGTTCCGCGCGCCGACCGACAACGACGAAGGCACGTCCGACCGGCTCGACGGGAGCGACGACAGCTTCGCCGAGCTGTCCAGCGCCGATCTGTGGCGACGGGAGGGTCTGCACCGGCTGACCTCGCGGCGCGTCTCGGTGGAGGAGGCCCCCGACGCGCTGCGCACCGTCGACAAGGTCTCCGCCGCGGACTCCGCGCTGTACGTGATGGTGGAGTCCGTCTGGTCGCTGGACGACGGCGAGCTGGAGCTGCGCGTGGAGATCCAGCCCTCGCACGGCTGGCGGACGGTGTGGCCGCGGATCGGGGTCCGCTTCGACCTGCCCGACGGGACGGCCCCCGTCGACGCCGCCGAGTGGTTCGGCCGGGGGCCGCTCGAGTCCTACCCCGACAGTCTGCACGCGGCACGCACGGGCCGTTTCTCGGCCACCGTCGACGAACTGCGGGTCGACTACGCCCACCCGCAGGAGACAGGACACCGCTCCGCCCTGCGCCGGCTGACGCTGAAGGCCGGCGACTCGGAGGTGCTGTCCCTGGTGGCCCTGCCCGACGCGCGGGGCCGCCGCCCCGGTTTCACCCTCGGCCGCCACACCCCGCAGCAGATCGCGGCGGCCGGCCACCCCTTCGAGCTCCCCGACTCGACCACGAGTCACCTGTTCGTCGACGCGGCGCAGCACGGCCTCGGTTCACGGGCCTGCGGACCCGATGTGTGGCCCGAGTTCGCGCTGCGCCCCGAAGCCCGCACGATCAGGCTGCGGATCACCGCGACGCGGTGAGGACGGGCCGCCGCTCCCCGAGCACCCTCGGTGCGAGGGGAGCGGCGCGCTCGCCAGAGGTCACGGAGCAGCGCGATCTCGGCCATGTGGTGGATGAGTTCGAGGTTGATGCCCCACAGGACGGCGATGTGGGGCTCGTCGGGATGGGAGCCGTACGGGTACTGCCAGAGCCCGACCGTGTCGAGCTGTTCGTCGCTCAGGGTCGCCACGCTCTCGCGCCGGCGGTCCACCGTCGCCCACAGCCGTTCGACCGCCAGGGCGGCGCTGGGGGTGAAGTCGACCAGGTCGTGCGGGTCCCGGCGCCGTTCGCCGAAGGTCCACTCCCAGTCGCCCGCGACGTCGGAGTGCAGATGCCCCAGCCGCCAGGCGATCGTGGTCACCGGCGACGCGTCGGGCTCGCCCGGGCCGGTGTGGGCGAGGACCTGCTCGACCCGCTCGACGCTCACGCTCCAGTCCAGGGCGACCTTCTCGATCGCCATGCCGCCGGCCACCTGCCGTGCCACCTCGGCGTATTCGCTCGCCGGGATGTCCGCGGCGCCTTTGTCCAGCACCCACTCGCCCGGCCCGAACGCCCTCGGGGTCCGCGCCTCGCCCCTGCGGCGGACGGACGAGGAACCGGGTGCCGGCTCCCACACGTACTCCTCGTCGCCGAGGCCGGTGAGCCGCACCTGGGCCATCTCCCTGGCGCAGTCGAACTGGTCGAGCAGAGGGCCGAATCGGTCGGTCCGGACGCCCGCTGTCTCCATGCCCTCTCCCCCGTCGCCCTGCCGGTCGTCCGTCCCGTTCCGCTCCCGCGGAGGCCAACGGTCCACGCCGGCCGGCCGCGACGCATTTCCGCGTCCACGGCCCGTGCCGGGACCTCCCGGCAGGACCTCTTCAACTCCCTTCCCTCAACTCTTACTTCATATCTTGACGAAAGTGGTCCATACCTTTAGTTTCACCGGGCGACACCACCCCCGTACGTGCACTCGTCCGTTCACAGGATGAACGCGGCCCCGAGCGCCCCACCCCCCACGAAAGGCCGTTCGCCATGGCCAGAACGAGATCTCTGCCCGCGTCCGCCGCGCTGGCGGTCACCGCTCTCACCCTCTCCACCGCCCTGCTCTCCGCCTCCCCCGCCCAGGCCGCCACCGGCACGATCACCGGCCTGGCCGGCAAGTGCCTCGACGTCGCCGGCGCCAACTCCGCAAACGGCACCGCCGTCCAGCTCTACGACTGCAACGGCACCGCGGCCCAGCAGTGGAGCGTCGGCAGCGACGGCACCATCAGGGCCCTCGGCAAGTGCCTTGACGTGACCGGCAATTCGACCGCCGACGGCGCCCAGCTCCAGCTGTGGAGCTGCACGGGCGGCGCGAACCAGCGGTGGACGGTCACCGCCGCGCACGACATCGTCAACCCGCAGGCGAACAAGTGCATGGACGCCACCGGCAACTCCTCGGCCAACGGCACCCGCGCCCAGATCTGGAGCTGCACCGGCGCGGCCAACCAGAAGTGGACCGCGCCCTCCTCCGGCGGCTCCACCCCGTCCGCGCCGATGGCGGTGGCGCCGTACCTCTACAACGGCTGGGGCGACCCGCCGAGCCCCACCACGATCACCGACGCCACCGGCGTGAAGTGG
>NZ_JBIWOE010000034.1:0-104692 GCF_044767585.1 Streptomyces sp. NPDC101225
GGAGGAGACGACCAGCTGCTTGATGTTGAGGATCAGGTCGGTGACGTCCTCCTTGACGCCCGGCACGGTGGTGAACTCGTGCAGGACACCGTCGATCCGGATGCTGGTGACAGCGGCGCCGGGGATCGACGAGAGGAGGGTGCGGCGGAGGGAGTTGCCGAGGGTGTAGCCGAAGCCCGGCTCCAGCGGCTCGATCACGAACCGGGAACGGAACTCGTCGACGACCTCTTCGGTCAACGAGGGACGCTGAGCGATCAGCATGTGTGGATCAGATCCTTCTTTCGTGGACGCCCGCTATTTGACGTCCGACGGAGACCGCACCTGTGAGAGGTGCGGGTACTGCAAGGGTACGGGCGGCACGCCCCTTACGGAGCCGTACCGCCCGGACCTTCGGAGCGACCTTGCCTCAGACGCGGCGGCGCTTCGGCGGGCGGCAGCCGTTGTGCGGGGTCGGGGTGACGTCCTGGATGGAGCCGACCTCGAGGCCCGTGGCCTGCAGGGAGCGGATGGCGGTCTCACGACCGGAACCCGGGCCCTTGACGAACACGTCGACCTTGCGCATGCCGTGCTCCTGCGCGCGGCGGGCGGCCGACTCGGCGGCCATCTGCGCGGCGAACGGCGTGGACTTCCGGGAGCCCTTGAAGCCGACGTGGCCGGCCGAGGCCCAGGAGATCACGTTGCCGGACGGGTCCGTGATCGAGACGATGGTGTTGTTGAACGTGCTCTTGATGTGCGCGTGACCGTGAGCGACGTTCTTCTTTTCCTTGCGGCGCACCTTCTTGGCAGCGCCCTGACGACCCTTGGGGGGCATCTACAAACTCCTACGGGGAGGTGGTCGGTCCTACAGCGAAGACCGCTGATGAAGCGTTGTCCGCCGAGGACTACTTCTTGCCCGGCTTCTTCTTGCCGGCGATGGCGCGACGCGGGCCCTTGCGGGTGCGGGCGTTCGTGCTGGTGCGCTGACCGCGGACGGGCAGACCGCGACGGTGACGGAGACCCTGGTAGGCACCGATCTCGACCTTGCGGCGGATGTCGGCCTGGATCTCGCGACGGAGGTCACCCTCGGTCTTGATGTTGTTGTCCACGTACTCGCGGATCGCGACGAGCTGCTCTTCGCTCAGGTCACGAACACGGGTGTTCGGGTCGATACCGGTCTCGGCCAGCGTCTGCTGGGAGAGGGTCCGGCCGATGCCGAACACGTAGGTGAGGGCGATCTCCACGCGCTTTTCGCGCGGGATGTCAACACCGGAAACGCGTGCCACTTCAATGGCTCCTGGTGATCTTCGGAGGTCTTCCGCAGAACCGGTTCCCGGCCGCCGTACGAGGTACGAACCGAGTCCCCGGCCTCCGAACCGGGGGTGTCAGGCACCTTCGGTGCCCGGGTCCTGCGTATGAACATATTCAGCTCGCGTCGCGCGAATCTCTGCGATGTCGATGCAGAGGGAGAGGTCGTGCGTCAGCCCTGGCGCTGCTTGTGGCGCGGGTTGTCGCAGATGACCATGACCCGACCGTGACGGCGGATCACCCTGCACTTGTCGCAGATCTTCTTGACGCTCGGCTTGACCTTCATGGGATTGAGGTTCTCCGGGTCAGTGCCACCACCCCGCGTGAGCGGGATGCGGGCAAGATCTACTTGTAGCGGTAGACGATCCGGCCACGCGTCAGGTCGTACGGAGACAGCTCCACCACGACCCGGTCGTCAGGGAGGATACGGATGTAGTGCATACGCATCTTGCCGCTGATGTGTGCCAGGACCTGGTGGCCGTTCTGGAGCTCGACCTTGAACATGGCGTTCGGAAGAGACTCGACGACAGTGCCCTCGATCTCGATGGCACCTTGCTTCTTGGCCACGCTTCGCCCTTCGAATCGACTACCTTGATCGACTCTCGATGCTTTCCCTTACGGGCGCATGCGGACATGCGGGTGCACGAGAGCCGACGAGTCAGTCTACGTCAGCGCACCCGGAAAGACGAATCGAGCAAGTCTGCCCCCGCAGCGAGATCATTAAGCGCACGCCTGCGGAGCGCCCGTCAGGGGCACGGCCCGGGCCACGGACCTCAGGCCAGCGGGTCCGGGGCCGCCGTGATGCCGTGTTCCGCCAGCTTGGCCCTGCCGCCGTCGGGCGCCGTGAGGACCAGGGGGCCCTCCTCGGTCAGGGCGACCGAGTGCTCCCAGTGGGAGGACCAGGTGCCGTCGGTGGTGATGACCGTCCAGTCGTCGGAGAGGACCTCGGTCTTCGGGGTGCCGAGGGAGACCATCGGCTCGATCGCCAGGCAGAAGCCGGGGACCAGCTTGGGGCCCTTGCCGCGGCGGCGGTCGACGTAGTTCAGCAGGTGCGGGTCCATGTGCATCTCGGTGCCGATGCCGTGGCCGCCGTAGTCCTCGATGATCCCGTACTTGCCGCCGCCCGGCTTCGGCTGGCGGCGGATGTAGGTCTCGATGGCCCGGGAGACGTCGACGAGCCGGCTGCCCTGCTTCATCGCCGCGATGCCGGCCCACATCGACTCCTCGGTGACCCGGGAGAGCTCGATCAGCTCCGGAGCGTGGCCGGAGCCCACGAAGGCGGTGTACGCCGCGTCCCCGTGCCAGCCGTCGATGATCGCGCCGCAGTCGATGGAGATGACGTCCCCGTCCTTCAGGACGACGTCGTCGGACGGGATGCCGTGGACGACGACCTCGTTGACGGAGGTGCAGATCGTCGCGGGGAAGCCGCCGTAGCCGAGGAAGTTGGGCTTGGCGTTGTGCTCGGCGAGGACCTTGCGCGCGACCTGGTCCAGGTCCTTGGTGGAGGCGCCGGGCACCGCCGCCTCACGGGTCGCCGCGTGGATGGCGGCGACGACCAGCCCCGCCTCCCGCATCTTGGCGATCTGCTCGGGGCTCTTGATCTGCACCATGGGGTCCTGCGCTCTCCGTCACTTCGGCTACCGGTTTACCAACACAACACTACGGCCGTGACGCCCCTTCGGGTGCCACGGCCGTAACAGGCGGACGACTACTTGCCGTCGTCCTCGCGCTTGAGTGCTTCCAGCGCCCGCTGCGTGACCTCGTCCACCGGACCCAGGGACGAGATCGTGACGACCAGGCCCTGCGTCTTGTAGTAGTCGATGATCGGCTCGGTCTGCGTGTGGTAGACCTCGAGCCGCTTGCGGACGGTCTCCTCCGAGTCGTCGTCGCGCTGGTAGAGCTCCCCGCCGCAGACGTCGCAGACGCCGTCCTTCTTCGCGGGGCTGTACGTCACGTGGAACACGTGCGCGGAGTCGTTGCGGCAGATGCGCCGGCCGGCGATCCGCTTGACGACCTCTTCCTCCGGGACCTCGAGGTCGAGCACCGCGTCCAGCTTGATGGTCTCGGTCTTGAGCAGCTCGTCGAGCGCCTCGGCCTGCGAGACGTTGCGCGGGAAACCGTCGAGCAGGAAGCCGTTCTCCGCGTCCGGCTGCTCCATGCGGTCCTTGGCCATCGCGATGGTGACCTCGTCGGGGACGAGGTTGCCGGCGTCCATGTAGGACTTCGCGAGCTTCCCGAGCTCCGTCTGCCGGCTGATGTTCGCTCGGAACAGATCGCCCGTGGAGATGTGCGGGATCGACAGCTTCCCGGCAAGGCGGGTGGCCTGGGTGCCCTTTCCAGCACCGGGCGGCCCGACGAGGACGATTCGCATCAGCGGAGGAACCCTTCGTAATTGCGCTGCTGGAGCTGGCTCTCGATCTGCTTCACCGTCTCAAGACCCACACCCACGATGATCAGGATGCTCGTCCCGCCGAAGGGGAAGTTACCGGATGCCCCGAACCCGACCAACGCCATCGTTGGTACGAGAGCGATCAGCCCCAAATACAGCGAACCCGGCCAGGTGATCCGGTTGAGTACGTAGCTGAGGTACTCAGCGGTCGGTCGGCCAGCCCGGATGCCCGGGATGAAGCCACCATACTTCTTCATGTTGTCGGCGACTTCTTCGGGGTTGAAGGAGATCGCCACGTAGAAGAACGCGAAGAAAACGATCAGCAGGAAGTAGCTGACCAGGTAGATCGGGTGGTCGCCCTTGGTCAGGTTCTGCTCGACCCAGGTCTTCCAGCCCGCCTTGCTTCCGGAGAACTGAGCGATCAGTGCCGGGATGTAGAGCAGTGACGACGCGAAGATGACGGGAATCACACCCGCCTGGTTGACCTTCAGCGGGATGTAGGTCGACGTGCCGCCGTAGGAACGGCGGCCGATCATGCGCTTCGCGTACTGCACCGGAATGCGCCGCTGCGCCTGCTCGACGAAGACCACCAGACCGACCATGACCAGGCCGACGAGGATGACGGTGCCGAACTCGATCCAGCCGCCGGCCAGGGTGCCCTGCTTCTTGATGGCCCACAGCGCGGACGGGAAGGTGGCGGCGATCGAGATGAACATCAGGATCGACATGCCGTTGCCGATACCGCGGTCGGTGATCAGCTCGCCGAGCCACATGACGACGGCCGTACCGGCGGTCATGCAGACGACCATGGTGATGGTGGTGAAGATCGCCTGGTCCGGGACGATGCTGGAGGCGACCGTGCAGCCGGAGAAGAGGGCGCCGCTGCGGGCGGTGGCCACCAGGCCGGTGCCCTGCAGGATGGCGAGCGCCACCGTGAGGTAACGGGTGTACTGCGTGATCTTCGCCGTACCGGCCGAGCCCTCCTTCTTGAGGGCCTCCAGACGCGGGATCACCACGGTCAGCAGCTGGAGAATGATGCTCGCCGTGATGTACGGCATGATGCCGAGCGCGAAGACCGTGATCTGCAGCAGCGCGCCGCCGCTGAACATGTTGACCAGACCGAACAGGCCCTGGTTGCCGGACGCCTGGTCGACACAACTCTGGACGGCCTGGTAGTTGACGCCGGGGATCGGGATGTGGGTACCGACCCGGTACACCACGATGATGCCGAGCGTGAAGAGCAGCTTCTTGCGCAGGTCGGGCGTCCTGAACGCCCGGGCGAACGCGGTGAGCACGGTGCCTCCTGCGACCCCCGCGCAACTGCGTCAAGGGTGACGGTCTTGAGGTTCGACGGATACAAAGAAGAACAGTGCTGGCTACCTTACCGGCGGCACAGCTTCCCGTGGAACGACCAACCGGGGATACCCCTTGATGGGATATCCCCGGTCGGATTCGTTCAGGTCATCGAGCGATCGCCTGAGTGGCTCAGACGAGCTCGGTGACGGTACCGCCGGCGGCGGTGATCTTCTCCTTGGCGGAGCCGGAGACGGCGTCGACCGTCACCTGCAGCGCCACGGAGATCTCGCCCTGGCCGAGGACCTTGACGAGCGCGTTCTTGCGAACGGCGCCCCTGGTCACCAGACCCTCGACCGTGACCTCGCCACCCTCGGGGTAGAGCGCGGCCAGCTTGTCGAGGTTCACGACCTGGTACTCGGTCTTGAACGGGTTCTTGAAGCCCTTCAGCTTCGGGAGGCGCATGTGGAGGGGCATCTGCCCACCCTCGAAGCGCTCCGGAACCTGGTAGCGGGCCTTCGTGCCCTTGGTACCACGACCGGCCGTCTTACCCTTCGACGCCTCACCACGACCGACACGGGTCTTGGCGGTCTTGGCGCCCGGGGCGGGACGGAGGTTGTGGATCTTGAGCGGGTTGTTCTCCGCCATGATCAGTCGACCTCCTCGACCGTCACGAGGTGGCGGACGGTGTGCACCATGCCGCGGAACTCGGGGCGGTCCTCCTTGACGACCACGTCACCCAGGCGCTTGAGGCCCAGGGAACGCAGGGTGTCACGGTGGTTCTGCTTGCTGCCGATGTACGACTTCGTCTGCGTGATCTTGAGCTGCGCCATGATTACGCACCCGCTCCCGCACGCGCACGCAGCAGGGCCGCGGGGGCGACGTCCTCGAGCGGCAGGCCACGGCGGGCCGCGACCTCCTCGGGACGCTGCAGGCCCTTGAGGGCCTCCACGGTCGCGTGCACGATGTTGATCGCGTTGTCGGAGCCGAGCGACTTCGACAGGATGTCGTGGATACCGGCGCACTCGAGCACGGCGCGCACCGGGCCACCGGCGATCACACCGGTACCGGGGGACGCGGGCTTGAGCAGTACGACGCCGGCAGCCTTCTCACCCTGGATCGGGTGCGGGATGGTGCCCTGGATACGCGGGACCTTGAAGAAGTGCTTCTTGGCCTCCTCAACGCCCTTGGCGATGGCGGCCGGCACCTCCTTGGCCTTGCCGTAACCGACACCCACGGTGCCGTCACCGTCGCCCACCACGACCAGCGCGGTGAAGCTGAAGCGACGACCACCCTTCACAACCTTGGCGACGCGGTTGATCGCGACGACGCGCTCAACGTACGCGGTCTTCTCGGCGGCAGCAGCGCCGCCGTCACGGCCCTTCCGGTCCCGCCGCTCGCCGCCACCGGCACCGCTTCCGCGGCGCTGGGGTCCAGCCATTGGATTACCTCTCTCTTTCCGCTAGCTACAAGCGGCTCAGAACTTGAGCCCGGCCTCGCGGGCGGCGTCCGCCAGGGCGGCGATGCGCCCGGCGTACTGGTTGCCACCACGGTCGAACACCACGGCCTCGACACCGGCGGCCTTGGCGCGCTCGGCGACCAGGGCGCCGACCTGCTTGGCCTGCGCGGACTTGTCGGCCTCGCCACCGCGGATCGACGTGTCCAGGGTGGACGCCGACGCCAGGGTGTGACCCTTCAGGTCGTCGATCACCTGCGCCACGATGTGGCGGTTGGAGCGGGTCACGACCAGACGGGGACGCTCCGCCGTACCGGAGATCCGCTTGCGGATCCGGATGTGACGGCGCTTGATCGCGGCGCGCTTGTAGGCGTCGCCCTTGAGGATCTTCTGCCCGTATGCCATGGCTTACTTACCCGCCTTTCCGACCTTGCGGCGGATGACTTCGCCCTCGTACTTGACGCCCTTGGCCTTGTACGGGTCGGGCTTGCGCAGCTTGCGGATGTTGGCCGCAACCTCGCCGACCTTCTGCTTGTCGATGCCCTCGACCGAGAACCGGGTGGGGGCCTCCACCTTGAAGGTGATGCCCTCGGGGGCCTCGACGGTGATCGGGTGGCTGTAGCCGAGAGCGAACTCGAGGTTCGAGCCCTTGGCCGTCACGCGGTAACCGACACCGCTGATCTCGAGCTTCTTCACGTAACCCTGGGTCACGCCGGTGATCATGTTCGCCACCAGCGTGCGGGACAGGCCGTGCAGGGCCTTGTTCTGACGCTCGTCGTTGGGGCGGGTGACGTTGAGAACGCCGTCCTCACCCTTGGCGATGTCGATCGGCGCCACGACGGTGTGGGTCAGCGTGCCCTTGGGGCCCTTGACCGAGACCGTACGGCCGTCGATGGTGACGTCCACGCCGGCGGGAACCGTGATGGGGAGCTTGCCAATACGCGACATAGCTTTTTCCTCCGTTCCCTTCCGCTACCAGACGTAGGCGAGGACTTCCCCACCCACGCCCTTCTTGCCGGCCTGCTTGTCGGTGAGGAGCCCGTGCGACGTGGAGATGATCGCCACGCCGAGGCCGCCGAGCACCTTCGGCAGGTTGGTGGACTTCGCGTACACCCGGAGACCGGGCTTGGAGATCCGCTTGATGCCCGCGATGGAGCGCTCACGGTTGGGGCCGAACTTCAGCTCCAGGACGAGGTTCTTGCCGACCTCGGCGTCCTCGACGCGCCAGCCCGTGATGAAGCCCTCCTGCTGGAGGATCTCCGCGATGTGCGACTTGATCTTCGATGCCGGCATCGTCACGGAGTCGTGGTATGCCGAGTTCGCGTTCCGCAGACGGGTCAGCATGTCTGCGATCGGATCAGTCATGGTCATGAATTGGCCTTCGGCCTCTCTCGCCGGGGTTTCCTGGTGCGCCATCCCTCTCCCCGATCCGAGACGGGACGGGTGCGGCGCGGTGGACCTACGGCGTAGTAAGTCGTACGGGCGACCGTCAGGCGCCCAACCCCCCAAGCCTAAGCCATGGAAGGGCGGGCGCCTGACACGCCCATTGCTTACCGAGAGCCCTTGGAATCCCTGAAAGGGGGATTACCAGGAGCTCTTGGTCACGCCCGGCAGCTCGCCACGGTGAGCCATCTCACGCAGGCACACGCGGCACAGGCCGAACTTGCGGTACACGGAGTGGGGACGGCCGCAGCGCTGGCAGCGCGTGTAGCCACGCACGCCGAACTTGGGCTTGCGAGCAGCCTTCGCGATCAGAGCCTTCTTCGCCATCTCGCTCACGCCTCCTTGAAGGGGAAGCCGAGGTGACGAAGGAGCGCGCGGCCCTCAGCGTCGTTGGTCGCCGTGGTGACCACGGTGATGTCCATACCCCGGACGCGGTCGATCTTGTCCTGGTCGATCTCGTGGAACATGACCTGCTCCGTGAGACCGAAGGTGTAGTTGCCACGGCCGTCGAACTGCTTGGGGGACAGACCGCGGAAGTCGCGGATGCGCGGGAGCGCGAGCGACAGGGTGCGGTCCAGGAACTCCCACATGCGGTCGCCACGGAGCGTGACGTGGGCACCGATCGGCTGGCCCTCACGCAGCTTGAACTGCGCGATGGACTTGCGGGCCTTGGTGACGGCCGGCTTCTGACCGGTGATGGTGGTCAGGTCGCGGATCGCGCCCTCGATCAGCTTCGAGTCACGGGCGGCGTCGCCGACACCCATGTTGACCACGATCTTGACGAGGCCGGGGATCTGCATGACGTTCTCGTACTTGAACTCGTCACGCAGCTTGCCCGCGATCTCCTCGCGGTACTTCGTCTTGAGACGCGGAGTGGTGGTGGTAGCCATCAGATGTCCTCACCCGTCCGCTTGGCAACGCGGATCTTGTTGCCCTCGTCGTCGAAGCGGTAACCGACGCGCGTGACGACCTTGTTGCCGTCCTTCTCCACGACCAGCTGGACGTTGGAGACGTGGACGGGGGCCTCGGTGGTCACGATGCCGCCGGCCTGCGAACCGCTGGCGGTCGGGCCGGCCTTGGTGTGCTTCTTGACCCGGTTGACACCCTCGACCAGGACGCGGTCCTCGCGGGGGTAGGCCGCGATGACCTTGCCCTGCTTGCCCTTGTCCTTGCCGGTGATGACCTGGACCAGGTCGCCCTTCTTGATCTTCATGCTTACAGCACCTCCGGCGCGAGCGAGATGATCTTCATGAACTTCTTCTCGCGCAGCTCCCGGCCGACCGGGCCGAAGATGCGGGTGCCACGAGGGTCACCGTCGTTCTTCAGAATGACGGCGGCGTTCTCGTCGAAGCGGATGTACGAGCCGTCCGGACGGCGGCGCTCCTTGACGGTGCGAACGATGACCGCCTTGACGACGTCACCCTTCTTCACGTTGCCACCGGGGATCGCGTCCTTGACGGTGGCGACGATGACGTCACCGATGCCCGCGTAGCGGCGACCGGAGCCACCGAGCACACGGATGCAAAGGATCTCCTTCGCACCAGTGTTGTCGGCGACACGAAGTCGCGACTCCTGCTGGATCACGTCTATCTCCTGTTTGTCTGCCGGTTCCCGGCAGGGGCCGCCCCGTTACGGGGTGCCGCCCCTGCCGAGCCTGGCGGAACTGTCCTGCGGAGCAACTGCCCCGCAGGAATTACTACTTGGCCTTCTCGAGGATCTCCACGACGCGCCACCGCTTCGTGGCGGACAGCGGCCGGGTCTCCGCGAGGAGGACACGGTCGCCGACACCCGCGGCGTTCTGCTCGTCGTGGGCCTTGAGCTTGTTGGTACGGCGGATGACCTTGCCGTACAGCGCGTGCTTGACGCGGTCCTCGACGGCGACGACGACGGTCTTGTCCATCTTGTCGCTGACGACCAGACCCTCACGGGTCTTGCGGAAGCCGCGCGCGGCCTTCGTCTCTTCAGTCACGTTGCTCTCGCTCATCAGGCGCTCTCCACCGTCTCGATGCCCAGCTCGCGCTCACGCATCAGGGTGTAGATCCGCGCGATGTCCTTGCGGACGGCCTTGAGCCGACCGTGGTTCTCGAGCTGACCCGTCGCCGCCTGGAAGCGGAGGTTGAACAGCTCTTCCTTGGCCTCGCGGAGCTTCGCCAGAAGCTCCTCGTTGCCCAGCTCGCGCAGCTCGGACGCCTTGGTACCGGCCGACATCACGCTTCACCTGCCTCGCGCTTGACGATCCGGCACTTCATCGGCAGCTTGTGGGCCGCACGGGTCAGCGCCTCACGGGCGATCTTCTCGTTGGGGTACGACAGCTCGAACATCACGCGTCCGGGCTTGACGTTGGCGATCCACCACTCCGGCGAACCCTTACCGGAACCCATGCGGGTCTCGGCAGGCTTCTTGGTGAGGGGACGGTCCGGGTAGATGTTGATCCAGACCTTGCCACCACGCTTGATGTGACGCGTCATGGCGATACGAGCGGCCTCGATCTGGCGGTTCGTCACATACGCCGGGGTGAGCGCCTGGATGCCGTACTCGCCGAACGCAACCGTCGTGCCACCCTTGGCGGCGCCGCTGCGTCCCGGGTGGTGCTGCTTGCGGTGCTTGACCCTACGGGGGATCAGCATGTCGGTCAGGCCTCCGTTCCGGTGCTCTCAGCCGGAGCGGACGCGGGAGCCTCGGCCTTGGGGGCCTCGGCGCCGGCAGCCTGCTGCGGCTTGCGACCGCGCCGCTCGCCACCGCGGCCACCACGGGCCGGGCGGTCGGCACCGCCACGGGCCGGGCGGTTACCCGCACGGGCCGCAGCGTTCTCGGCGCGGACCTCGGCGATGTTCTTGACGTCGCCCTTGTAGATCCAGACCTTCACGCCGATACGGCCGAAGGTCGTCTTGGCCTCGAAGAAGCCGTAGTCCACGTTCGCGCGGAGCGTGTGCAGGGGCACGCGGCCCTCGCGGTAGAACTCCGAGCGGGACATCTCGGCGCCGCCGAGGCGGCCACCGCACTGGATCTTGATGCCCTTGGCGCCGGCCTTCATCGCCGACTGCATGCTCTTGCGCATGGCACGGCGGAAGGAGACGCGGGAGGAGAGCTGCTCGGCAACGGCCTGCGCGACCAGCTGAGCGTCGGTCTCGGGGTTCTTGACCTCGAGGATGTTCAGCTGGACCTGCTTGCCCGTGAGCTTCTCGAGGTCGCCGCGGATGCGGTCGGCCTCGGCGCCACGGCGGCCGATGACGATGCCCGGACGAGCGGTGTGGATGTCCACCCGCACGCGGTCACGGGTGCGCTCGATCTCCACCTTCGAGATGCCGGCGCGCTCCATGCCGGACGTCATCATCCGGCGGATGGCGACGTCTTCCTTGACGTAGTCCTTGTACAGCTTGTCGGCGTACCAACGCGACTTGAAGTCGGTGGTGACACCGAGCCGGAACCCGTGCGGGTTTACCTTCTGGCCCATTACCGGGTTCCTTCCTTGCTGCTGACGACCACGGTGATGTGGCTGGTCCGCTTGCGGATCCGGTAGGCACGGCCCTGGGCGCGCGGCCGGAACCGCTTCAGGGTCGGGCCCTCGTCGACGTACGCCTCGGAGATGAAGAGGCTGTCGGCGTCGGTGTGGTCGTAGTTGTGCGCGGCGTTGGCGATGGCGCTGTCGAGCACCTTGCCGACGGGCACGGAGGCTGCCTGCGGAGCGAATCGCAGAACAGCCTGAGCCTCCGTGGCGTCCATGCCACGGATAAGGTCCACCACGCGGCGGGCCTTCATGGGCGTAACGCGGATGTACCGCGCCTGGGCCCTGGCTTCCATGGTTGTCCCTCTCAGTTACTTACGTGTCTGAATGCGATCCGCTGCTAGCGGCGCTTCGACTTCCGGTCGTCCTTGACGTGACCCCGGAAGGTGCGCGTCGGCGAGAACTCGCCGAGCTTGTGGCCGACCATCGACTCGGTGACGAACACCGGGATGTGGGTCTTGCCGTTGTGCACCGCGAGCGTGTGGCCGAGCATGGCCGGCACGATCATGGAGCGACGGGACCAGGTCTTGATGACGTTCTTGGTGCCTGCTTCGTTCTGGGCTTCCACCTTCTTGATCAGGTGGTCGTCGACGAAGGGCCCCTTCTTGAGACTGCGCGGCATCTAAACCCGCTCCTAGCGCTTCTTGTTCGTCTTGCGGCGGCGGACGATGTACTTGTTCGACGCCTTCTTGGGCGAACGAGTACGACCTTCCTTCTGACCCCAGGGGCTGACCGGGTGGCGACCACCGGAGGTCTTGCCCTCACCACCACCGTGGGGGTGGTCAACCGGGTTCATCGCCACACCGCGAACGGTCGGGCGGACGCCCAGCCAGCGCTTACGGCCGGCCTTGCCCCAGTTGATGTTGCTCTGCTCGGCGTTGCCGACCTCGCCGACCGTGGCGCGGCAGCGCTGGTCGACCAGGCGGATCTCACCGGACGGCATGCGGAGGTGGGCCATGGAGCCCTCCTTCGCGAGCAGCTGCACGGAGGCACCGGCGGAGCGGGCGAACTTGGCGCCGCCGCCCGGACGAAGCTCCACGGAGTGGATCGTCGTACCGACCGGGATGTTGCGCAGCGCCAGGTTGTTGCCGGGCTTGATGTCGGCGCCGGGACCGTTCTCGATCCGGTCGCCCTGGTTCAGGCCCCGCGGCGCCAGGATGTAGCGCTTCTCGCCGTCCGCGTAGTGGAGCAGCGCGATGCGCGCGGTGCGGTTGGGGTCGTACTCGATGTGCGCGACCTTCGCCGGCACGCCGTCCTTGTCGTGACGACGGAAGTCGATCACGCGGTAGGCGCGCTTGTGGCCACCGCCCTGGTGGCGGACGGTCACACGACCGGAATTGTTACGGCCGCCCTTGCTGTGCAGGGGGCGGACCAGCGACTTCTCCGGCGTGGACCGCGTGACCTCGACGAAGTCGGCGACGCTGGAGCCACGGCGGCCCGGCGTAGTCGGCTTGTACTTGCGGATTCCCATTTCTCAGTCCTCGTCCGATATCGGACGATCCGACCCGCTTACGCGGTCGGACCGCCGAAGATGTCGATACGGTCGCCCTCGGCGAGGGTCACGATCGCGCGCTTGGTGGCGGCACGCTGGCCGAAGCCCGTGCGGGTCCGCTTGCGCTTGCCCTGGCGGTTGATCGTGTTGACCCCGGTGACCTTGACCGAGAAGACCGCCTGGACGGCCTGCTTGATCTGGGTCTTGTTGGCACTCGGGTCGACGATGAACGTGTACTTGTTCTCGTCGAGAAGCGCGTAGCTCTTCTCGGAGACGACCGGCTTCAGCAGCACGTCACGGGGGTCCGTGTACGCCTTGCTCGCCGGGGTCTCGACGGTGTTCTTGCCCTCGGCGGCGTGGCGGCGCGCCTTGGCGACGCGCGCGGCCTTGGCGGCCTTCGCAGCCTTGGAGGCAATGCTCGGGTGACGCGTAGCCATCAGGCCTCGCTCCCTTCGGTGTCAGCAGCCGATTCAGCCGGCGCGCCAGACACGAAGGACTCGAAAGCGGCCTGGGTGAAGACCACGTCGTCCGAGACGAGAACGTCGTACGTGTTCAGCTGGCCCGGCTCCAGGATGTGGACCTGGGGCAGGTTGCGGGCGGACAGCCACGCGGCCTCGTCGGCGCGGTCGACGACCAGGAGCAGGTTCTTGCGCTCCGAGATCTTGCCGAACAGCGTCTTGGCGGCCTTGGTGGAGGGGGTCTCGCCCGCGATCACGCCGGAGACGACGTGGATGCGGTTGTGGCGGGCCCGGTCGGTGAGGGCGTGACGCAGGGCGGCGGCCTTCATCTTCTTGGGGGTCCGCTGCGAGTAGTCGCGCGGCACGGGACCGTGCACGACGCCACCACCGGCGAACTGCGGGGCGCGGGTCGAACCCTGACGGGCGCGGCCGGTGCCCTTCTGGCGGTACGGCTTCTTGCCACCACCACGGACCTCGCCACGGGTCTTGACCTTGTGCGTGCCCTGACGGGCGGCGGCCAGCTGCGCGACGACGACCTGGTGGATCAGCGGGATGCTGACCTTCTCGACGTCGAAGATCTCCGCGGGGAGCTCGACGGAACCGGCCTTCTCGCCCGCCGGCGAAAGGATGTCAACAGTGCTCATCGGTTACCTCAGGCCCCCTTGGCCGCGGTGCGGACCAGGACGAGGCCGCCGTTCGGACCGGGAACCGCGCCCTTGATGAGCAGCAGACCCTTCTCCGCGTCAACGGCGTGGACGGTCAGGTTCTGGGTGGTGACCCGCTCGTTGCCCATGCGACCCGCCATGCGGAGGCCCTTGAACACACGGCCCGGGGTGGCACAGCCACCGATGGAACCGGGAGAGCGGTGCTTGCGCTGGGTGCCGTGACCGGCGCCGAGGCCCTTGAAGTTGTGACGCTTCATGACGCCGGCGAAGCCCTTGCCCTTGCTCTTGCCGGTGACGTCGACCTTGACGCCCGCCTCGAAGACCTCGGCGGTGACTTCCTGACCGAGGGTGTACTCGGAGGCGTCGGCCGTACGGATCTCGACGAGGTGGCGACGGGGGGTGACGTCGGCCTTCGCGAAGTGGCCCTTGAGGGGCTTGTTCACCTTGCGCGGGTCGATCTCGCCGAAGGCGATCTGGACCGACTCGTAGCCGTCGACGTCGTTCGTACGCACCTGGGTGACGACGTTGGGGCCGGCCTTGACGACGGTGACCGGAACAACACGGTTGTTCTCGTCCCACACCTGCGTCATGCCGAGCTTCTCGCCCAGGATGCCCTTGATCTGCTTAGCCATTCTCAGATCACCGGCCTCAGAGCTTGATCTCGATGTCGACACCGGCCGGGAGGTCGAGTCGCATCAGAGAGTCAACGGTCTTGGGGGTCGGGTCGAGAATGTCGATCAGGCGCTTGTGCGTGCGCATCTCGAAGTGCTCGCGCGAGTCCTTGTACTTGTGCGGCGACTTGATGACGCAGTACACGTTCTTCTCAGTGGGCAGCGGCACCGGGCCCGCGACCGACGCACCAGTGCGGGTCACCGTCTCGACGATCTTCTTCGCCGAGGAGTCGATGACCTCGTGGTCGTAGGCCTTGAGCCGGATGCGGATCTTCTGTCCCGCCATGGCTACTCAGTAGTCCTGTCTCTCGTAACGCTCTGGAACCCGGTGTTCCGTGGATCTCGGCCTCCGACCCACGCGGTCGGGCGTGTCGCACCCTCGCTGACACAGATGCCCCTTGTTCGAACATCCCTGCTGGGAGAGCGCGACCCTTTCGGAACCGCAGGCCGGGGGCGAAGGGCCCACCGGGTGCCTGGCCGGTGCCGCACCGACACTTCCCGGAAGATTCCCGTACGTCCGCCCCAGCGCTGCCTTACGGCAGTTGGGGCGACGAGTACTGTGGGACTCGCTTCCGGTCCTCCCGGCGGGAGGCGCGCAGCATCAACACTCGACCGAGCAACTCCGACA
Source organism: Streptomyces sp. NPDC101225 (assembly GCF_044767585.1). Lineage (NCBI taxonomy): Bacteria > Bacillati > Actinomycetota > Actinomycetes > Kitasatosporales > Streptomycetaceae > Streptomyces > Streptomyces sp. NPDC101225. Next base: position 15,285 of record NZ_JBIWOE010000034.1, read on the forward strand.
GTCTGCCATATGGGGCAGGGGCCTGGCCAATCGAGCCGGAGAGAATACCCCGAGGGTGACGCAGGTCAAACCCGCACCCTCCCGGCAGCCCGGAGCGCGTTCACCCTTGTGAATAAGAATCAATCACTTGTCTATTGACGCGTCCACAGCAAGCGCTTACGGTCCCGTCCGGGAGCTGAGAAAGCGCTTTCTCCCGTGCACGGCAGCCCTGGTCACGGACGAACCCGGAGGCATCACCATGCAAGTGAGACCCGTCATCGCGTGCGTCACCCTGCTGGCAGGCGCGCTCGTCGCACTGTCCGGCGCTCCGGCGCAGGCCGCGAGCTCCACGCAGTACGTGTCGCCCGCCGGCACCGCGGGCGCGGCCGGAACGCAGTCCGCCCCGACGACGCTCGCCACGGCGATCGGCCGCATCGCACCGGGCGGCACCATCTACCTGCGCGGCGGCACCTACGCCTACTCCTCGACGATCACGATCCCGGCCGGCAGCGACGGCACCGCCGCCGCCCGCACCACCCTGCGCGCCTACCCGGGCGAGACCCCGGTGCTCAACTTCTCGGCGCAGAGCGAGAGTTCGTCCAACCGCGGGATCCAGCTCAACGCGAACCGCTGGCACCTGTACGGCCTCACCGTCGAACACGCCGGCGACAACGGGATCTACGTCGGCGGCAGCGACAACGTCGTCGAACGCACGGTGACGGCGTACAACCGCGACACCGGACTGCAGCTCGGCCGGATCTCCTCCAGCACCCCGAGCTCCCAGTGGCCGTCGAACAACCTGGTGGTGAGCTCGGAGTCGCACGACAACGCCGACTCCGACGGCGAGGACGCCGACGGTTTCGCCGCGAAGCTCACCACCGGCACCGGGAACGTCTTCCGCTACGACGTCTCCCACCACAACATCGACGACGGCTGGGACCTCTACACCAAGACCGCCACCGGTGCCATCGGCCCGGTGACCATCGAGTACTCGCTCTCCTCCAGCAACGGCACCCTGTCCGACGGCAGCCAGAGCGGCGACGGCGACCGCAACGGCTACAAGCTCGGCGGGGACGGCATCGCCGTCGACCACACCGTGCGGCACGACATCGCCTACGGCAACGGCCACCACGGGTTCACCTACAACAACAACCCCGGCACGATGGCGATCTCGAACAACGCCGGCATCGACAACGCCGAGCGCAACTTCTCCTTCGACAAGGGCACCTCGGTGTTCCGCACCAACACCTCGTGCCGGTTCGCCGTCGACGGCTCGAACGACAAGACGGTCGGCGACGCCGACGGCTCCAACCAGTTCTGGACCGGCACCAACGGCTCCCGCTGCTCCTCCTACAGCGGCGCCCTCGGCTGGTCCTTCGCCTCGGACGGCCGGCTGGCCGTGACCTTCGGCGGCACGGTGGTGACGCCGTAGGGAAAGGTCCCCGGCGGGCAACCGAAAGGGCCTGTACGACCGGAGTCGTACAGGCCCTTCAGAGTCCTGCCGGGTCAGCCCTCGCGGGCCAAGATCACTTGTTGATCTTGGTGACCTGGCCGGCGCCCACGGTCCGGCCACCCTCACGGATGGCGAACTTCAGGCCCTCCTCCATGGCGACGGGCTGGATGAGCTCCACCTTCATCTCGGTGTTGTCACCCGGCATGACCATCTCGGTGCCCTCGGGGAGGGTCACGACGCCGGTCACGTCCGTCGTACGGAAGTAGAACTGCGGGCGGTAGTTGTTGAAGAACGGCGTGTGGCGGCCACCCTCGTCCTTGGACAGGATGTAGGCCTGGGCCTCGAACTCGGTGTGCGGGGTGACCGAACCGGGCTTGATGATGACCTGGCCGCGCTCGACGTCCTCGCGCTTGATGCCGCGGAGCAGCAGACCGACGTTCTCACCGGCCTGGCCCTCGTCGAGCAGCTTGCGGAACATCTCGATGCCGGTGACCGTGGTGGTGGTCTTCTCGGTCTTGATGCCGATGATGTCGACGGTCTCGTTGACCTTGAGGACACCACGCTCGATACGGCCGGTGACGACGGTGCCACGACCGGTGATCGTGAAGACGTCCTCGATCGGCATCAGGAACGGCTTGTCGACGTCACGCTCGGGCTGCGGGATCGCCTCGTCGACGGCCTTCATCAGGTCCAGGACCGACTGGCCCCACTCCTTGTCGCCCTCGAGCGCCTTGAGCGCGGAGACCTTGACGACCGGAACGTCGTCGCCCGGGAACTCGTACTCGGAGAGCAGCTCACGGACCTCGAGCTCGACGAGCTCCAGGATCTCCTCGTCGTCCACCATGTCGGCCTTGTTCAGGGCGACGACGATGTACGGAACGCCGACCTGGCGGGCCAGGAGCACGTGCTCCTTGGTCTGCGGCATCGGGCCGTCGGTGGCGGCGACCACGAGGATGGCGCCGTCCATCTGGGCAGCACCGGTGATCATGTTCTTGATGTAGTCCGCGTGACCGGGGCAGTCGACGTGGGCGTAGTGACGCGTCTCCGTCTGGTACTCGACGTGCGCGATGGAGATGGTGATACCGCGCTGGCGCTCTTCGGGAGCCTTGTCGATCTGGTCGAACGCCGAGGCCTCGTTCAGGTCCGGGTACGCGTCGTGCAGCACCTTGGTAATGGCGGCCGTGAGGGTCGTCTTACCGTGGTCGATGTGACCGATGGTGCCGATGTTGACGTGCGGCTTAGTCCGCTCGAACTTCGCCTTCGCCACTGGGGTCCTCCTGTGGAGTGGTTCTGGTACGCCTTACTTCATCGGCGCCAGGTGATCTTTGCTGTTGGTGCCCGGGCCCCGGGGCATTCCCCCACGATTGGGGAGGAATGCCCCGGCAGGCTCCGGAGTCAAGCCTAAGGCGTGGAAACGCGGTGCGATAACGCGGTGCGTTACTCGCCCTTGGCCTTCGCGATGATCTCCTCGGCGACGTTCCGCGGAACCTCGGCGTAGGAGTCGAACTGCATGGAGTAGCTGGCCCGGCCGGACGTCTTGCTGCGCAGGTCGCCGACGTAACCGAACATCTCCGAGAGGGGCACGAGGCCCTTCACGACGCGGGCACCGGCCCGCTCCTCCATGGCCTGGATCTGGCCACGGCGGGAGTTGATGTCGCCGATGACCTCACCCATGTAGTCCTCGGGCGTGGTGACCTCGACGGCCATCATCGGCTCGAGCAGCACGGGGCTGGCCTTGCGCGCGGCCTCCTTGAAGGCCTGCGAACCGGCGATCTTGAAGGCGAGCTCGGAGGAGTCGACCTCGTGGTAGCCACCGTCGATCAGCGTGACGCGCACGCCGGTCATCTCGTAGCCCGCGAGGATGCCGAACTGCATGGCCTCCTGCGCACCGGCGTCCACCGAAGGGATGTACTCCTTCGGGATACGGCCACCGGTCACCTTGTTCACGAACTCGTACGAGGCGTCGCCGCCCTCGATGGGCTCGATCGCGATCTGCACCTTGGCGAACTGACCGGTACCACCGGTCTGCTTCTTGTGGGTGTAGTCCACGCGCTCGACGGCCTTGCGGATCGTCTCGCGGTACGCGACCTGCGGCTTGCCGACGTTGGCCTCGACCCGGAACTCACGGCGCATGCGGTCGACCAGCACCTCGAGGTGCAGCTCGCCCATACCGCCGATGATGGTCTGGCCGGTCTCCTCGTCCGAGTGGACCTGGAAGGACGGGTCCTCCTCGGCCAGGCGCTGGATCGCGACGCCCAGCTTCTCCTGGTCGCCCTTGGACTTGGGCTCGATGGCGACCTGGATGACCGGCGCCGGGAAGTCCATGGACTCCAGGATCACCGGGGCCTTGTCGTCGCACAGCGTCTCGCCGGTCGTGGTCTGCTTCAGACCCATGACCGCGACGATGTCGCCGGCGCCCACCGACTCGATCTCCTCACGCTTGTTCGCGTGCATCCGGTAGATCTTGCCGATGCGCTCCTTCTTGCCCTTGACGGAGTTCAGCACCGAGGTGCCGGACACCAGGCGGCCCGAGTAGACCCGGACGAAGGTGAGCTTGCCGAGGTGCGGGTCGCTCATGATCTTGAACGCGAGCGCGGACAGCGGCTCGTCCTCGGACGGCTTGCGCTTGACGACCGTCTCCGGGTCCTTCACGTCGTGGCCCTCGATGGCCTCGACGTCCAGGGGGGAGGGGAGGTAGCGCACGACCGCGTCGAGCAGGGGCTGGACGCCCTTGTTCTTGAACGCGGTGCCGCAGAACACCGGGGTGACCGTGGTGTCCTGGGACTTGCCGGACGCGATGGTGATGCGGCGGATCGCGGCGTACAGCTGCTCCACGGTGGGCTCGGTGCCCTCCAGGTACAGCTCCATGATCTCTTCGTCGTTCTCGGCCACGGCCTCGAGCAGCTTGCCGCGGTACTCCTCGGCAGCCTCGACGTGGGTGTCCGGGATGTCGACGGTGTCGTACATCTCGCCCTTGGTGGCCTCGGCGGACCACACGAGGGCCTTCATCGTCACGAGGTCGACGACGCCCTTGAAGTCGGCCTCGGCACCGATCGGCAGCTGCATCACGATCGGCTGGGCGCCCAGGCGGTCGGAGATCATGTCGACACAGCGGTGGAACTCGGCACCGGTGCGGTCGAGCTTGTTGACGAAGCAGATACGCGGGACGCCGTAGCGGTCCGCCTGACGCCACACCGTCTCGGACTGCGGCTCGACACCGGCGACGCCGTCGAACACCGTCACGGCACCGTCGAGCACACGCAGGGAGCGCTCCACCTCTACGGTGAAGTCGACGTGCCCCGGGGTGTCGATGATGTTGATGGTGTGGTCGACGTCGTCCATCGGCCAGTGACAGGTGGTGGCAGCAGAGGTGATCGTGATGCCACGCTCCTGCTCCTGCTCCATCCAGTCCATGGTGGCGGCGCCGTCGTGGACCTCACCGATCTTGTACGAAACGCCGGTGTAGAACAGGATCCGCTCGGTGGTGGTCGTCTTGCCCGCGTCGATGTGGGCCATGATCCCGATGTTGCGGACCTTGGCCAGGTCAAGTGAAGTGGTAGCCATAAGGCTTCAGTCTTCTCTCGGTCTCGATGTGGGTAGCGACTACCAGCGGTAGTGCGCGAAGGCCTTGTTGGACTCGGCCATCTTGTGCGTGTCCTCGCGCTTCTTCACAGCGGCACCAAGGCCGTTGGAGGCGTCGAGAAGCTCGTTGAGCAGACGCTCGGTCATGGTCTTCTCGCGACGGGCGCGGGAGTAGCCGACGAGCCAGCGCAGCGCGAGCGTGTTGGCACGACCGGGCTTGACCTCGATCGGAACCTGGTACGTCGCACCACCGACACGGCGGGACTTGACCTCGAGGGTCGGCTTGATGTTCTCCAGCGCGCGCTTCAGCGTGATGATCGGGTCGTTGCCCGTCTTCTCACGCAGACCTTCCATGGCGCCGTAGACGATGCGCTCGGCGGTGGAGCGCTTGCCGTTCAGCAGCACCTTGTTGATGAGCGACGTCACCAGAGGAGAACCGTAGACCGGGTCGATGATGACCGGGCGCTTCGGGGCGGGGCCCTTACGAGGCATTTCTACTTCTCCTTCTTGGCGCCGTAGCGGGAACGGGCCTGCTTGCGGTTCTTGACACCCTGGGTGTCGAGGGAGCCACGGATGATCTTGTAGCGAACACCCGGCAGGTCCTTCACACGGCCGCCGCGCACGAGCACGATGGAGTGCTCCTGCAGGTTGTGTCCCTCACCCGGAATGTAAGCGGTGACCTCGATCCCGCTGGTCAGACGCACACGCGCGACCTTACGCAGGGCCGAGTTCGGCTTCTTCGGGGTGGTCGTGAACACACGCGTGCAGACGCCACGACGCTGAGGGGAACCCTCGAGTGCGGGCGTCTTGTTCTTCTCGACCTTGTCCTGCCGGCCCTTGCGGACCAGCTGCTGGATCGTAGGCACTACTTCTCCGGTTTCTGTGTGCCGATTGGTGAAGCTAACCTGGAACGTCGCCGACCCACGCGGTCGGGTGTGTCGAATCCGGCGGACTCCCGCCGCGAGGCGAAAAGAGCACAGATTACGGTGGCCGCTCACAGCTCGTTATGCGGTTTGAAGGCACGCACGAGAGCCAGGGCACACCCCAGGCACAAGGTCTGAGCGTACCTACCTCAAACGCTACGGTCAAAACAAATGGGCCGCGCCCGCATCACCGTGCGTCGGATGTCAAGACCATGCACGCCATGGATCTTCGATTCGCCCCGTCCGCGACCGTCATCCGGAGGCCAGCGCCACCGCGAGCAGCAGCGTCAGCACCAGCGCCCAGCCGGCCGTCGACAGCCATCCCAGCACCAGACCGGTCAGCGCGAGACCCTCGCCGGCCTCCCCGGTGCGCTCCATCTCGTTGCGTGCCGTGTGCCCCAGGATGACGGCCGGTATGCCCGTCAGCCCCATCGTCGGCAGGCACAGCAGGCCGCAGACGGCGGCCCCGATGGCCTTGGCGTTCGTCTGCCGCCGTACGACGGGCTGGAAGGTCTGCGGGACGGCCATGCCGGCCGCGGGCTGCGGCACGGGCCCGGTGGGCAGATCAGCGACCAGCAGGGCCAACTCCCCCACCGTGCGGGCCGCATAGGCACGCGAGACCCGCTTCTCGAACTCGTGATGCTCCAGCCGTCCCTCCCCGTACCCGGCTCTGAGCACGTCCACGGCGCGCTCACGGTCGGCATGGGAGGCCAGCATGGACGGGGGGCTCTGGGCGTGCCACGGCTGCCACGGCGTCGGGTACGACACGGACACCTCCCCCAGAGGCGGCTGAATGCCTTCATCATGCTCCAACGCACCGTATTCAGCATCGGTTCCCGCAGGGTCCGCCGGCTTGCGGCCGTTGCCGGAGCCCGGCAGCGGGAGTCCGCCCGACATGTCCCACGACGGCCCTCACGGCGGGCACGCGCACGACGGCACGATGTCCGGGGGGCGGTCCTGGCGGACGTCCCGGTCGCGACGGGGGGGGTGGCCGTATGACTTCCGGCAGCAGGGCGCCGTGGGGCAGGTGCGTGGGGTACGGGCTGCTCAGCGGCACGCTCGTCCTCCTCCTGCTCGGCCTCGTGCTGAGCCTGCTCCCCGTCGGCGACGGCGGGGCCGCGCTCCTCATGTACGTCGCCCTGGTGTTCCCGCCGGCCCTGGCCGCCCACCGGTTCGCGCCCGGCGGCAGGCGCACGGGGAGCCTCGGGCCGCACCCCTCACCGAAGCCGGCCCTGCCCGGGCCGCTCCGGCCGACCGCCGCCGAGGCCGCCGACCGGGCCATCACCTCGTACGGCGAACTCCTGCGCCTGCACACCTACCGCCCCGGCCCGTGCGCCGACCCGGACGACCTGGCCGCCTACCGCACCGCCGTGGAGACCTACGACGAGGCCGGGGCGAGCGCCCCCGCCCGGGTGCCGGAACTCCTGGAACGCGGCCGGACGGCCCTGGAGCGCCTCGACACCGCGCGCAGGGCGGGCACCGACATCGTCTGGACCCGCGGCACCGGCGGCACCAGGGTCCGCGTCCCCCGGCCCGCCGAGGGCGGCCCCGCGCTGCTGGTCTTCGAGACCGACAACGCTTCCGGCAGCTTCTCGGTGCGCGACCGCGGCGGCGCGGGCGGACGGCCGCGGGTCCTGCTCAAGGGCGCCTTCGAACCGTCCCGGACGGCCCCCGGCCGGGCGCGGGTACTGCTGCCGGAGCAGCACGGCACGGAGATGTTCCTGGACGTGGGCGCGACGGGTCCCTGGCGGATCGCGCTGCGTCCGCCCGGTGAGGCCCGGCGGCTGGAGGCGGGCGCGCCGCTGACGGGGCGGGGCATCGAGACGGTGCTCAAGGACGACGGGTGCCGTGCGGTCGAGTTCGAGCACCACGGCACGGGCGCGTTCGCACTCCGCGAGGTCACCCGGACGTACCGCCCGGGCCGGCTGCTCGCCGACGGCCGCGGCCGCGCCCGCCTGACGGTCGCGGTACCGGACGCCCGGCGTGTCCTGCGCGTCCAGGCCACGGGCCGCTGGACCCTCCACCCGGCCGCCTGACGGGTCCCGACGCCCCCGCGGGGTGTGCACCACGCTCCGCCCTCCGCACACCGGCCACGACGGCTGCTCGCCGCCTCTTGCCGCGGCCCCTGCGGCAGGCGGGCGCCGGCACGCCGAAGGGCGGCCCCCCGGAGGGGACCGCCCTTCGACTCATGCTGCTCGCTTACTGGTTGTACGGACCGTAGTCGTAGTCCTCCAGCGGGACGGCCTGGCCGGAGCCGGTGCCGAACGGCGAGTAGTCGATGTCGTCGTAGCCGACGGCCGAGTACATCGCGGCCTTGGCCTCCTCGGTCGGCTCGACCCGGATGTTGCGGTAGCGGGACAGGCCCGTACCGGCCGGGATGAGCTTACCGATGATGACGTTCTCCTTGAGGCCGATGAGCGAGTCGGACTTGGCGTTGATCGCCGCGTCGGTGAGGACTCGCGTCGTCTCCTGGAAGGACGCCGCCGACAGCCAGGACTCCGTGGCCAGCGAGGCCTTGGTGATACCCATGAGCTGCGGACGACCGGAGGCCGGGTGACCGCCCTCCTGGACCACACGACGGTTCTCGGTCTCGAACTTCGAGCGCTCGACCAGCTCGCCGGGCAGCAGCTCGGCGTCGCCGGACTCGATGATCGTCACCCGGCGGAGCATCTGCCGGATGATGATCTCGATGTGCTTGTCGTGGATCGACACACCCTGCGAGTTGTAGACCTTCTGGACCTCGCCGACCAGGTGGACCTGGACGGCACGCTGACCCAGGATGCGCAGCACGTCGTGCGGGTTGGTGGCACCCACGGTGAGCTTCTGGCCCACCTCGACGTGCTCGCCCTCGCTGACCAGGAGACGGGCGCGCTTCGAGATCGGGAACGCCGTCTCGTCGCTGCCGTCGTCCGGGGTGACGACGATCTTCTTGGTCTTCTCGGTCTCCTCGATCCGCACGCGGCCGTTGGCCTCGGAGATCGGGGCGACACCCTTCGGGGTACGGGCCTCGAAGAGCTCGACGACACGCGGCAGACCCTGGGTGATGTCGTCACCGGCCACACCACCGGTGTGGAAGGTACGCATCGTCAGCTGGGTACCGGGCTCACCGATGGACTGGGCGGCGATGATGCCGACCGCCTCACCGATGTCGACCAGCTTGCCGGTGGCCAGCGAGCGGCCGTAGCACATGGCGCAGGTGCCGACCTGGGACTCGCAGGTCAGGATCGAGCGGGTCTTGACCTCCTCGATGCCGTTGGCGACCAGCCGGTCGATGAGGACGTCACCGAGGTCCACACCGGCCGGCGCGAGCACCTTGCCGTCGACCACGATGTCCTCGGCGAGGCAGCGCGCGTACACGCTGGTCTCGACGTCCTCCGCCTTGCGCAGGACGCCGTCGGCGCCCCGGTCGGCGATCTTGAGGCGCAGACCGCGGTCGGTGCCGCAGTCCTCCTCGCGAATGATGACGTCCTGGGAGACGTCGACCAGACGACGGGTGAGGTAACCGGAGTCGGCGGTACGCAGGGCGGTGTCCGCCAGACCCTTACGGGCACCGTGCGTGGAGATGAAGTACTCCAGCACGGACAGGCCCTCGCGGAACGACGCCTTGATCGGACGCGGGATCGTCTCGTTCTTCGCGTTCGACACCAGACCACGCATACCGGCGATCTGACGCATCTGCATCATGTTGCCTCGCGCACCCGAGTTCACCATCATGAAGATCGGGTTGGTCTTCGGGAAGTTGTCGTTCATCGCCTCGGCGACCTCGTTGGTCGCCTTGGTCCAGATCGCGATGAGCTCCTGCGTGCGCTCGTCCTTGGTGATCAGACCGCGCTCGTACTGCTTCTGGACCTTCTCGTCCTGCGCCTCGTAGCCCTTGACGATCTCCTTCTTCGCCTCGGGAACGACGACGTCGGAGATGGCCACGGTGACACCGGAGCGGGTCGCCCAGAAGAAGCCGGCCGCCTTCAGGTTGTCGAGCGTCGCCGCCACGATGACCTTCGGGTAGCGCTCGGCGAGGTCGTTGACGATCTCGGAGAGCTGCTTCTTGCCGACCTCGTAGTCGACGAACGGGTAGTCCTCGGGCAGCAGCTCGTTGAAGAGCGCGCGGCCCAGCGTGGTCCGCAGCCGGAAGCTGTCACCCTGCTGCCACTCGGGCTCGCCCTCCTCCTGCGCCGGAGGCGTCCAGCCGCGCGGCGGGATGGTGCCCACCGGGAAGCGGATGTCCACCTTCGACTGCAGCGAGAGCTCGCCGGCGTCGAACGCCATGATCGCCTCGGCCACAGAGGCGAAGGACCGGTCCTGGCCCTTCACGTTCCGCATCTCGCCGTCGGTGGTGAGGAAGAACAGACCGAGGACCATGTCCTGGGTCGGCATCGTCACCGGACGGCCGTCGGCCGGCTTGAGGATGTTGTTCGAGGACAGCATCAGGATGCGGGCCTCGGCCTGCGCCTCCGCGGACAGCGGCAGGTGCACGGCCATCTGGTCACCGTCGAAGTCCGCGTTGAACGCGGTGCACACGAGCGGGTGGATCTGGATGGCCTTGCCCTCGACCAGCTGCGGCTCGAAGGCCTGGATGCCGAGGCGGTGCAGGGTGGGAGCACGGTTGAGCAGCACCGGGTGCTCGGCGATGACCTCTTCGAGGACGTCGTACACGACGGTGCGGCCGCGCTCCACCATGCGCTTGGCGCTCTTGATGTTCTGCGCGTGGTTGAGGTCCACGAGCCGCTTCATCACGAACGGCTTGAAGAGCTCCAGCGCCATGGCCTTGGGCAGACCGCACTGGTGCAGCTTCAGCTGCGGGCCGACGACGATCACGGAACGCGCCGAGTAGTCGACTCGCTTGCCGAGCAGGTTCTGGCGGAAGCGGCCCTGCTTGCCCTTGAGCATGTCGGACAGCGACTTCAGCGGACGGTTGCCGGGGCCCGTGACCGGGCGGCCGCGACGGCCGTTGTCGAAGAGCGCGTCGACGGCCTCCTGGAGCATGCGCTTCTCGTTGTTCACGATGATCTCGGGCGCACCGAGGTCGAGAAGGCGCTTCAGGCGGTTGTTGCGGTTGATCACACGGCGGTACAGGTCGTTGAGGTCGGAGGTCGCGAAGCGGCCACCGTCCAGCTGCACCATCGGACGCAGGTCCGGCGGGATGACCGGCACGCAGTCGAGCACCATGCCCTTGGGGCTGTTGCTGGTCTGCAGGAACGCGGAGACGACCTTGAGGCGCTTGAGCGCACGGGTCTTCTTCTGGCCCTTGCCGGTGCGGATGATCTCGCGGAGCTTCTCGGCCTCCTCGTCGAGGTCGAAGGACTCCAGGCGCTTCTGCAGCGCCGCGGCACCCATCGAGCCGTCGAAGTACGTGCCGAAGCGGTCGCGCAGCTCGCGGTAGAGCAGCTCGTCGCCCTCCAGGTCCTGGACCTTGAGGTTCTTGAAGCGGGTCCACACCTCGTCGAGGCGGTCGATCTCGCGCTGCGCGCGGTCGCGCAGCTGCTTCATCTCGCGCTCGGCACCCTCGCGCACCTTGCGGCGCACGTCCGCCTTGGCGCCCTCGGCCTCCAGCTCGGCCAGGTCGGACTCGAGCTTCTTGGCGCGGGCCTCCAGGTCGGAGTCCCGGCGGTTCTCCACCTGCTGCCGCTCGACGGAGACGTGCGCCTCCAGGGAGGGCAGGTCGCGGGTGCGGCGCTCCTCGTCGACGTACGTGATCATGTACGCCGCGAAGTAGATGACCTTCTCGAGGTCCTTGGGCGCCAGGTCCAGCAGGTAGCCGAGGCGCGAGGGGACACCCTTGAAGTACCAGATGTGCGTGACGGGCGCGGCCAGTTCGATGTGGCCCATCCGCTCACGGCGCACCTTGGCGCGGGTCACCTCGACGCCGCAGCGCTCACAGATGATGCCCTTGAACCGGACACGCTTGTACTTGCCGCAGTAGCACTCCCAGTCCCGGGTGGGGCCGAAGATCTTCTCGCAGAAGAGCCCGTCCTTTTCCGGCTTGAGGGTGCGGTAGTTGATGGTCTCGGGCTTCTTGACCTCGCCGTGGCTCCACTGACGGATGTCGTCAGCGGTGGCCAGGCCGATCCGGAGCTCGTCGAAGAAGTTGACGTCGAGCACTATGCGTCAATCCCTCTCAGGGTTGTAAGTCTTTGGTCTGATACGGGGGTCCAGGGGCCGGCCGGAGGGTCCTCACCAGGTCCTCCGGCCGGACTCCCGTCAGACCTCTTCGACGCTGCTCGGCTCGCGCCGGGACAGGTCGATGCCGAGCTCCTCCGCGGCGCGGAAGACATCCTCGTCGGTGTCGCGCATCTCGATGGACATACCGTCGCTGGACAGCACCTCCACGTTCAGGCAGAGAGACTGCATCTCCTTGATGAGCACCTTGAAGGACTCGGGGATGCCGGGCTCGGGGATGTTCTCGCCCTTGACGATGGCCTCGTAGACCTTCACGCGGCCGGTGACGTCGTCGGACTTGATCGTCAGCAGCTCCTGGAGCGCGTACGCGGCGCCGTAGGCCTCGAGGGCCCACACCTCCATCTCGCCGAAGCGCTGGCCACCGAACTGCGCCTTACCACCCAGCGGCTGCTGGGTGATCATCGAGTACGGACCGGTCGAGCGGGCGTGCAGCTTGTCGTCGACCAGGTGGTGCAGCTTCAGGATGTACATGAAGCCGACCGAGATCGGGTCCGGGAACGGCTCACCGCTGCGGCCGTCGAACAGCCGCGCCTTGCCGGTCGGGAGCACCATGCGCTCGCCGTCGCGGTTCGGGATGGTGTGCTGCAGCAGACCCGCGAGCTCGTCCTCGCGCGCACCGTCGAAGACGGGGGTCGCGACGTTCGTGCCCGGGTCGACCTGGTCGGCGCCGATCACCTGGAGGCGCTGCGCCCACTCCTCCGCGAGGCCGGAGACGTCCCAGCCGCGGCTGGCGAGCCAGCCGAGGTGGATCTCCAGGACCTGTCCCGGGTTCATTCGGGACGGGACACCCAGCGGGTTGAGGATGATGTCGACCGGGGTGCCGTCCTCCAGGAACGGCATGTCCTCGATCGGCAGGATCTTGGAGATGACACCCTTGTTGCCGTGCCGGCCGGCGAGCTTGTCACCGTCGGTGATCTTGCGCTTCTGCGCCACGTACACGCGCACCAGCTGGTTCACACCGGGGGGAAGCTCGTCGCCCTCCTCGCGGTCGAAGACGCGGACGCCGATGACCTTGCCGGTCTCGCCGTGCGGCACCTTCAGCGAGGTGTCGCGCACCTCACGGGCCTTCTCACCGAAGATCGCGCGCAGCAGGCGCTCCTCCGGCGTCAGCTCGGTCTCGCCCTTCGGGGTCACCTTGCCGACGAGGATGTCGCCGGCGATGACCTCGGCGCCGATGCGGATGATGCCGCGCTCGTCGAGGTCGGCGAGGACCTCCTCGGAGACGTTCGGGATGTCCCGGGTGATCTCCTCGGGGCCGAGCTTGGTGTCACGGGCGTCGACCTCGTGCTCCTCGATGTGGATCGAGGAGAGGACGTCGTCCTGCACGAGGCGCTGCGACAGGATGATCGCGTCCTCGTAGTTGTGGCCCTCCCACGGCATGAACGCCACGAGCAGGTTCTTGCCCAGCGCCATCTCGCCGTTCTCGGTGGCCGGACCGTCGGCCAGGACCTGGCCCTCGATGATCCGGTCGCCCTCGTTGACGATGACCTTCTGGTTGACCGAGGTGCCCTGGTTGGAGCGGGCGAACTTGGCCAGGCGGTAGGTGATGTAGGTGCCGTCGTCGTTGGCGGTGGTGATGTAGTCCGCGGAGACCTCCTGGACGACACCCGCCTTCTCGGCCTTGACCACGTCGCCGGCGTCGACGGCGGAGCGGTACTCCATGCCGGTGCCGACGAGCGGGGCCTCGCTCTTGATGAGCGGCACGGCCTGGCGCATCATGTTCGCGCCCATGAGGGCACGGTTGGCGTCGTCGTGCTCGAGGAACGGGATCATGGCGGTGGCGACCGACACCATCTGGCGCGGCGAGACGTCCATGTAGTCCACGTCGTCACCGGCGACGTAGTCGACCTCGCCGCCACGGCGGCGGACCAGGACGCGGTTCTCGGCGAAGCGCAGGTCGTCCGAGAGCGTGGCGTTGGCCTGCGCGATGACGAACCGGTCCTCCTCGTCGGCGGTCAGGTAGTCCACCTCGTCGGTGACCTGGCCGTCGACGACCTTGCGGTACGGCGTCTCGACGAAACCGAACGCGTTGACGCGGCCGTAGGAGGCGAGCGAGCCGATCAGACCGATGTTCGGGCCTTCGGGCGTCTCGATCGGGCACATGCGGCCGTAGTGCGAGGGGTGCACGTCACGGACCTCGAAGCCGGCCCGCTCACGGGAGAGACCACCCGGGCCGAGCGCCGACAGGCGGCGCTTGTGGGTGAGACCCGACAGCGGGTTGTTCTGGTCCATGAACTGCGACAGCTGGCTGGTGCCGAAGAACTCCTTGATGGAGGCGACGACCGGCCGGATGTTGATCAGGGTCTGCGGCGTGATCGCCTCGACGTCCTGCGTGGTCATGCGCTCGCGGACGACGCGCTCCATACGAGCCAGACCCGTGCGGACCTGGTTCTGGATGAGCTCGCCGACGCTGCGCAGACGACGGTTGCCGAAGTGGTCGATGTCGTCGGTCTCGACGACGATGGCCGTGCCGCTGTCCCCGGTGGTCTCGGTCTCGCCGGCGTGCAGCTTCACCAGGTACTTGATCGTCGAGATGATGTCCTCGACGGTCAGGATGCCCGCGTCCAGCGGAGCGTCCGCACCCAGCTTCTTGTTGACCTTGTAGCGGCCGACCTTGGCGAGGTCGTAGCGCTTGGGGTTGAAGTACAGGTTCTCCAGCAGCGTCTGCGCGGCCTCACGCGTGGGGGGCTCGCCCGGGCGCAGCTTGCGGTAGATGTCGAGCAGCGCGTCGTCCTGGCCCTGGGTGTGGTCCTTCTCCAGGGTGGCGCGCATCGACTCGTACTCGCCGAACTCCTCGAGGATCTGCTCGGTGGTCCAGCCGAGAGCCTTCAGGAGCACGGTGACGGACTGCTTGCGCTTGCGGTCGATGCGGACACCGACCATGTCGCGCTTGTCGATCTCCATCTCCAGCCAGGCACCCCGGGACGGGATGATCTTGGCCGAGAAGATGTCCTTGTCGGACGTCTTGTCGATGGAGGAGTCGAAGTAGACACCCGGCGAACGGACCAGCTGCGACACCACGACACGCTCGGTGCCGTTGATGACGAAGGTGCCCTTGTTGGTCATGAGCGGGAAGTCGCCCATGAAGACCGTCTGGGACTTGATCTCGCCGGTCTCGTTGTTGGTGAACTCGGCCGTGACGAAGAGCGGGGCCGCGTACGTGAAGTCGCGCTCCTTGCACTCGTCGATGCTGTTCTTCGGCGGTTCGAAACGGTGGTCGCGGAACGTCAGCGACATCGACCCGGAGAAGTCCTCGATCGGGGAGATCTCCTCGAAGATCTCCTCCAGACCGGACTTGGTGGGGACGTCCTGACCGGACTCCAGAGCCTCCTCGACCCGACTCTGCCAGGCGGTGTTGCCGAGCAGCCAGTCGAAGCTCTCGGTCTGCAGCGCGAGCAGGTTGGGAACCTCGAGAGGCTCCTTGATCTTTGCAAAGGAGATGCGCAGCGGGGCGGTGCTGGCGCCGTTGTTCGTATTCGCGGTCGAGGCATTGCGCGAGGCGGCCAAGAGGGGGTCCTTCCGAGGGCTCGGACTCACTACGCGCGTACCGGTCCCTCTCCGACGCACAGAGACAGATTTCCCTGAAGCGGCTTTTTGGCCAGGTCAGGGACGGTCTGATCGTCGGTGCTGAGGCGAGGGCAGACCCCTGGTGACGGGCAGGGGACAGCTAACAGGCAGCGCAAAGGGTCAGTGTAGCCACTTGGCACACTGATGTCCAGCCCCGATTTTCTGTGACCCTCGTTGTCCTCAACGCCCTCGGCATGCCTGCCCTCGATGCACGTTGATACTGCCCTCTTCGTCGCCGATCCATGCCTCGGATTCGGATCCTTGTGACGACGCGTCCTGAGAATTGCGCGCTGCGTGCGGTTCGTCAAGGCCCCCACGGCCCAAACCACATGCCACCTGGGGTGCTTGGAGGCACGACGAAGATCACCATACTCCGCACACCCGCCGGTGCAAGGCAGCCGCCGCCCGACGCCCGGGAACGCCGAAGAGCGACCACCCGGATGGATGATCGCTCTTTCGCGCTCAGGCGTTACAGGCTCGGTGAGCCCAAAAGGTCTTACTTGACCTCGACGGAGGCGCCGGCGCCCTTGAGGGACTCGGCGGCCTTCTCGGCGGCGTCCTTGGCGACCTTCTCGAGAACGGGCTTCGGGGCGCCGTCCACGAGGTCCTTGGCCTCCTTCAGACCCAGCGAGGTCAGCTCACGCACGACCTTGATGACCTGGATCTTCTTGTCGCCGGCGCCGGTGAGGATGACGTCGAACTCGTCCTTCTCCTCGGCCTGCTCGGCGCCGGCACCGGCGCCACCCGCGGGGGCGGCAACGGCGACCGCGGCGGCGGCAGCGGTGACGTCGAACTTCTCCTCGAACGCCTTCACGAACTCGGAGAGCTGGATGAGGGTCATGCCCTCGAACTCGGCGAGCAGTTCGTCCTGGGTGAGAGCCACGATGGCTTTCCTTCCACTAATGTCGGCTGGTGCCGGATGTACATGTCTGGCGGGCGTGCGCCTTGCGGCGTTACTGCGTAGACGTTCGGCCCGCTACGACCGCTTCCTCAGGCGCTGGGCCTCAGGCCGTGGTCATTTCGCGAGCCGAGTTACTCGGCACCGCCCTGCTCGTCCTGCTTGGCGCGAAGCGCGTCCACGGTGCGGACGAGCTTCGACGGGAGCGCCTGGAAGACCTGAGCAGCCTGCGTCTGCTTGCCCTTCAGGGCGCCCGCCAGCTTGGCGAGCAGAACCTCGCGGGACTCGAGGTCCGCAAGCTTCTTGATCTCGTCGGCGGACAGCACCTTGCCGTCAAGGACACCGCCCTTGATGACGAGATTCGGGTTGTCCTTGGCGAAGTCACGAAGACCCTTCGCCGACTCCACCGGGTCACCGGTGACGAAGGCGACCGCCGTCGGACCGTTGAACAGGTCGTCGAGCGTCGTGATCCCGGCCTCGTTGGCCGCAATCTTGGTCAGCGTGTTCTTCACCACGGCGTACTGGGCGTTCTCACCGAGCGAACGACGCAGCGTCTTCAGCTGCGCCACGGTGAGACCCCGGTACTCGGTCAGCACGGCGGCGCTCGAGCTGCGGAACTGCTCCGTCAGCTCGGCCACCGTGGCAGCCTTGTCGGGCCTTGCCATAAGCGTCGGCCTCCTTCCGGGTGATGGGACCGCTCGGAAGGGGCTGGGGAAAACGAAACGCCCCGGCGCAGGCGCACGGGGCGTAGCTCGACCGAATTCCCCATGGAGCGGGGTCCGGGAGCACTTCCACAGTCACCTGCGCGGGTCGTCCGCGGTTCAGCGGATCCTTCGGCCACCGCACCCTCTTGCGAGCGCACGGCAACGACCAGCGGTCTTTGGCTTCTGTAGGAGAGTACGTGACCGGCTCACCGTCAGGCAAATCCGGTCCTACGGCGCTCAGCCGCTCTGGGCCTGCTTCATCATCTCGGCCAGGTCGGCGGTGTCCTTGGCGGGCGGGGCCGTGACGGTCACCGGCTTGTTGTAGTCGAGGAAGAGGATGGTCATGTCCATCGGGCCCTTGTCGGCGTCGCCCCGCATCCGGAACTGCTTGGTGTGGTCGTCGCCGTCGATCCACATGTCCATGGTCATCGAGTCGATGCCCATCTTCTCGTACTGCTGCAGGCTCTTCTCGCGCTGCTCGCGGACGGTCTTGTTCTCGTCCTTGAGGGACGCCTTGAGGTCGGCGACGGTGACCGTGCCCTTGTAGTGGGTGGTCCTGACGCCCCCGACGGTCTCGGTGCCGACCTTCTTCACGTCCTTGGAGCCGGTGAGGAAGGTGGACTCGCTGGCCGGGTTCTTGTCGGCCTGGCCGGCGCCCAGCTGGTCCGCGTTCAGCTCCTTGTCGGCGCCGAGCGCGGACATGTCGAACTTGATCCAGGTCTTGCCGTCCATCTCCTTGGCCATGTCGGCGCTGCCGCCGATGTACATGGCCTTGTCGACGAGACGGATCTCGACCGGGCCGTCGGCGGCCTGGTCCTGCACCGTCATCTTCATGCTCATGGCCAGCGGCTTCATGC
This sequence comes from Streptomyces sp. NPDC101225, assembly GCF_044767585.1. Classification (NCBI taxonomy): domain Bacteria; kingdom Bacillati; phylum Actinomycetota; class Actinomycetes; order Kitasatosporales; family Streptomycetaceae; genus Streptomyces; species Streptomyces sp. NPDC101225. The sequence goes on from NZ_JBIWOE010000034.1 coordinate 33,425, forward strand.
TCATCGCCGCCTCGCCGGAGATCTGCCCCTCACCGGGGACCTTGCCGGTCATCCGGTAGCGCAGGGACGTGATGTCCTCGGTGTTCTTGGCGGCCTTGGCGACGGCCGCGGCGGGCGTCATCGCGGGCGACTGCCCGGCCTTGTCGTCCTTCTGGCAGGCGACCGCTCCTCCGGCGAGCAGCACGGCCGCGAGGCCGGCCCCCATCGCTCTGCGGCGCACGGGACCACGAACGGCAGACTCCATCGATTCCCCCCAAGGAATGCATGGCTGATACACAGTAAGGACGAGAGCCTAACCCCAAGAGGTGGCAAAGGTCATCTCAATTCCCGTGCGTATCGTGCGGACCACGCGCATCAGCCGGCTCAGGAGCCACTGCCGTTCACGCCCTGCTTCTTCAGCAGCTCCCGGAAGTCCTCGGTGTCGCCCGCCGGCGGACGCTCGGCGGACGCCGTGACCCCGTAGTCGCTGTAGTACGCGGTCTGGCTGTACTCACCGGCCGACATCCGGCCCTTCTCGACCTTCTTGACCAGCAGGTCCTTGCCGTCGACCCAGATGTCCACGGTCTCGGTGGTGACACCGGCCTGGGTGAGCTGCTTCTTCAGCCCGGCGAGCTGGCTCGCGGAGAGACTGGAGTTCTCGCCGGCGAGGTCGGCGACGTCCACCGTGCCCGAGTAGTGCGTGGTGTCCACGCCGCGCACCGTCTCGCTGCCGACCTTCCTGACGTCCCCGGAGGCGAGCAGCAGCTTCACCGACTGGTTGGGGGTCGTGTTCTGCATCTGGTCCTTGAGGTAGGCGCCGGAGCCGCCGCCGAGGGCGGCGAGGTCGTCGTAGCCGTACCGGATCCAGTGCTTGCCGCCCGCCTGCTGCGCGAACCGGTCGCCCATCTGCGCGTAGTAGGCGTCGGGCAGATAGCGGGCCCGCATCGACGTCGTGCCGAGCCGGCGCATGGTGTCGGCCATGGAGCCGCCGGTGTACGTGATGGTCAGGTTGCCGGTGAGTCCGTGGGCCCAGCCGAGGGCGCCGTCGGCGGTCATGGACATCAGCGAGCCCATGGTGGTCGTCGACTCGACCCTGGCGGAGTCGGCGCCGTCGGTGGACTTCTCGGCACTGCGCAGCGCCGCGACGGGACTGACGTGCGTCGCGCCCTTGCCGGACGCCTTGCCGTCCTTGCCGCCCGTGGAGGAGTCCGAGGAGCTGCAGGCCGCCACCCCCGACAGCGCGGTCAACACCACGACGGCAAGGCCCACTTGACGCGCTGTCGTGCTCTTCATCCGTCCCCACCCCTATGCGGTCGCTGTGTCTGCACGCTAACGCAGCGCACCGACACGTATCAGGAAAAGGGACGGGCCCCGCACCTCGAAAGGTTGCGGGGCCCGCGGAAAACTCGCGTACGCGCGACTGCCGTCGGCTCAGACGGCGGCCGGGTCCTCCTCGACGAGGAGGTTGCGGGTGCGGTTCGGGTCGACCGGGATGCCGGGACCCATGGTGGTGCTGACCGCGGCCTTCTTGATGTAGCGGCCCTTGGCGGCGGACGGCTTCAGACGGAGGATCTCCTCCAGCGCGGCGCCGTAGTTCTCGACCAGCTTGTCGTCCTCGAACGACGTCTTGCCGATGATGAAGTGCAGGTTCGAGTGCTTGTCGACGCGGAACTCGATCTTGCCGCCCTTGATGTCGTTGACGGCCTTCGTCACGTCCGGGGTCACGGTGCCGGTCTTGGGGTTCGGCATGAGACCACGGGGACCGAGCACGCGGCCGAGGCGGCCGACCTTGCCCATGAGGTCCGGGGTGGCGACGACGGCGTCGAAGTCCAGGCGGCCCTTGGAGACCTCGTCGATCAGCTCGTCGGCGCCGACGATGTCGGCGCCCGCGGCACGCGCGGCCTCGGCACGGTCACCGGTCGCGAAGACCAGGACCCGGGCGGTCTTACCGGTGCCGTGCGGAAGGTTCACGGTGCCACGGACCATCTGGTCGGCCTTGCGCGGGTCGACACCCAGGCGGAAGGCGACCTCGACGGTGCCGTCGAACTTGGTCGTGGAGGTCTCCTTGGCGAGACGGACGGCCTCGAGCGGGGCGTAGAGCTTGTCCCGGTCGATCTTCTCGTCCGCAGCGCGGAGAGACTTGCTGCGCTTGCTCACTGCTTCTCCTGGTGATTCTTAGGAGTCGTGGTCCGGGCCGAGCAGGCCCCGCCACTTCTGCTGGTTTACGGGGGAGTTGGGGCTCAGCCCTCGACCGTGACGCCCATGGAACGCGCGGTACCGGCGATGATCTTCGCGGCGGCGTCCAGGTCGTTGGCGTTGAGGTCGGGGAGCTTGGTGGTGGCGATCTCGCGGACCTGCGCCTCGGTGATCTTGGCGACCTTGGTCTTGTGCGGCTCGCCGGAGCCCTTCTCGATGCCCGCGGCCTTGAGGATCATCTTGGCGGCCGGCGGCGTCTTGGTGATGAAGGTGAAGGAGCGGTCCTCGTAGACCGTGATCTCCACCGGGATCACCCAGCCACGCTGCGACTCGGTCGCGGCGTTGTACGCCTTGCAGAACTCCATGATGTTGACGCCGTGCTGACCCAGCGCGGGGCCGACCGGCGGGGCCGGGTTGGCGGCACCGGCCTGGATCTGGAGCTTGATGAGCCCCGTGACCTTCTTCTTCTTGGGAGGCATTGCTCTCCGGGTCCTTTCGGTTCGGGTCCTGCCTGCCTCCGGGGACCACCCGAACGCAGGCATACCGCACAACGATAACGGGTATGGTTGCGCGGCCAAAAACCGAGCAGGTCAGGCACGCTGCGAACAGCCCGCCTGACCTGGTCGGAAGCTCTTGTCCGACAGAAGCTAGTTCTTCTGGATCTGGTCGAAGGAGAGCTCGACCGGCGTCTCGCGGCCGAAGATCTCCACCAGACCCTTGACCTTCTTCGAGTCGGGGTTGATCTCGTTGATGGTCGCCTGGAGCGTGGCGAAGGGGCCGTCGGTGACGGTGACCGAGTCGCCGACCTCGAAGTCCAGCACCTGGACCTCGACCTTGCGCTGCGGGGCGGGCTTGCCCTCGGCCTCGGCGGCCTCGCGGGCGGCCTTCTCCTCGGCCTCCGGGGCGAGCATCTTGACGATCTCGTCCAGGGTCAGCGGGTAGGGGTCGTAGGCGTTGCCCACGAAGCCGGTGACGCCGGGGGTGTTGCGGACGACGCCCCAGGACTCGTTCGTCAGGTCCATGCGGACCAGGACGTAGCCAGGGAGCTTGTTCTGCTTGATCGTCTTGCGGTCGCCGTTCTTGATCTGGACGACCTCTTCCTGCGGCACCTCGGCCTGGAAGATGTAGTCCTCGACGTTCAGCGAGACGGCGCGCTGCTCCAGGTTGGTCTTCACGCGGTTCTCGTAGCCGGCGTAGGTGTGGATGACGTACCACTCGCCGGGCAGGGTGCGAAGCTCCTCGCGGAGGGCCACGACGGGGTCGACCGGCTCGGCCTCCTCCTCGACGGCCTGCTCCGCGGCCTCTTCGGCGCCCTCTTCCTCGGCGGCCTCCTGCTCGTCCACGACCTGGAGGGCGGCCTCCTCGGCGGGCTCGCCCGCCTCGGCCTCGGCAGCCTCGAACTCGTCCTGCTCGTCCGCGCCCTCGACGATGTCCAGCTCGTCGTCCACGGACTGGTCCGGCTCGATGGCGTCGTCGTTCAGGTTCGTGTCAGACACGGTGGCTGCTTCTTCCTGGATACATAGGGGTGGAACATGCGAAAGGGGCGCCGGGTACCTCGGCGCCCTTCGCTCTCGGCTCAGCCGAAGACGTACTTGGCCGCGTGGTTGAGTCCATAGTCAATCACGGTGACCAGGCCGATCATGATGACGACGAAGACGATCACCACGGTGGTGTACGTCGTCAGCTGGTTACGCGTGGGCCAGACGACCTTGCGGAGTTCCGCGACGACCTGGCGGTAGAAGAGGGCAAGCCGCTTGAGCGGACCCTTCTTGGCCCGCTTGCCGCCCTTACGGGCCTTCTTCGGCTCCTGCGCCTCGTCCTGGGCGTCAGGCGTGTCGATGGAGCCCACGGCGTCCGCCATTCGTCCTCACCTGTTCCCGGGTCGTGGCCGTGCCGCGCCCGGTCTGAGCCGCACGGCGTTGCATTGCTGTACGTACATGCGCACACCTGGCGAAGGTGTGTGTAGCAGGGCCGGAGGGACTTGAACCCCCAACCGCCGGTTTTGGAGACCGGTGCTCTACCAATTGAGCTACGACCCTTTGCGTGTCCCCCAACGTACCGCATCCGGACGGGTGCTCGGTGTGCACCGCCCGCGGCGCGGCAGCTGATGGCCAACGAGGTGAGAGTGTACGTGGTCCGAAGCGCCCCGTCGAACAGAAAGCGCCCGTGGGGGCCTTGGGGAGCGGGACGGCCGGGATCGGGGCGGAAGATCACCCAGGCCATCGGTGGATTCCGGACGGGTGTTCAACGACCGACCCCTGGATGTTCAGTCTGTGAAACCCGCGTGCCGCCCCGGTTTCCGGTCTGAAACGATGGACCCCATGAGCGCTGCAACCCCTCCCACCGAGCGCCGGGTCTCCGCCCGAGTCGGCGCGATCTCCGAGTCCGCCACCCTCGCCGTGGACGCCAAGGCGAAGGCCCTCAAGGCAGCCGGGCGTCCGGTGATCGGCTTCGGCGCCGGTGAGCCCGACTTCCCGACTCCCGACTACATCGTCGAGGCCGCGGTCGAGGCCTGCCGGACGCCGAAGTACCACCGGTACACGCCGGCCGGCGGTCTGCCCGAGCTGAAGGCCGCGATCGCCGCGAAGACGCTGCGCGACTCCGGCTACGAGGTCGAGGTGTCCCAGATCCTGGTGACCAACGGCGGCAAGCAGGCCATCTACGAGGCCTTCGCCGCGATCCTCGACCCGGGCGACGAGGTCATCGTGCCGGCGCCGTACTGGACGACGTACCCGGAGTCGATCCGCCTGGCGGGCGGTGTCCCGGTGGAGGTCGTCGCGGACGAGACGACCGGCTACCGGGTCTCCGTCGAGCAGCTGGAGGCGGCCAGGACGGAGAACACGAAGGTCCTGCTCTTCGTCTCCCCCTCCAACCCGACGGGCGCCGTCTACACCCGTGAGCAGATCGAGGAGATCGGCCGCTGGGCCGCCGACAAGGGCCTGTGGGTCCTGACGGACGAGATCTACGAGCACCTGGTGTACGGGGACGCGGAGTTCCACTCCCTGCCGGTGGTCGTGCCCGAGCTCGCCGACCGGACGATCGTGGTCAACGGCGTCGCGAAGACGTACGCGATGACGGGCTGGCGCGTGGGCTGGGTCATCGGCCCGAAGGACGTGGTCAAGGCCGCGACCAACCTGCAGTCGCACGCCACCTCGAACGTGTCGAACGTCGCGCAGGTCGCCGCCCTGGCCGCCGTCTCGGGCGACCTGGAGGCGGTGGCGACGATGCGCGAGGCCTTCGACCGCCGCCGCCGGACCATCGTGCGGATGCTCAACGAGATCGACGGCGTGGTCTGCCCGGAGCCCGAGGGCGCCTTCTACGCGTACCCGTCGGTCAAGGGCCTGCTCGGCAGGGAGATCCGCGGCAAGCGCCCGCAGGACACGGTCGAGCTCGCCGCGCTGATCCTGGAGGAGGCCGAGGTCGCGGTCGTCCCGGGTGAGGCGTTCGGCACGCCCGGCTATCTGCGGCTGTCGTACGCCCTGGGTGACGAGGATCTCGTCGAGGGCGTCAGCCGGATCCAGAAGCTGCTGGCGGAGGCGAAGGCCTGAGGTCCGCGTCCCGCGGGGGCCGGCGCACCGGTTTCGGTGCGCCGGCCCCTGTTTCTTTGTGCGAGCAAGACCACGTACGGGGAATCCGCTACCGGGACGGCCGGGACGTACGGCAGGATCCTGGAATGGAGCGTGTACGTGATGTCTCTGAGCTGCCGAAGGCCCATCTGCATCTGCATTTCACCGGGTCGATGCGGCCCACCACCGTCCTGGAGCTGGCCGACAAGTACGGCGTGCGGCTGCCCGAGACCCTGACCGAGGCACTGACCGGCGGGGAGCCGCCGCGGCTGCGGGCGACGGACGAGCGGGGCTGGTTCCGTTTCCAGCGGCTGTACGACGCCGCGCGCTCGTGCCTGCGGCAGCCGGAGGACATCCGGCGCCTGGTGCGGGAGGCCGCCGAGGAGGATCTGAGGGACGGCTCGGGGTGGCTGGAGATCCAGGTGGACCCGACGTCGTACGCGCCCCGGCTGGGCGGTCTGATCCCGGCGCTGGAGATCATCCTGGACGCGGTCGAGACGACCATGCGGGACACGGGCCTGGGCATGCGGGTGCTGGTCGCCGCGAACCGCATGAAGCATCCGCTGGACGCCCGGACGCTGGCCCGGCTGGCCGTGCGCTACGCGGAGCGCGGTGTGGTCGGCTTCGGTCTGTCGAACGACGAACGCCGCGGCATGGCGCGGGACTTCGACCGGGCCTTCGCGATCGCCCGGGAGGGCGGGCTGCTGTCGGCCCCGCACGGCGGCGAGCTGACCGGCCCCGCCTCGGTCCGTGACTGCCTGGACGACCTGCGCGCCCACCGCATCGGGCACGGCGTGCGGGCGGCGGAGGACCCGCGGCTGCTGGAGCGCCTGGCGCGCAACGGCGTGACGTGCGAGGTCTGCCCCGCCTCGAACGTGGCCCTGGGCGTGTACGAGAAGCCGGAGGACGTGCCGCTGCGGACTTTCCTCGACGCCGGTGTCCCGATGGCGCTGGGCGCCGACGACCCCCTGCTGTTCGGCTCCCGGCTGGCCGCCCAGTACGACATCGCGCGACGCCACCACGGCTTCACGGACGAGGAGCTGGCGGAGGTGGCCCGCCAGTCGGTACGGGCCTCGGCGGCGCCGGAGGGCGTGAAGACGAAGCTGCTCTCGGGCGTGGACGACTGGCTCAGCGCCCCGGCCGCCTGAAGTGGGCGCAGGGCGGGTACGGCGCGAAGCAGATCAGTACCTCGACGGGGTGACCGCCGCCGGGCGGCCGGACCAGGCCCGGGAGGGCGGACATCAGCGCCGACCGCCCGGTGTGGACGCGTCTTCGGCGCGGACCCCGGCCCGCCGCGTGGGCCAGTCTCGTGGCCGCCTCGGCGAAGACGCCCCGGCTGCCGGACAGGAGGAGCGTGCGGGCGTGCGCGGTGTGCCGCAGCTCCTTCCGGAAATCCGCCCGTTCCCGCCGGCCGCGCCATGACGCGGCGTCCCGGGCGGTGCGTGCCTCGTCGGTGCGGACGGTCAGGGGCGTGCCCTGCCGCAGCTTCCGGCGCAGCTCGGGCCACCTGCTGTGGCGCAGGCCGGACGCGGGGTGGACCAGGACCAGGTCGACCGGCTCGCCCCGGCCCTCGCCGGCCGGGACGTGGTCCTGTCCGGGCTCGGGGCGCGCAGCCGCAAGGACGCGGGAGTCGCGGCCCGGCTCACGCGTACGGTCCTGGGTGCCATGGAGGCCGAGGGGGTGCGGCGGCTGCTCGTGGTCGGCGCCGCGCCGGTCGGGCCGGCGCCGGAGAAGGAGAGTCTGCTGGACCGCACCGCGCGCGGGATCGTCTCCGCGCTGCTCAAGGACGTCTACGCCGATCTGGGCGAGATGGAGGCCGAGTTGGCGCGCGGCGCCACGGCCTGGACGGTCGTCCGCCCGCCGCGGCTGCGGGACAAGCCGGTCACGGGCGTCTACCGGACGGTGGTCGGCGGCTTCCCGGCCGGGGGCCGCTTCATCGCCCGCGCGGACGTGGCCCACGCGATGCCGGCGATGGCCGAGGACCCGGGGACGGTGAAACAGGGCGTGGGCGTCGCCTACTGAGAAGGCCCGCCCGGTCGCCCGCTACAGGCTGACCCCGACCGTGACCGGCTCGTTGACCAGGGTGACGCCGAAGACGTCGCGGACGCCGGCGACGACCTCGCGGGCGAGCGCGAGCAGGTCGTCGGTGGTGGCCCCGCCCCGGTTGGTGAGGGCGAGGGTGTGCTTGGTGGAGATGCGGGCGGGGCCGGTGCCGTAGCCCTTGGTGAAGCCCGCCTTGTCGATCAGCCAGGCGGCGGAGGTCTTGGTGCGGCCCTCCCCCGCCGGGTACGCGGGCGGCTCCACGCCGTCGCCGAGGTGCTCGCGCACGCGCGCGTGGAAGGCGGCGAACTGCGCGTCCGTGAGGATCGGGTTGGTGAAGAAGGAACCGGCCGACCAGGTGTCGTGGTCCTCGGGGTCCAGGACCATGCCCTTGCCGGAGCGCAGCTTGAGGACGGTCTCGCGGGCCGCGGCCAGCGGCACGCGGTCGCCGGGCTCGACGCCGAGGGCGCGGGCCGTCTCGGCGTACCTGATCGGACCGGAGAGGCCGTCGGCGTCCTCCAGCGCGAAGCGGACGCGCAGCACGACGAACCGCTCGAGGTCGGACTTGAAGCGGCTGTGGCGGTAGGAGAAGGCGCACTCGGCGTTCGGGATGGTCACCGTCTCGCGGGTGCGGCGGTCGTAGGCGACGACCTCGGTGATGGTGGCCGAGACCTCCTGGCCGTACGCCCCCACGTTCTGGATGGGGGTCGCGCCGGCCGAGCCCGGGATGCCGGCCAGGCACTCGATGCCGGCGAGGCCCGCCTCCACGGTGCGTGCGACTGCGTCGGTCCACACCTCGCCGGCGGCCAGCTCCACGCGCGTGCCGGTCTGCTCGAAGCCCTCGGTGGCGACGACGAGTGCGGTGCCCGCGAAGCCCTTGTCGCCGATGACCAGGTTCGAGCCGCCGCCGATCACCAGCAGCGGTGTGCCGGTGTCGTCGGCCTCGCGGACGGCGGCGATCACCTCGGCGTCGGTGGCCGCGGTGAGCAGCCGGGTCGCGGGGCCGCCCAGCCGGAAGGTGGTCAGCGGGGCGAGGGGGGCGTCGTGGAGTTCCTGCACGGGCCCAAGCCTACGAGACGGCCCCGGCGGCGCGCGGCCGGCCGAGCGGCCACGCGCGCGTACGGCCCCGCCGGGGTGGGCGGGGCCGTACGCGCGCGCCCGGCTCAGCCGCCGGAACGCCTCCGGCGGCTCCAGCGGGAGTTCGTCTCCGCACACCGGGCCTGTGGGGCGGCAGGTGAGCCGCGCCCGGCGCCTGCGGAGCCTTGCCGAAGCGCGGCCCCCGCGGCGGGCCTTCTGGTCCCTGTCCGCCCGGGAGTCGTCGCAGGCGCTCAAGGAGTTCGCCGGCTGGACCGTCCCGGGCGGTGTCGCGGGGGCGGGGGGGGGCGGCACGGTCCAGGGCAGGGTGGGCAGGGCCGCTCCCCGGGAGGGGGCGGGTCGGGGGGTCAGTGGGACGCCGTCTCCAGCGCCGGCTCCGCCGTCCGCCCGGTGGCCGTCGCGAGGTGCGCGGCGTGCCGCCGGGTCGGGATCAGCAGCGCCGCCACCCCGGCGAGCGCGACGACGGCGGAGCCGGTCACCAGCGCGGGCTTCAGCCCGTCGACGAAGGCCTGACCGGACTCGTAGCCGCCCTGCGCCGCGAAGATCGACGACATGATCGCGATGCCGAGTGCGCCGCCGACCTCGCGCAGGGCGTTGTTGGCGCCGGAGGCGATGCCCTGTTCCTTGGCCGGGACGCTGGACATGACCAGGTTGGCCGCCGGGGCGAAGTACAGGGCCATGCCGATACCGCTCAGGATCAGGCCGGGCAGCTGGGCGGCGTAGGAGACGCCGGTCGTCGCCACGGCGGCGATCCAGCCGAGCCCCGCGGCCTGCAGGAAGAGCCCGGTGGCGACGACGGGGCGGCCCCCGATGCGGTCGGAGAGGATGCCGGCGATCGGCGCGACGAGCATCGGCATCCCGGTCCAGGGCAGCATCCTGAGGCCCGCCTCGGTGGGCGAGTAGCCGAGGACGCCCTGCATGAACTGGCTGAGCAGGAAGATCGAGCCGAACATCCCGAGGAACATCAGCAGGCTCGCGGCGTTGATCCCGGAGAAGGCGCGGGAGCGGAACAGCCGCATCGGGAGCATCGGGTTCTTGGCGCGCAGGCTGTAGAGGACGAAGCCGAGGAGCAGCGCCGATCCGGCGAACAGGCCGGTCATCACCAGCGGGCTGGTCCAGCCGTCGGCGGGCCCGCGGACCAGGCCGTAGACGATGCCGAAGAGGCCGCCGCTGGCCAGCAGGGTGCCGGGGACGTCGAGCGGGGCGCCGGTGCCGTGGGACTCGGCGAGGCGCAGCCGGGCGAGCGGCAGCAGGGCGAGGCCCAGCGGGACGTTCAGCCAGAAGATCCAGTGCCAGGAGACGTGCTCGGTGAGGCTGCCGCCGATCAGCGGTCCGGAGGCCACGGCGAGGCCGTTGACGGCGCCCCATATCCCGTACGCCATCCCGCGCTTGGCGACCGGCACGGCGGCGGTCAGCAGGGTGAGCGTCAGGGGCATCATGACGGCCGCGCCGACGCCCTGGACGGCGCGGGCGGCGATCAGGGAGTCGATCCCGGTGGCCATGGCCGCCGCGGCGGAGGCGCCGGTGAAGACGGTGAGGCCGGCGAGGAACATCCGGCGGCGGCCGAAGCGGTCGCCGAGCGCCGCGCCGAACATCAGCAGGACGGCGAAGGTGAGGGTGTACGCGCTCACCGTCCACTCCAGGTCGCCCAGCGCCCCGCCGAGGTCCTTGCGGATGGAGGGCAGGGCGGTGGTGACGACGAGGTTGTCGAGGGCCGCCATGAAACCGGCGACGCTGGTGATGACGAGGGCCCAGACGGTTCCCCCGCGATGTGCGGTCTGCTGTGACATCGCTCCCCCAGCGGGTGAGTCGGCCGCTGCTGCGGTCAGTTCGGTTAGTTAGTGATGACTAATTTCCGCGGACAGGAAAAGGCGCCCGTGACGCCCTTCCGATGGGCTACTTCCCCAGCCGGCCGTTGAGCCGCGCCTCCGGGAACAGCCCCTCCCAGACCCGGTGCTCGGGCGGAAAGCCCATCGCCACCAGACAGTTGATGAGCATGCCGTACGCCATGAACGTCGTCGTCCCCTCGACGTCGGCACCGAGCGGCAGATGGACCGTGTCCCACAGCCGCATCCAGCCCGCCCGCACCTCCTCGCCGAGTTCGTGGTCGCCGGCCTGCTCGGCGGCGGCCACGGCGACGTACATCTGCATCTGCATCAGCAGCCGCTCGGGCCGCTCCGCGATGACCTTGGTGTACGCGTTCGCCATGGCCAGCAGGGCGTCTTCGCCCTCCAGCCCCTCGGCGGCCTCCTCGAAGGTGCGGATGGTGTCCTGCATGCACCGCTGGGCCACCGCGAGGAAGATCGCCTTCTTGCCCGGGAAGAGGCGGAAGAGATACGGCTGCGAGACCCCGACCCGCTTGGCGATCGCCTCGGTCGAGGTGCCGTAGTAACCGCCGCGGGCGAACTCGGTGGTCGCCGCGCGGATGACGCTCTCGCGCCTCTCCTCTGCGCTCATCCTGGCCATGCAGGTAAGTTAGTACTTAATCACTAACCACGTCAAGACCTGCCGGAACCCCCCTCACCCTTCACCCGTTGTCGCAGGTAGGGGACCTCACGCCGGTAAGGGGCGCCCCACAGTGGAGGACGCCCCTTACCCCTGCTCCAGACGTGCCGCTCAGGCCAGCCGTACGACCGCCCGCGACATCCCGAGCACCTTCTGGCCGCCGCTGGTCGCCGTGAGGTCCACGCGGACCGTGTTGTCGTCGAGCTTGGCGGCGACCTTGCCGCTGACCTCGATCGTGGCGCCCTGGTCGTCGTTCGGGACGACGACGGGCCGGGTGAAGCGGACGCCGTACTCGACGACCGCGCCAGGGTCGCCGGTCCAGTCGGTGACCACCCGGACCGCCTCGGCCATGGTGAACATGCCGTGCGCGATGACGTCCGGCAGCCCGACCTCCTTGGCGAACTTCTCGTTCCAGTGGATCGGGTTGAAGTCCCCGGAGGCGCCCGCGTACCGGACGAGCGTGGCGCGGGTCACGGTGAAGGTCTGGGCGGGCAGTTCGGTGCCGACCTCGACGCCGTCGTAAGCGATCTTCGCCGTCATCGGTTCCTCACGCCTCCTCTGCCGCACGGGCGACCAGCTTCGTCCAGGCGGTGACGACGTGCTCGCCCGCCTCGTCGTGGACCTCGCCGCGGATGTCCAGGATCTCGTTGCCGGCCATGGACTTGACGGCCTCGATGGTCGAGGTGACGGTCAGCCGGTCTCCGGCGCGCACCGGCCGGACGTAGCTGAACTTCTGGTCGCCGTGCACGACGCGGCTGTAGTCCAGGCCCAGCCGCGGGTCCTCGACGACCTGTCCGGCGGCCTTGAAGGTGATGGCGAAGACGAAGGTCGGCGGGGCGATCACGTCGGGGTGACCGAGGGCCTTGGCGGCCTCCGGGTCCGTGTACGCCGGGTTGGGGTCCCCCACCGCCTCCGCGAACTCGCGGATCTTCTCCCGGCCCACCTCGTAGGGCTCGGTGGGCGGGTAGCTCCGCCCCACGAAGGACTGGTCGAGCGCCATGGCTCGGCACCTCCTGGTGTCTGCCTGTCGATGTCCGGCCGGTGCCGGGGGTCCGGTCGGCCGCCGGCCGGCCGGCACGGTGCGCCGGCCGATCGAGCACGAGCCGCCGGGCGAGCGGCGCGTGCCGTCGGCCGATCAGCGACTGCCTGCGGTCGACGCGTCATTGCTACCACTCGGCCTGCGGTGGCTGTCGGTCGACCCATGGTTACGCATGGTCGATCCGCGGTGGATCGGAACCGGTCGGTAACCAGGGCCGAAACGACGCGAGGCCGCCCCCCGACTGCGGGGGCGGCCTCGCGAACGAGCCTGATTTATCGCGTCTCGCGGTGCGCGGTGTGCGCGTTGCAACGCGGGCAGTGCTTCTTCATCTCAAGACGGTCCGGGTTGTTACGCCGGTTCTTCTTGGTGATGTAGTTCCGCTCCTTGCACTCCACGCAGGCCAGCGTGATCTTCGGGCGGACGTCGGTGGCAGCCACGTGAGTGCTCCTTGACGAACGGATGGAAAGGGATTAACGCATAGAAGAGTAGCCGATCGAAGGACCGACCCCGCAATCGGCTACTGTCAGTAGCGGTGACCGGACTTGAACCGGTGACACAGCGATTATGAGCCGCTTGCTCTACCGACTGAGCTACACCGCTGTGATGCGATCCGTTCCCGCCTCGCGACGGGAACCTCACACACCAGAGCCCCAAAACGGAATCGAACCGTTGACCTTCTCCTTACCATGGAGACGCTCTGCCGACTGAGCTATTGGGGCGAGCGATGAAGACATTACACGCTCCGCCGCCGTTCGCCCAAATCCGTTTCGCGGCCCCGTCCCGGCCAGTTGCCGGACCTGTCACGGTCCCCACCCCGGCCTGTCACGGTCCCCGCCCCGGCCGGATTCTCCGCTCCCCCGCAGGCCCCTGCCGCCTCCGCCGCACGGCGGACCACACCGGTACGACTATTGCGCTCCTCCCCGACACGGGCGGACCGCCGTCCTAGGCTCGTCTCACTCTGCGTGATCTTGCGTTTGTGCCGCACAGTCCCCGAGCACCTGGAGCGCGATGCCCGAGAGCCAGCCGCCGCCCCACTCGTGGTCCTCCTCCTCGGGCGCCTCGGGCAGTCCGGGTTCCCCGGGCCAGGGGGGCGAGCCGTCCGCGCTGCTGCTGTGCGGGGCGCGGCTGACCGACGGCCGGACCGTGGACGTACGGCTGTGCGGCGGGCGCATCGAGGCGGTCGGCACGGCCGGCAGCCTGGCCGCGGGCGGGCCGCAGGGCAGCGGCACGCGCGTGGACCTCACCGGCTACCTGCTCCTGCCGGCGCCGGCCGAGGCGCACGCCCACCTGGACACCGCGCTGTCGGCCGAGGGTGACGGACCGCTGTCGTACGACGCCAAGGAGGTCCAGCGCCGGGCCACGGAGGCGGCGCTGCTTCAGCTCGGGCACGGGGCGACCGCGGTGCGCGCGCACGTGCGCGTGGGTGACGTCCAGGGACTCGGGGCACTCGCCGCCGTGCTGCAGGCGCGGCGTTCGCTGCGCGGGCTGACGGAGCTGACGACGGTGGCGATGCCGAGGGTGCTGACCGGCGTGGCCGGGGCGGACGGGCTGGCGATGCTGCGGGACGCGCTGAAGATGGGCGCCTCCGTCGTGGGTGGCTGCCCGGACGTGGACCCGGATCCGACCGGGTACGTGGAAGCGGTCCTCGAGGTCGCCTCCGAACACGGCTGCCCCGTCGACCTGCACACCGACGCCGCCGATCCGGCCCGGCTCGCCCGGCTCGTCGCGATGGCCGCCGGACTGCGCCCCGGGGTGACGCTCGGCCCGTGCGGCGGTCTCACCGGCCTGCCCTCCGACCTGGTCCGGCGGACCGCCGACCAGCTCGCGGCGGCCGGGGTGACGGTGGCGTGCCTGCCGCAGGGCGGCTGCGACGGCTCCGACCTGCGCGAGACCGCACCGGTACGGCTGCTGCGGGCGGCCGGTGTGCGGGTGGCGGCCGGCGGCGGCGCCCTGCGCGACCTGTCGAACCCGGTGGGGCGCGGGGACCCGTTGGAGGCGGCGTACCTGCTGGCCTCGCGGTACGGGCTGCGGCCCGAGGACGCGTACGACGCGGTGAGCTCGTCGGCGCGGGCCCTGATGGGGCTGCCCGAGGTGCGTGTGGAGGCGGGTTTCCCGGCCGAACTGCTGGCGCTGCGCGGCGACCGGCTGGCCGGGGTGCTGTCGCTGGCCTACAGCCGGATCGTGGTGCACCGGGGGCGGGTGGTGGCGCGCACGAGTGCGGTGCGGGAGTACTGCAATTCGGAGTCGGCCGCGACGGAGTTGGGGCTGCCTCGCCAGGGGCGGGGGAAGTTGTCGTAAGGGGTGAGGGAGTCGCAGGGGGTGTCCAAGGGGATGTCGCAGGATGCGCGTCCGTCACGGGCACGGGGTGCTTGACGGTCGTGGGGGTGTCGCGCGGGAGCGTGCGCGGGCGCACGTGATGAGTGCATGCGCGGGAGCGTGCGCGCCCGATGTGCGCTGCGCGTGCGCACCCTGAGCCGTGGCTCAAGTCGTGCGGCGGATGCGGTCGTCCGGGCGTACGGTCGGAGACATGCGCATTGTCATCGCTGGTGGTCATGGTCAGATCGCGCTGCGGCTGGAGCGGCTGCTCGCCGCGCGCGGAGACACGGTGGCGGGCATCGTCCGTCATGCCCAGCAGGGCGACGACCTGCGGGAAGCCGGTGCCGAACCGATCCTGCTGGATCTGGAGTCGGCCTCGGTCGAGGAGGTGGCGGCGCATCTGCGCGGCGCCGACGCGGCCGTCTTCGCGGCGGGGGCGGGCCCGGGCAGCGGGGCGTCGCGCAAGGACACGGTGGACAAGGGCGCGGCGATCCTGTTCGCGGACGCGGCGGTTCGGGCCGGCGTGCGGCGCCATGTGATCGTCTCGTCGATGGGCGCGGACCCCGCGCATCAGGGGGACGACATCTTCGACGTGTACCTGCGCGCGAAGGGCGAGGCCGACGCGTACGTACGGCGGCTCGACGCGCTGGACGTGACGATCCTGCGCCCCGGGATGCTGACGAACGACGCCGGCACCGGTCTGGTACGGCTGGAGGCGCATACGGGCCGCGGCCCGATTCCGCGCGACGATGTGGCCGCCGTACTGGCGGAGTTGGTGGACAACGCCGCGACGGCCGGCCTGACGCTGGAACTGGTCAGCGGTTCCGCGCCGGTGTCCGTGGCGGTGAAGTCGGTGGCGGGGAACTAGCCGCGCCGGGGGAGTCGCTTCTCGGGGCTCGGCGTCGTCGGGCGCTCGTGGGGGGCGCTTCAGGGGGCTCGCGTCCGGGCGAGACTAGCGTCGGGGCGACTAGTGTCGCGGGGCTCGTGTCGCGGGGCTCGTGTCGCGGGGCTCGTGTCGCGGGGCTCGTGTCGCGGGGCTCGTGTCGGGGGATTCTCGTCGCGGGAATCAGAAGAGGGGCAGTTGGCCCGGGATTCGGGGGACGACGTAACCGTCCAACGCCGGTTGGGCGGAATCCGGTTGGGCCTGGCGGCGGGAGCCGGGGCAGGAGAGCAGTACGCCGTTCTCGCGCGCGCCGGGCGGGTCGTGCCGCGCGAACCGGCCGGCGACGACGGCGATCTCGCGACGGCACTCGGGGCAGCATCTGCGACGGGTGGACATGGGGTCAGTGTGCCCCGGGCGGGGATGTGTTGCGCCGGGCGCATGGCTGGGACGTGCGTCGTGTCGGGGCTCGGCGTCGTCGGGCGCTCGTGGGCCGTGCGGTGCGTACGGGACTCGTGATGCTTGCGGTGCCTGTGGCGCTCGTGATGCCTGCGGCGCGTGCCGTACATGTGCTGCTTGCCGTGCGTGCGGTGCTCGCTGTGCTCGTGGTTCAGCCGATGTAGGGGAACGTCCGCGTCCAGTCCATCGCGTGGTCGATGCGCAGCCGCATGGTCGGGTGGATGTCCAGGCCGGGCAGATCCTCCGGGGCGACCCAGCGGGCGGCGGGTGTCTCGCTGCTCGTGCGGAGTGTCCCGCCGGTGGGGCGCGCCCGGAAGCAGATGCTGAACTGCTGGCGGACCTCCCCGTCGTCGTAGCGCATGACGTGGCCGGGATCGGTGTAGAGCCCGGAGAGGCCGACGACCTCGACCTCGATCCCGGTCTCCTCCCTGACCTCGCGCACCACCGTGTCGCTGATGGACTCCCCCACCTCGTGCCCGCCTCCCGGCAGTGCCCAGCGGCCGTTGTCGGAGCGCCGGATCATGAGCACGTGTCCCGCACCGTTCCGCACGAACGCCACCACGGAGGGCACCACCGAGTTCGCCGGCGGGGCGGTGGGGTCGTGCAGGTAGTCGATCCGTCCCATACCGGCCTACGTACCCCATTTCACCCATGCCATGACGGAACCAGCGGGGGCCCGGGAGCGCCCCGCGCTCCGGTGACCTGCCCGCCCTTGCTTAAGTCAATCAACTGACTTAGCTTGGGGCTGTCGCGCACGCCCGATGCCGGTGCGCCCGTGACCGCTACCCCTGTCCGTGCGCCCACGACCCCTGCCGGTGCGCCCGTGACCGTTACCAGCACTCCCCTGCCCGACGCCCGACGCCCGACGGCGAACGCCCAGTGCGGCACGCCCGATGCCCGATGCCCGAAGCCCACGGAGGCCCGGCCCATGTCCCCTGCACTCCCCCGCCCCGCCGACGACGGGGTGGTGACCGCGGCGCCGCGGGCCAACGCCGTCGTCGCCGTCCTGGCCTTCGGCGGGATCGTGGTCTCGCTGATGCAGACCCTGGTGATCCCGATCGTCCCGGAGCTGCCGAAGCTGCTGAACGCCCCGGCGTCCGACACCGCGTGGGCCGTCACCGCGACGCTGCTGGCGGCCGCCGTGGCCGTCCCGATGACGGGGCGGCTCGGAGACATGTACGGCAAGCGCCGCATGCTGCTGGCCAGCCTGGTGCTGCTGATCGCCGGTTCGGTCACGGCCGCGCTCAGTGACGCGCTGGCCCCGATGATCGTCGGACGGGCACTGCAGGGCATGGCCAGTGGCGTGATCCCCCTCGGCATCAGCATCATGCGGGACGAACTGCCCGCCGAACGGCTCGGCTCGGCCACCGCCCTGATGAGCGCCTCGCTCGGCGTCGGCGGCGCGCTCGGCCTGCCGGCGGCCGCGCTGATCGCCGACAACTTCGACTGGCACGTGCTGTTCTGGAGTTCGGCGGGGATGGGCGTCGTGGCACTCCTGCTCGTCCTGTCCGTGGTGCCCGAGTCGAAGGTGCGCTCGGGCGGACGGTTCGACGTCGTCGGCGGCCTCGGTATGGCGGCCGGCCTGCTCTGCCTGCTGCTGCCGATCTCCAAGGGCGGGGACTGGGGCTGGGACAGCGGCACCACGCTCGGCCTGTTCGGCGCGTGCGTCCTCATCCTGCTGCTGTGGGGCTGGTACGAGCTGCGCACCGACCAGCCGCTGGTCGACCTGCGCACCACCGCCCGCCGCCAGGTCCTGGTCACCAACCTCGCCTCGATCGCGCTCGGCTTCGGCATGTTCGCGATGTCCCTGGTGCTTCCGCAGCTCCTGCAGTTGCCCGAGGCGACCGGCTATGGTCTCGGCAAGTCGCTGCTCACCGCGGGCCTGGTCATGGCCCCGTCCGGCCTGGTGATGATGGCCGTCGCACCCGTCTCCGCGGCCCTCTCCAAGGCCAGGGGGCCGAAGGCCAGCCTGATGCTCGGCTCCCTCATCGTGGCGGCCGGCTACAGCCTCAACATCCTGCTGATGTCCGAGGTCTGGCAGTTGGTCCTGGTGTCCTGCGTCATCGGCTCCGGCATCGGCTTCACCTACGGCGCCATGCCCGCCCTCATCATGGGCGCGGTGCCGCCGTCGCAGTCGGGCGCGGCCAACAGCCTCAACACCCTGATGCGGTCCATCGGCACGTCGACCGCGAGTGCCGTCGCCGGCGTCATCCTCTCCCAGCTGACCATCGGCTTCGGCGGGGTCGCGCTCCCCTCGGAGGACGGCTTCAGGACGGTCCTGGCGGTGGGCGGCGGCGCGGCACTGCTGGCCTTCGTGGTGGCTTCGTTCATTCCGAGGCACGGGGTGGGGTCGGCCGCGGACCGGGGTGCGGCCGAGGCCGCCACCGACGCGGACGACCACGACATCGAACTGGCCCGAAGCGAGGACTAGTTCCGCCGGACCCCGCCACCGGCCTCACGGCAGCGGCATGGTGATCGCCGGGCCTCCTCACGCTGAGCGCTGAGCGCGGGGCACGCGGCTCGCGGCTCCCGGCCCCGGCTCGCGGCTCCCGGCACCGGCTCCCGGCTCCCGGCTCGCGGCTCCCGGCACCGGCTCCCGGCTCCCGGCTCCCGGCTCCCGGCTCCCGGCTCCCGGCTCCCGGCGAAGAAGCCGGCGGCCGCGACGCGGGGCTCGGCCACCGCCGGTCGCTTACCGAGCGAGGGCGGTCCACCCTCCGGAGGGCCCGACCGGGCCGCCGATCCCAGGCAGCTCAAGGACTGCGTCCAGGGTGGTCCGCCCGTCCAAAACCCGTTCTCGACCAGCGGGCCGATGAGGACACGAAGATCCCACCGACCGACTCACCCGCCTGCATCGCCCGGCGGAGGTCGGCGCGGGCGACCAGCCGGGGATCCGCCTCGGGCAGGCCGTTGTTGTGGGCCATCAGCACCAGCGGGACGGGCAGGGCGCGACCCCGCAAACGACGAAAGAGTCCATGACCAGCATTACTGCTGTTCACAGACTCTTTCGGTCGTGTGGCGGCGCCAGGATTCGAACCTGGGAAGGCTGAGCCGGCAGATTTACAGCGGGCTCCGTTCGCCACGTTTGACCTGCGACTTCTCACAAGCCCACCTTCACCGGGGGACACATGGGGGAAACGCCCTGCCGACGGCCTAGGTCGAAAGGGTGTCGGCTGCCTCGCCCTAGTCACCATCAGCCCCCTACCGAACCTGCATGCCCATAGTGAACCAGAGCCCCAAAGTTCTCGAATCTGAAAAAATAGAACATATTATGCAATAACGAACAGTCATCCGACTTTTATCAAACAGGTTGCAGGTGCCCAAGAGCCTCATGGAGGATTTTCAAGCACTCCACCAACTTTGGAGCGCAGAGCGAACAGAAGGCTTGAGATCCCCATGAGGCTTACAGCAGTTTCGATCAAGAATTTCCGAGGCATCAATGGCACGACGTCCGTGTCCGTCAACGACTTCACAGCCCTGGCGGGCATGAACAACTCGGGAAAATCTACTCTGCTGGAAGCCTTGGATATCTTCTTTTCTGAAAAGGCGCCAGACAAGGAAGACCTCTGCAAATCCGCAACGGAAACAACCGTTGAAATTGAGTGCACGTTCGATCGGCTTCCCGAGCACCTCGTGGTTGACGCTCAGGCCATCACCACTCTAGATAAGGAGTTCCTGCTCTCAAGTGAAGCAAACCTTGTAGTTCGCAAGGTTTACAAGTGTGACATTCAGACGCCTCGAGTTGATTCCGTTTCGGCTCGCTGCCTGCATCCCAATGCGGAAGGCTATGAAGATCTGACCTCGCTTAAGAACGCAGAGCTCAAGAAGCGTGCCGAAAAGTTGGGCGTCGACCTTTCCAACGTCAACAAGTCCAGCAATGTAGAACTCCGGCGGGCAATCTGGGACAGCTGCCCAGATCTCGAAATTGTTGAAAAGTACGTCACGCTTGCGAAGCAAGAGGACGGGAAGAAGATTTGGGAATCCCTGCGCAAAGAGCTGCCACACTTTGCGCTCTTTCGCGCAGACAGGTCGAGCACAGATCAAGATAGCGAGGCTCAGGACCCAATTAAGACTGCGATCACTCAAGCCGTTCGACATCACCGCGAAGAGCTTGATCGCATCGCATCAGAGATCCATAAGGCCGTTCAGCCGATCCTCGATGAAACCGTTCGAGGGATGGCATCCATTAACCCGGAAATGGCCTCCGCACTGTCGCCTCGTTCAACGAACCCCAAGTGGGAATCAGTCTTCAAGGTAAGTTTGACTGACGAGGATACTGTGCCTGTAAATAAATGGGGTAGTGGATCTCGTCGTCTCCTCCTAATGAACTTCTTCCGGGCCCAGGTGGAAGCATCTTCAGAAGAGTCGCAGCGCCAGAGCACAATCTACGCCATCGAAGAACCAGAGACCGCACTGCACCCCAATATGCAGCGAAATCTGTTGATGAATCTTCTTCTCTTGAGCGAACTTGACGACGTTCAGGTAATGATCACCACTCACTCCCCTTCGCTCGCCCGACTGATCCCAATCCAGTCGCTGCGCCGCGTGGTACGCGAAGATGAAAAGACGTGTATCGACGGTCCGGACCCGTTCGGAATTGAGAAACTCGCCCAAGACCTCGGCGTACTCCCTGACCACGATGTGAAACTGTTCGTTGGAGTAGAGGGCGCAACTGATATCGATTTCCTACTAGGCCTTCAAGAATCTCTACGCAAGGAAGGCGTGGTAAGTCTTGACCTGACATCTCTTTCTAGGTCTGGCGAGATCGTATTCATTCCATTGGGTGGAGACAATCTCGGACACTGGGTAAGCCAGTGGAAGAATCTTTCCATCCCCGAGTTCTACCTATTTGATCGAGACAACAGTCCGGAAGATCCACACCATGTTGCCCACACGCCTCAGTTGAGTCAACTGAACTCGCGCTCCCGGGTTAAAGCCGTTCACACGATGTTCCGGGAAGCAGAGAATTACTTTTGCCCTGAAGTGATTGACGACATCTTCCCTGGAATCTCCTTTGTGCCGCAGTCCCAGACTCTAAGCGATATCGCCAAGGAGGTGTCAGAACACCTTAAGAGTGACCCCTCCCAGACGCCACTCAAACCTCGGAATGTTAAAACGCGCTTGTGCTCGAACGCACACAAGATCACCGATAAGCACTTGGAGCAAATCGGAGCGCTTGACGAGGTTGTAGGGTGGTTCGCCACAATGGAGGAATTGCTCAAAGGGTGATTTAAGCCGCGGAATTTGCGCCATCCTCAGGTGCTAAGACGAGGGGGAGTGTTCGGTGCCAACGATGGGAAGCGGCAGCGGTCGTGGACAGGCCGGCTTCAGCGATAAGACCCGACGGCTCCTAGCTCAGCGTGCGGCGTTTCGCTGCTCGAACCCGAGGTGCGGGGCGCTCACAATCGGGCCAGGCATCGGTTCGGAAGATGTCACCGACACCGGCACAGCCGCTCACATCTTCGCCGCTGCGGAACGAGGACCCCGGGGAGTCGGCGGTTTGTCGGACGCAGAGCGATCCCACATATCGAATGGGATTTGGCTATGTGCGACCTGCGGTCGCTTAGTCGATGCGAATTCAGGTGACGCATTCTCCGGATCACTACTCCGAAGCTGGAAAGACCTCCACGAACACCGAACCCGGCTGGAGCAGGGTGGACAAGCCCAGCCCTTCGGCTGGGTCCAAACCCTGGAGATTGTCAGCCACTACATCCTGATGCCCGGCATTCTACGACTTTCAAAGCTGAACCTCCTCTTCGGGATGAACAATTCGGGCAAGACGAAACTTTTGCACCTTCTTCGATCGCTCAGTTCACCACATTTACTGATGGATTATCCGGCGGATCTGTCGTGCTCCATCACTTGGTTCGATCCGGAACTTCGGAAGGCGCTGGTGGATGTCCGGGGTCGGTGGCTGGAGTACCGGGTCGATGACCGACGGGTGGCGCTGCCTCCTCGCCCGTACAGGGTTCTGTCGTTCGGATCCGAGTCCTACAATGGACGTTTTTTCCGTCTGAAGGCATCCTCGGTCCCAGGAATTGCCGAATTCCTCGGAGTCGATCGCTGGACCGCGCGAACTGTAATCGCCAACATGCCCATCCTGCTCCCTGATGTGATGTCCGATGTCACCTTCTACGGGGATGACGTCAAGGTTTCATATCGAAAAGGGGCGTTCGGAGGGAAAGAACTCGGACAGGTAGCCGTGTGGTTCTACGCGCTAGCTGTCTTTGCGGAACTGCAAGCACGGGTGGAGCCAACAATCCTTGTGTTGGATGAACCATTCGTTCACCTACACCCCGCAGCGCAACGGCACGTATTGGAGCTGTTCGAGTCGGTGACGTGGACTTTCCAGGTCATCTTGGCCGAGCACAGCCTGATCGCCTACGAGCGCCGGCATCACGGCTGGAGCGCGACAGTGCTGGTACCTGAAAGGGAGCGCCAGTCCCGCATCTCCCAGGAGGATGCGGACCTGGAACGCATCGGAGGAGGCAGCTGACCGCTGTGCAGGTACTCACCACGGCGGAACGGAAAGTGATGAGGCGAGACCTATGGGCACCGCCAACCAGCATGCCACGATTGGGTAGAAGCCCGAGGAGCGATGAAGGGGAGGCCACGTGCCGCAGGCCAGTCCGCGAGATACGTACTTGCAGGTCGCGGAAGTGGTGAAGGCCCAGATCGAGTCGGACCCGCAGATGACGCACCTTCCACCCGCCGCCGACCTCATGCGCGACCACGACGTCTCACGCGGGGTGGTGCTTCGCGCCTTCAAGGCGTTGCAGAAAGTCGGTGTCGCCGAGCCGGTACGCGGTGGCCGGTGGCGCGTCGTACGTGAAGGTGAGCACGTCGACCAACGGCCGCTGGACGAGCGCATCGCCGAACTCATCCCCGCGGAGGGGTTCAAGGTGGGTGAAGCCTTCTTGAGCGCGTCGGACCTGATGGGCAAGTTCGGAGTCTCCCGCCCCACCGTAACCAAAGCGCTGGACAAGTTGGAGGCCGCCGGCGTGCTGGCGAGCGCAGGTCAGGGCAAGGTGCGGACAGTCCGCGCCGTACCGAATCGAGAGGAGCGTTCGTAGCTTGTCGGAGCTGACAGAGTGGGCCTATCCCCTCGCTGAGTCCCTGCTCGCCGAGCCGCTGCCGAGGCGGTGGCAGCACTCGTTGGGGGTCGCTGAGCGGGCGCGGACCGTTGCGCTCGTCCTCGGGGAGGATGCCGAGTTGTTGGAGGCTTCGGCCGTCCTTCATGACATCGGCTACTCGCCGGATCTCGCCAAGACCGGATTCCACCCGCTCGATGGGGCCCGCTACCTCCGGGACGTGGCGAGCGCCGACGAACGGATCGTGAATTTGGTGGCCCACCACTCCTGTGCGTGGATGGAAGCGGAGGCTCGCGGCCTGCGTGAGGAGCTGGAGGGCGAGTTCCCGCGCGAGAGCGCGCACCTGAACGATGCACTCTGCTACTGCGACATGAACACCACGCCGGACGGAACGCCGACGAACCCCGTCGACCGGGTCAACGAGATCGCCGGACGCTACGGGCCGGACAGCCTGATTGGGAAGTTCATCCGTCGCGCTGAGCCCGAGATTCTCGCGTGCACGTCCCGGGTGCTCGAACACGTCGCCACCGCCAAACGTCAGCCGATATAGGGAGTCGGCCGCGTCCGGTCCATCGCGTGCTCGATCCGGAGCCGCATTGTGGGGTGGACGTCCAACTCGGACAGGTCCGCTGGGTCGACCCAGCGGACCTGTGTCGTCTCGTTGCTCGTACGAACCTCGCCACCGACCGGCCGCGCCCGGAAACAGATGCTGAACTGCTGGCGCACCTCGCCGTCGTCGTACTGCATCACGTGACCGGGGTCCGTGTAGATCCCGGACATGTCGACGACTTCGGCCTTGATGCCGGTCTCTTCCCAGACCTCTCGGACCACCGTGTCACTGATGGACTCACCCACGTCGTGGCCACCGCCGGGGAGCGCCCAACGTCCGTTGTCGGATCGCTGAATCATGAGCACCTGCCCTGCGTCGTTCTGGACGAACGCCACGACCGAGGGCACGACCGAGTTGGCCGGCGGGGCGTCTGGGTCGTGCAAGTAGTCGATGCGTCCCATGCTCAAGCTCCCGTGATGTCGTGTTCGGTTACTGGCCTGGCGCCTTCCCAGGTCTGCTCAACGCTATTGGCAAAGGTGTCGAACAGACCGCCCCCGGGGAGCTGCCGCAGGTGGAAGACGGGCGCCATGTAGGCGCCGATGCCGTACACGTGTGTGTTGGCCAACATCTCGTCATCGGCGCGGTAGATCGAGTTGTAGAGCACCGTGTCGTGCAGGCGGAAGGCGATCTCAGGGTGGCTGGTGAACAGCGGGCGGTAGTTGATGAGCGCGTTGCGGATCTTGCCACCCATGATGCGATGCCCTTCGTCGATGCCGCGCCGGGTGACGGCTTCACACTCTGGATCGCCCATGAGAACGCGGATGCGGACGCCGCTCTCGGCCTTCTCCTTCAGTGTCGAGAAGAAGAGAGGGTCTTCCGCCAGGTAGATGCCGGCATACACGAGGATGTCGATGGTCTCCGTAGCGCGCTCGCACATCTCACGCCAGAGATCTGACGGCACGACGTGCCGATGAGGGTAGGCGGTCACGATCTCGGCCTTGCTCAGGTCAGTTGCAGAGTCCTGAGTCCGGGAGTCCTCCCACAGCGTCGTCACGTCCACCTTGAGCGCCGCCGCCGTTGCGTACTGGTGGCGCCGGTACGGCACCTTGCCCTGCGTAATCCAGCGCTCCACGGTCTTCGCGTTGACCTTGATCTCTTCCGCGAGGCTCTGAACGGTCATGCCACGGGCTAACAGGGCCGACCGCAACCGCTCGTTGGGCATCTGTACCCCTTCGTGGGACATCTAGGGAGCTCTTGACGGTAGTGAGCTGATCGGGAGCTGTCCATGCAAGGGGTAACCAACTCCCCTGACCTGGGGCGATTCTGATTGTGCGCCAAGAAGTCCCGGCGCAAAACCAAGAGGTTCCGTCGCTGTACTTGACGGACCCCTATGCAATACCTGTAAAACAGGTACTGCATCAAACGCCCGGAGGGCTCCGTGAAACGGGCTCGAAGGAAGCGACTGATCTTTGAGAACTTCACACAGGGAACAGCCGGTAACCCGTGGTCCGCCTGCCCGAAGGGGTCGGAAACAAGGCGGAGAAGACCGGCGTGCCCCGCACGGCAGCCTGACCGGTTCGAGTCCGGTCCGGGGCACTTCGGCCACTGCTCAGTGGCCGCGCCGCGCATTACGCGCGGCTTTCTCCATCAACGGCGCGCACCCCCCAGAGGGGCAACTCCGGGGGGTGCTGTTGGGCCGTTCCTGTCTGAGAGGAACCACGACCCATGGAGCACATCGGTGCTGCTCAGGCGGTTGTTACCGCCGACGAATTCGACCGCGAGCCGACGGCTGCGGAGTTGGACGCAATCGAGCGTGAACTTCCGCTGATCCTGGCGGATGTCGACCTACTCGACGCTCAGATCATCACCCTTGACCGCACCCCAACCGAGCTGGACTCCCGGCGTATCCGGCGCGCCCGCCGCCGGGTTCTCACCGAGCGGCGCGCCCTGGCCAACCGCACCTCCGGCGCGATGGGGGGTGCGGCATGAGCGCCAAGAACGCGAAGACTGTGCTGCCCGCCGTGGCGATGACGGCGGTGTCGATGGTGCTCACCCTCGCCGTGGTCGTGATGTGGCTGGGTGCGGCCGTGCCGTGGCCGGTTGCCCTGGTCGTCGGTCTGGGCATCGACGGCGGATGGCTGGCCACGCTCGCCTACGAACGCCGTCTGGCGGCGCAGGGCGATCACAGCCGCATCGTGACCGGCATCGGCTGGTCCTTCGGTCTGGTGGCGGCCAGCGTCCTGGTGGCGCACGCGCTCACCGCCGAAGCGTCCGCCGCGTGGCTGGCCGTCGCCTGGCTGCCCATCGCGGCCAAGGCCCTGTGGCTCGTGCACGGACTGTGGGAGCGCACCGCGCTCACCCCGGTGGCGCTGGACGCGATCCGGGGCATTGGGCAGGAGGCGCGCGACGAAGCGGCCGTGGCCCGTGCCCGGCTGCGTGCAGACGCCACCACCGAGGAGACCCGGCTGACGGCCGTGACGGCGGCCGGCGCCCGCGTCGCCCGCGTCCAGGCGAGGACCGCCAAGACCCTGTCGCGGGCCTGGTCGACGCTGGAGACGGCGCGGCAGGGCGAGGAAACCGGGAGGGCGCTGACCAGCGTGACGACCCCCGTCACGCCCGGCGTCACGCCCCGCTGGGAACTCCCCGTCTGGGGACCCACGCAGCCGGTACCCGCCCTCACGTTGGAGGCCGGTCCCGCACTCACCGATGAGGCGCTTGACGTGCTGGTCGACGAGATCCGCACCAGCGAGATCCCCGCTCTGTCGTATCGCGAGATGGCCGCCCGGTTTCGCGCTGCCGGACACTCCGCATCCGAGGTCCGGTTGCGCGCCGCGTGGAAGCGCGTGGCGTGAGCGTGCGGTTCTGGGACCCGGACGGCACCACGTACGGCATCCCCACCTACCCGTGGCGTCTGGCCCCGGACGGCTTGGCCACCCGCCGCCAACTGCGCGCGCGGGGTCTGAGCCCCGGCCGTCAGGGAATCGCCGCACAGACCCTGCGCCCGCGTCGGCGGCGCGAGCCGCTGACCGCGTACCTGTACCGCGTCGACCTGGCCCGCCCGGTCCGGCCGATGACGCCGGGAATGTGGCGCGCGCACGCGGCGATGATGCGCGCTCGCCGCCGCTGCCCCGAGTGCGGTCAAGACGCCGGATACGTCATCCCCACGTCGCTCGGAACCTGCGTGACCTGCGCCTACCCCGAGGAGCAGCGCGCTGCCTGAACTACCCGAACCTGGGTCCGGCCGCCCACCTTCCACAGCAAGCCGGCCGGGCCCTTCGACTCCCGCGAAGGAGCACGTACATCGTGACCGAGAACCCCACCTTCCCGCCCCCGGACGACCCCGAGGACACCACCGAGCAGACGGCCGACGTCCTGCCGTTCCCGCTCAAGAAGACCCCCGCCCCGACCGCACCCCTTGCCGAGGGGGAGGCCAAGCCGGGTGAGTGGGAGGCCGAACTCCCCGACACAGACGACCCCGAGGCCGGCGGCTTGACCGAGGGTGCCCCGGTCGACCCGCCGCGCGAGGTCTACCCGCCCTCGGTGGCTGAGTGGATGGAGGCCAAGGACAAGGCCCGGATGCCGGTCCTGCCGGACTGGGTCAAGCTCCCCGACCAGCGCAAGGCCGTCCGCAAGTGGGCCGTGCGCCACTACTCGGCTGTGGTCGGCTACCACGCGGTTCGCCTGCCCTGCATCTACACCCCGAAGATCCTGTGGTACTCGCCGCGCGGGGCGTGGCGCTGGTCGGCCGCGATCGGCCGGTGGGTGTTCGACGCGGAAGGCAAGTCGCTTCGCCTGGCATCCGTGGCGGCCGAGGACGCGGCGGAATACCTGAAGCTGTCGCGGCAGCGCAACGACCGTGTGCGGCTGCGGGGCATCGTCGCCGCGATCGCGTCCGTGGTGGGTCTCGCCGCGACGCTGACCCTGTACGTCATGGCGCCGTCGTGGCTGCTGTTGCTGGCCGTTGCCACGCTGACCACCACGCTCGGGGCAGTCGGGGCGCCGGCGGACCGGCCGCTGATCGACATGGCCAAGGTGACCTTCCGCAAGCGGCGCCTGTCCAGCGACATCGTCATCCGCGCGCACGAGGCCGCCGGACTGACCACCAAGGATCAGACGATCGCCTTCCCGCGGCCGATCGGTCGGGACGGCGACGGCTGGCGCGTGGTCGTCGATCTGCCGTACGGCAAGACGTTCGAGGACGCGCTGAAGGCTCACGGCCGGCTCGCCTCCGGTATGGACATCGCCCCGACTCAGCTCTTCCTCGACAAGGACGAGACGAGCGGCCGGCGGGTGTCGTACTGGATCGCCGACCGTGACCCGCTCGCCGTCCCTTCCGGCAAGTCTCCGCTGTTGGGGGCGACCCGGGTGGACTTCTGGAAGCCGTTCCCCTGGGGTGTGGACGAGCGGGGCAACCCGGTCATGGCCACCATGCTGTGGCTGTCCTTGCTGGTCGGCGCCGTCCCGAGGCAGGGCAAGACGTTCTCCGCCCGCACCATCGCGCTCGCCGCCGCGCTGGACCCGTACGTGCGGCTGTACGTGTTCGACGGCAAGGCGTCGCCGGACTGGCGCAAGTTCGCCCTGGTCGCGCACCGCATCGCGTTCGGCATCGTGCCCAAGAACGGGTTCGACCCGGTCGGGCATCTGCTGACCTCGCTGCGGGAGTTGAAGGCGGACGTCGAGGACCGCTACCACCGGCTCTCGGAACTGCCGCTGCACATCTGCCCGGAGGGCAAGCTCACCCCGGAGATCAGCCGGGACAAGAAGCTGAACATGCCCCTGACCCTGTTCGTGATCGATGAGGTGCAGGAGTACTTGCAGCACCCCGAGCACGGCAAGGAGATCCTGTCGCTGCTGGTCTACCTCGCCCGGGTCGCCCCGGCGGTCGGCGTGAGCGTGATGACGTCCACGCAGAAGCCGGACGACAAGGCCTGCCCCTCGGAGCTGCGGGACCAGCACCAGGCCCGGTTCGCGCTGCGGGTGGGTTCCTGGCAGGTCTCCGACGTCGTCTTGGGCGCCGGCTCCTACAGCGAGGGTCTCGACGCGTCCAAGCTGCTGAAGTCCCACAAGGGCGTCGGCCTGCTCAAGGGCATGTCGGACGACTCGGGGATCGTGCGCACCTACCTCGCCGATGGCCGCGACGCCGAACGCGTCCTCACCCGCGCTGCCGCGCTGCGGGAGGCGGAGGGCACGCTGACCGGGGACGCGGCCGGCGAGGCACCCGCGCCGGAGACATCGGCGACGATCCTCGACGATGTCGCGGCCGTGCTCGGCAAGGGCGAGGCCAAGGTGTGGTCCGAGACCATCGTCGACCGCCTCGCCGACCTCCGCCCGGACGTCTACGGCCCGTGGGCCGAGCTGGACGCCAAGCCCAAGGCGGAAGCGCTCACCGCAGCGCTCAAGCCGTTCGGGGTGGCCACCGAGCAGATCAGCCGCCGCATCGACGGCAAGACGGTCAACAAGCGCGGCATCAAGCGCGAGGACATCGCCACCGCAATTACGGAGCGCAACAACAAGAGGGACGCCGGATAGGTCCCGCAGGGTCGCTTGCGCAAGCACCGGCTGTCGCTTGCGCAAGCGACCCTGCTAGCGACCAAAACCGCCCCTGATCAGGACGCTAGCAAGTAGCGGCCGACCTGCGGAAACCCTTCAAACCCCCTCTGAGAGGCCCCTGATGAGCCTTCCTCTGCTCGCTGCCGCCTGCCTGCTGCTCGTCACGTTCGGTTACAGCGTCAAGTGTTGGGTGAGCCCCTTCGGCGACTGCCGGAAGTGCGCCGGCATGGGCCACGAACTCAAGTCCGACCGCAAGGGACGCCTCAAGCGCGGCCGTGACTGCCGCCGCTGCCACGCCACCGGCAAGCGCATACGCGTCGGCCGCTGGCTCTACAACCGCGCCGCGCGCACCTACCGCGCCGGCACCCGCTGACCCTCGGGAGACACCGTGGTCATCACCATCCCGCTCGTGCTGCTGCTCGGCATCGGAGCCCTACTGCTCTTGCGCTTCAAGGCCGTCGGCTTCGGCGCGGCCGTCGCCGTCGCCCTCTTTGGCTTCTACCTCGCCCACACCGGCGCGGCCGACACCGTCAACCAACTCGTCACCGCCATGACCGGCGCCCTCGCCGGCATCGGCCGCTAGAAGGGAGACAGGCCCGTGAACGAACCCACCCTGTACGGCCGTCCGGCCATGCGTGACGCGGCTGTGGAGGTCCACCGCCCCACCCCGCTCACCCCCGCGCGCACCACACCGCTCTTCCCCGTCCAGCCGGGCACCATCCCAGCCGTGGCGAGCATCGTCCTCCCTGACGGCCAGGTCGTCACCGGCTACGCGATCGAACCCGCCAAACCCGAACCCGTCGCGGCCAAGCCTGCCGTCTCCCGCACAGCGGTGAACATCGCCCTCGGGGGCATCGGCTTCGGCGCCGTCTGCGGCGGCCTGGTCCTGCTGACCACGTTCATCGCCGCACTCGCCGCACTCATCCACCAGCTCATCATCCTCGCCGCCGTCATCTTCGGCGGCTGGATCGCCGTGCAGGTCTTCAGCGCGAGCGGCCAAAGCGGAACGACGGTCAACATCCGCAAAGCCGTCTTCAAGCGCAACCACTTCCACGGCTGACAGGAGGACACCCATGTACGACGCACCGCAGCCCGACCCCATCTCGGACGGCCCCATTGAGACCGCCCCGCGCGGGTTCGTGGGCCACAAGGTGCAGCGCGCCGACCTGCTCGCCGAACTGAATGCGGCAGGAGTCGAGTTGGGCGCCTACGACCGCCGGATCATCGACTGGCTCGCCGGATGGGACTACCCCACCGTGGCCACGATCGCAAGCCTCATCCGGCGCGCCGCACACCACCCCGAGTAGCTACGCCAAGGGCGGCCCCCCTCATCTCGCCAAAGATCCGGGGCCGCCCTTGCCAACCAGTCCACAACAGACCTGTTGGAGGTCTCCCAGCATGACGCAACCCACCGACATCCGGCGAGTGCGCGCGCCACGGCCGCGCCTGCTGGACCTGTTCTCCTGCGCCGGCGGCGCGGCCGTCGGCTACCACCGCGCGGGGTTCGCCGTGGACGGCTGCGACATCGCCCACCGGCCGAACTACCCCTTCCCCTACCACCGGGGCGACGCGTTGGCCCACCTCGCCCACCTGATCGAGTCGGGCGAGATCAGCCAGTACGCGTTCGTCCACGCGTCCCCGCCGTGCCAGCACGGATGCGCACTGACCGTGGGCACCAACACGTCCCAGGGATGGGGCGGCACGCACATCGACCTGGTGGCGCCCACCCGCGCCCTGCTGGACCGGACCGGCCTGCCGTACGTGATCGAGCAGCCCAACGGCCGCGCCGAGATCCGCAAGGACTTGACCCTGTGCGGCGAGATGTTCGGACTCGGGGTCATCCGTCACCGCAACTTCGAGTTGGGCGGATGGTCGACCGCACGGCCGGCGCACATCGCTCATCGGGGGCGGGTGCGCGGCTACCGCCACGGCCGCTTCTACGACGGCCCGTACGTCGCCGCCTACGGCAACGGCGGGGGCAAGCCCTCCGTCCCGGAGCTACAGGCCGCGATGGGCATCGACTGGACGAACGTGCGCGAGGAGCTGACCGAGGCCATCCCGCCCGCCTACAGCGAGTTCATCGGCCGCGCGTACCTCGCCGCCGTCGCACCGCTGGAGGTCGCCGCATGACCGAGCACCTGTTGCGCGCGGCCCTGGAAGCCGCCGAACGCGGCTGGCACGTCTTCCCGATCCGCCCCCACCTCAAGCGCCCGCCGGCCCTGCACGGCACCGAAGCCTGCCCCCGCACGGGAGCATGCGCGAACGGGCACCTGACGTGGGAGCAGCGCGCCACCCGCGACCCGGACCGCATCCGCGCCGCCTGGTCGCACGCGCCGTTCAACGTCGGCATCGCCACCGGCCCCTCCGGGCTGGTCGTCGTCGACCTCGACAAGCCCAAGACCGACAAGGACAAGGGCAGTTCGGACGCGCCTTGCGGCGCGGCAACCTTTGGAGCGCTCTGCGAGCGCGCCGGGCACGCCGTCCCCGACACCTACCGCGTGCGGACCGCGAGCGGTGGAGAGCACCTGTACTTCACCGCCCCGGACGACGTCAGGCTGACCAACACCGCCCGCACCATCGGAGAGTTGGTCGACACCCGCGCATGGGGCGGCTACGTCGTCGCCCCGGGCAGCACCACCCCCGCCGGAGCCTACGAAGCCCTATGCGGCTCTGTAGCGGCCGCTCTGCCCGCGTGGCTGCAAAGCATCCTCGAACCGCCCCCCAGGGCGCCTCAGGCGCCCTCAATGGCCGTAGCGGGGCAATCCCGCCGATATGCGGATGTAGCGCTTGCCAATGAGGCCCGGAACGTGGCCATGGCCCAAGTCGGCGAGCGGGAAGCGACGTTGTTCCGCGCGGCGCGCGGACTCGGGCGCTTCGTCGCGTGGGGCGACCTCCCCCGGCACGTGGTTGAGCAGGCTCTTCAGGAGGGGGGCGAGGCTGCCGGACTCTCCGCGTCCGAGTGCCGCTCCACCCTCCGCAGCGCCCTCAACTGGTCCATCGCCCACAACTCCGGCAGGCGGGATGCGGCATGAACACCCCGCCCCGCCCCCCTCTGAAGAGCATCACCCCCGCCCCGACGCATCCACGCACCGCCGAACCGGCCACGCCCCGTCCGGCCGTGGGCGAGCCGAAAGGCGCCGCCCACAAGGGCGTCCGCACTGCTCTTGGTTCTGACCCGCAGACGGGCGACGGCCGGTACCCCGTGGCATGGCTGACCATCAACACCCCGCGCGGCGCCACCCCCACCGCGACCTCACGGTGCGAGTGCGGCTGGAACCGCAGCGCCGTCGGCCACAAGCCAGTGCTGGCCCTGATCGCCGACCACACCGCCCACCGCCACACCTGCCCGCTCCGCAACCCCCAGGAAGGGAGGGACGCCGCATGATGGACCGCCCTGCCCCCGAGACCGAGGAACTTCCCCCGCCGTCCAACCCCCTGGCCGTCGCCCGCCGGCTCCTGCCCGACTGGCAGGGCGAGGGCGGGCAGCTCGTGTACCGGCGCTGGCGCGGCTCGTGGATGCGCTGGACGGGTACCTGCTGGCGCGAGCTGGACGAAGCCCAGGTGCGCAAAGCCATGTACGAGCGCTTGGAACACGTCGTCTACCAGGCCCCGGCCAAGGACGGCGAGACCGAGGAACGCGCCTGGGCCCCCACGAAACAGAAGATCAGCAACCTTTTCGACGCGCTCGGAGCCATCACCCTGCTGCCCACCGACCTGGACGCACCCATGTGGCTCGACAGTGAGGGCGGGCAGGACGACGGCCCGATCGTGGCGTGTGAAAACGGGCTGCTGCGCATCCAGGACCGCGCGCTGCTGCCGCACAGTCCCGGGTTCTTCAATCTCGTCTCCGTCCCCTTCCCCTACGACCCCACCGCGACCGCCCCGACATGGCACCACTTCCTGTCGCAGATCTGGCCCGAGGACCCCGACGCGATCACCGCGCTTCAGCAGTGGTTCGGCTACGTCCTCTCCGGACGGACCGACCAACAGAAGATCCTGCTCATGGTCGGCCCGTCCCGTTCCGGCAAGGGCACCATCGCCCGCGTGCTAAAAGAGCTGGTCGGCAAGGAGAACCTCGCCGGACCGACCCTCGCCGGACTCGGCACGAACTTCGGCCTGTCCACCCTGATCGGCAAGCCGCTCGCGGTCATCTCCGACGCCCGGTTGTCCGGCAACGACAACAGCCAGGTCGTTGAACGGCTGCTGACCATCTCGGGTGAAGACACGATCGACATCGACCGCAAGTACCGCGAAGTGTGGACCGGCAAGCTCCCCACCCGGCTGGTGATCCTGTCCAACGAACTGCCGCACTTCGGCGACTCGTCCGGCGTCATCGCCAAACGGTTCGTGCTGCTCAACATGCGGGTCTCGTGGCTGGGCAAGGAAGACCCCACCCTCTTCGACCGGCTCATCGGCGAGATGCCCGGCATCCTCAACTGGGCACTGGATGGACTCGCCCGCCTCCAGCAAACCGGCCGGATCACCGAACCTGCATCCAGCCGCGAAGCGGTCACCACCATGCAGGACACCGCCTCGCCCACCAGCGCGTTCGTCCGCGAACGGTGCACCACCGGACCCACGTGCAGCGTGCCCGTGGACGCCCTGTGGACGGTCTGGCGGGAGTGGGCCGAGGACAACGGCGTCCGCCCCGGTACCAAGCAGGTCTTCGGCCGCAACCTGCTCTCCGTGGTCCCCCAGCTCAGCCGCTCCCGCCCCCGCGACGAGTACGGCCGGCAGGTGGTCACCTACACCGGGATCACGCTGAACGTGTCCGAACCACATTTGCCTGAGTCGCGACTCATCGCGTCTCAAGACCCCTCTGAGAGCCGCTGAGTGCCGATGAGTCGCGACTCAGAGGAATGTCGCGCGAACTCTCCCGCCCGCAGAACGCACCTTCCCGAAGGAGTGCAATGGCCCGCCCCCAGAAGCTGAAGCTCCCCGAAGTACTCGCAGAGATCAAGATGAGCCGCGCCGCGTTCTACCGCATGCGAGCACGCGGCCAAGCACCCCGCATCCACAAGCTCCCCAACGGCCAAATCCGCGTCAACCGCACTGACCTCGACGCCTGGTGGGAGCGCTGCGAAGAACGCGTTGCCTGACGACATCCCCCTCAAGCCCGCCCCGTCCGGGGCGGGCTTCTTACTGCCCGGAGAGCCATGCCCCTCACGTACGACGTCCGGATCTACAGCATTGAAACCCGCCGCGACCGCCCGAAGCCCTACCGCGTCCGGTGGCTTGTGGGCCCCCAGAAGCATTCCAAGAGCTACACCGTCAAAGCCCAAGCCGACGGCCGCCGTTCGGAACTGATGACCGCCCTACGCAAGGGCGAACAGTTCGACGTGGAAACGGGTCTTCCCGCGTCCGAACTGCGTGCGCTGAACGGCTCCGTGACCTGGTACGAGCACACGCGCGCCTACATCGACCGCAGATGGGACAAGCTCCCCGCCAAGTCGCGCCGCAACGACGCCGACGCCCTGGCCACCATCACCCCCGCACTCGTGAAGACAACCGTCGGGCAGCCCTCACCCCGCGCACTCCGCACCGCCTTGTACGGCTGGGCGTACAACAAGAGCCGCTGGTCCCAAGAGCACCCCAGCGACGTCACGGACGCGCTCCGCTGGCTGGAGAAGAACTCTCTACCCGTCGCTGCTCTCGAAGACCCGGCCACGCTCCGTCTGGCTCTGGACGCCCTGTCGACACTGCTCAACGGTTCCTCCGCTGGCGCGCGCACGGCGCGGCGCAAGAGGGCATGCCTCAGCGACGTCTTGGGGCTCGCGGTCGAACGGCGCTACTTCAGCGTTCCGGTCAACCCACTGTCCACCGTGAAGTGGTCGGCGCCGAAGTCAACCGAAGAGGTCGACCCGGCGAGCGTCGCGAACCCTCGCCAGGTGCGGGCTCTGCTTGAAGCCGTGCGCGGGCAGGGTGAGCGGGGTGCGCACCTTGAGGCGTTCTTCGGGTGCCTGTACTACGCGTCGATGCGCCCCGCCGAAGCAGTTGGGCTGACCGCGTCCCAGTGCCACTTGCCGAAGAGGGGGTGGGGCAAGCTCACCCTTCGCGGCGGGATCGTCCACGCCGGCCGCGACTGGACGGACGACGGTCGGGCCCACCAAGACCGTCACCTCAAGGCACGAGCACAGCGAGACTCGCGCGTCGTGCCCATCCCTCCCCACTTCGTCGCGATGCTCCGTTGGCACATCGAGCGCTACGGCACGGCTCCGGACGGCCGCCTGTTCCGCACGAACCGTGGCGGTGTGATTCAGGACACGGGATACGGCGAGGTGTGGGCAAGCGCCCGAGGCGACGCACTGACGCCGGAGCAGGAGGCATCGCCGCTCGCCCGGCGACCGTACGACCTCCGGTGCGCCGGGGTCTCGTTCTGGCTCTACAGCGGAGTCGATCCGATGGAAGTAGCGCGTCGGGCCGGACACTCCGTCGCTGTGCTGCTGCGTGTCTACGCGAAGGTTCTGGCGCAAGCCCAGGAACGGGCGAACCTCCAGATTGAGGCTGGCCTGCGGGAATGGGACGGGACTGGCCTCTCCCCCGGGGGACGCCTGGGGGACACGCGCTGATCAGGCCTGGGACTCACCCGAGACCAGGTGAGACAAGCCGCGCATTTCGACCCTCGTTCGAATGATGCCGTTCGAATACGAAAAGACCCCCTCCGCTCTACGTTTCCGCAGTTCGGAGGGGGTCTCTCTCAGCGTGGCGGCGCCAGGATTCGAACCTGGGAAGGTAGAACCGGCAGATTTACAGTCTGCTCCCTTTGGCCGCTCGGGCACACCGCCGGGGTCGCTGCCCGTTTGAACCGCCTTGCGGCGGTGCTCCGTGGCAACGACGTAAACAATACCCGATGCGGAGGGGTGCTTCGCCACCCGATTGATCTGCGCCGGGCGGACCGCGGGTGGCTAGGCTTGTGCGGATGCG
The DNA here is from genome assembly GCF_044767585.1 of Streptomyces sp. NPDC101225. Classification (NCBI taxonomy): domain Bacteria; kingdom Bacillati; phylum Actinomycetota; class Actinomycetes; order Kitasatosporales; family Streptomycetaceae; genus Streptomyces; species Streptomyces sp. NPDC101225. Next base: position 69,612 of record NZ_JBIWOE010000034.1, read on the forward strand.
GCCCGGGACCACGCCGGGCTCGGCGCCGCCCCCACGTACGCCGATACGGACCCGTACGCACCCCCGTTTACGCACCGATACAAGGAGCCACAGGACATGGCCGACTCCAGTTTCGACATCGTCTCGAAGGTCGAGCGGCAGGAGGTCGACAACGCCCTCAACCAGACCGCCAAGGAGATCTCGCAGCGCTACGACTTCAAGGGCGTGGGTGCCTCGATCTCGTGGTCTGGCGAGAAGATCCTGCTGGAGGCGAACTCCGAGGACCGGGTCAAGGCCGTTCTCGACGTCTTCCAGTCCAAGCTGATCAAGCGCGGGATCTCGCTGAAGGCCCTGGACGCGGGCGAGCCCCAGCTCTCGGGCAAGGAGTACAAGATCTTCGCGTCGATCGAGGAGGGCATCTCCCAGGAGAACGCGAAGAAGGTCGCGAAGATCATCCGCGACGAGGGTCCCAAGGGCGTCAAGGCGCAGGTGCAGGGCGAGGAGCTGCGGGTCAGCTCCAAGAGCCGGGACGACCTGCAGACCGTGATCGCTCTTCTGAAGGGCAAGGACTTCGACTTCGCGCTGCAGTTCGTGAACTACCGGTGACCGGCTGACCGCCTCTTCGGTCCGCTCGGCCGGCTCGGTCCGTTCGATGAGGAGAGGGCGTGACGAGGGCGGTCCCCTCGTCACGCCCTCTCCTCATGCGCCGGCGACTCCCGTGGCGGATCCCGGCAATTGGCGTGACCTGATGGCCCGTCGCCGATCGTGGTGCCACGCTGGTGAGGAACCTGTTTCCGCTGCCCGCCGGGCATGGGAGGTAGTTGTGGCCACAGAGTCGGTCGGCACGTCGGCGTCGGGAAGAGACGGGGAGCTCACACTCGAGCTGGCGCTGTACGGGCCCGACCCGGCACCGGAGCAGCTCGACGAACTGCGCCGGGCACTGACGGCCGCGGGGGCCGCCCGTGTCCGGCGCACGCATCTCACCGCTCCGGAGTCGGACCAGCGCGTGGCCGAACTCGTCGAGGTCACCACGCTGTTGGTCGGGGCGGCCGGGAACGTGGTGGCGATCGTGGAGACGGTACGGGCCTGGCTCGCCAGGCGGCGTGAGACGGCCGCGCACCGGCCCACGGCGTCGGGCGCGGACGCCGCCCCGCCCCGGGTGGTCGTGACACTGGACGGCGAGACGCTGGAACTCGTCGACCCGCCCGAGCGGGCCATGAACGAGGCGATCGCCCGTTTCTACGACCGACACCGGCAGGACTGAGCGATGACGGTCCTCCAGGTCCGGGTGTCGGAGCCACGCCCCGGGCGCACCCAGTACTCGTACGAACTCAAGTCCGGTGACGGGTCCGTGCTCGGTCCGCTGGAGCAGGAGCACACCGTCGATGTGAGCCAGGACCTGGTCAAGGACCTGTGCATGGAGATCGACGAGGCGCTGAAGAACGCCGATGCCACGGCCGGGACACAGCTGCGCGAGAGCCTGGCAAGGCTCGGCAGTCTGCTCTACGACGCCCTCTTCCCGCGGACCGGCCAGCCCGAGCTGATGCGGCGGCTGCGCGAGTCGAGCGGGCCGCTGCTGGTGCAGAGCAACGAGGCGCTGGTTCCGTGGGAACTGCTGCACGACGAGGGCGACTTCCTCGGGCTGCGGCACGACCTGGGGCGCCGGGCGAAGGTCGACCGTCCGGTGGTCAGCGGGCGCGGCATCGACCAGGTCCGCCGGGCGCTCGTCGTCGGCGACACCCTGGGAGATCTGGCCTCGGCCCGGGAGGAGACCGAGCGGATCAGCGCGTGGCTGGGCGAGAACGGGGTGGCCTGCACGGTGCTGACCGGCCGCGAGGCCACCTTGTCGAGGGTGGTCGGGGAGCTGGCGCGCGAGCAGCAGCCCTACGACCTCTTCCACTACTCGGGGCATGTCTCCGGAGTGCCGGACGCCGCCGGGTTGATGGTGCACGACCGCAAGCTCATCGGGATGGACGCGCTGCAGCCGCTGGCCCGCAGGGGCGCGCCGCCCGTCGTCTTCATCAACGGCTGCGCCTCGGCGGACCCGACGCTCGGCTCGGCGCCACGCGCTCAGGCGGAGGCGGCCCAGACCATGAACGCCTGCATGGCCTTCATGGTCGTGGGCGCGAAGACGGTCGTCGGGACGCGTACGGCGGTCGGGGACTCCGGGGCGCTGCGCTTCGCGGAGGCGTTCTACGGGCAGTTGCGCGACCACATGGAGGCGGGCACGGCCGTACGCAGGGCGCGGGCGCTGCTGGCGGAGCAGGCGGAGGGCGCGTGGGCGTCGTTCGTGCTGTACGGGGATCCGGGCGTACGGATCACCACGTCCGCGGAACGGGAGACGGAGCCGGAGCCTGAGCGGGTCCGCCGGGACGGGCGGAGGAAGGCCGGGCCCGAGCGACCGGGGTACTCCACGGAGGCGACCGGGCTGCTCAGGCGGACCAGCCGGTTCGGATCGGTGCGCGGGATCGTCACCTCGGTCGATCTGCTGACCGCGCTGCTGGAGACGGAGAAGGTGCGGGAGCGGGCCGCGGCGCGGATCGGCGCGAAACGGCTCCAGCTGCTGACCGAGGTGCTGCGCCAGCTTCAGAGCCATACGCCGGGCGCCGGAGACACAGGGTCGTTCCACACGGGCTCGTACGACATGAGCAGCATGAACGGCACGAGCGGCACGAACGGCACGAGCGGTACGCACGGCACGAAGGTCTCGGGCGGCCCGAAGCCGGAGGGCGGCGGGGGCATCGTCCTGTCCGACACGGTCGAGCGGGTGCTGGAGGGGGCCGAGGCGGCCGTGGTGCGGGCCGGGCGCTCGGCGGTCGGGGTGGACGACATCTCGACGGCGTTCCTGGAGACCGGGGGCGGCAGCTGTGCCGAGCTGCTCCAGCTCTTCGGCATCCGGCCGGACCGGCTGCTGTCGCCGGCGGTGGAGCGGCGGGGGCCGCAGTCGGGCGACGACGTGTTCGACCTGGCCGGGCTCTCCCCGGCGGCGGCGACCGCGGTGCGGTGTGCGCGGCTGCTGGCGGCGGTGAAGGGCGAGAAGATCAGTACGTACCTGCTGCTGCAGGCCTTCGCGATGACGGGGAGCGAGGTGCTGCAGGAGGCGCTGGCCGAGCAGGGCGAGGAGGAAACGGACGCGTATCACACGCTGGCGCCGCTCGGCGGGGCCCGGCCCCGGGACTTCTCCCGGCGCACCCTGGCCCGGCTGGAGCAGACCCTCGCGGAGGCGGACGGCCCGGTCGGTGAGGAGGCGCTGCTGATCGCGCTCCTCACCGAGGAGGACGCCTCGGCCCGGCGCCTGCTGCAGAAGCTGGGCGTCGAGCCGGAACTGCTCATTCAGGCGTTGCGGAATCCGTTGGGCTGACGGCGACGGCGGGCTCGGGCGGCTCCGACACGGCCATCGGCTCCCACGCGTCCGGCGTGTGCGTCCCCTCGGGCGAGGCCGACGGGTCGGACGGGTCGGACAGAGCCGAGGGCTCAGGCTGGTCCGGTTTCGGCCGCCGCCGTCGTCATCTCGCTCGCCGTGGTCGTCAGGTGCGCCACGCCCTGGCGGGCCACCGGGTCGTCGGGGTCGCGCGTCAGCGCCAGGTGCCAGTGGTGGTGGGCCTCGGTGCGGGAGCCGAGGTGGTAGCAGGCCAGCGCCAGGGCGTTGTGGGCCTCCATGTCGTCGGGGTACCAGTGGACGATCGCGGCGAAGCGGTCGCGGGCGGTGGCGTGGTCACCGGCGCGGGCGGCGGCCAGGCCCTCGTTGAACAGCCGCGCCGCGTGGGCCGACAGCCGGACGTACGCCTGGAGCGGGGTGCCGCAGCGGCGGCAGCTGCCGGCCGTGGGGTCGTTCTCGGCACGGCAGCGGGCGATGGGGCAGACCACCGTCACCGCAGCCCCCCGCCCGAGTACGAGTCGCCGACGACGATCGGGATGACGATGTCGTTCGCACCGCCTTCGCCGACGAGCAGGCGCGCGAGGTGACGCAGCCGCGCCATCAGCTTCCCCGCCTCCTGCATCACCCGCTCGGGATCGGTGGCCAGCGACGGAGCCAGCTGCTCCAGCCGGTAGCGGATCTCCTCCAGCTCCCGCTGCTCCGCCGTCCTGCCGGTACCGGCGGCCACCCGCAGCAGCTCCTGGCTGCCCTGCATGCCGGCCCGCACCAGCTCCTCCGCGCGCACCGCGGGGGTGAGCTCCGGGGCCGACTCGGTCCGCATCATCTGCTCCAGGTACCGGTACATCCGGTGCAGCTGCTGAATGACCTCGCCGTACGCCCGCTGGTCGCTGTTGGCCCAGGCCCGCTCACCGCGCTGCCGCTGGTCCTCGATGGTCCGGGACATCTCGGGCGCGTCGAAGGTCTTGCCCTGCGGCACGCCGTTCTGGACGAGGTGGGCGTGCAGGCTCTGGCAGGCCTCGACCAGGTCGTCGAAGTCCTGCTTGGGCGGTTCGAGACCGCGCGAGTGCTGGGTCGTCACGGAGTCCGCGAGCTGCTGGAGTTCCTGGAACTCGTGCACGGCGGAGGACACGTCACCGCTGCCGCGTGCCTCCTCGAAGGCCTTGCGCACCATGGTCCACTTGGTACGGGCGATGGTCTGCGGCCCGGCCGGGAGGTAGCCGGCGTTCTCCTCGAAGCCCCGGTACAGCGCGTCGATCTCCGCCTGCTCGGGCATCGGGCGCTCGTCGGGCAGCTCCACCGGCACGTCGAAGTGGACCTCGCCGACGGTGCCGCGCACGGTGATCGCCGCGTTCTCGTGCATCGCCACGTTCAGCCGGATCGCGGTGCCGCGCGGTGTGGACGAGGGCACCTCCACGGTGATCACCTGGATCGGTGTGCTCTGCTGGAACAGCCGCAGTTCGACCCGCTCCTTGCCGGGGTGGACGAAGTCGAAGTCGCGTTCGTACGGCAGCTGCTGCATCGCCGGCACCAGCTCCAGCCGGTCCGTGCTGCCGTCCCCCAGCGCGACCTCGAGCTTCACGGTCTTCGCGTTGAGCGCGGCGCCGCCCGTGCCGCCGGTGGGCCGCTGCTCGCCCGAGCTGTGCGCCATCGGGCGGCCGGCGACGGCGCGCAGGTCGCCGTAGGCGTCGTACACCTCGAAGGCGAGTTCGGTCTCGGCGTCCGGCTGCACGGGGACGTCCTGGAAGGCGAAGGTGCCGTCCGGGAGGAGGTCGGTCTCGTCCTCGAAGCCCGGGGTGGTCAGCCGGACCTGTCCGTCGGTGAGGTCCAGGCCCTCCACGAGCGGCTGCACGGTGCCTCCTACGGAGGTCTCGGCGCGGCCGGTGGCGGCGCTGCCGTGGAAGGAGACCCGTACGGTGCGCTGCTCGTCGTAGACGGCGAGGCCGCCGACGGCCGCCGCGCGGACCGCCGCGCCCAGCGCGACGACGGTGTCGACCTGCTCGTACACCGGTTCCGCGCAGGCGGCGCGGACCTGCCGCGGTGAGTCGTCGGCGGCCGGTCCGCACAGCTCGCGGGCCACCATCTCGCGCACCAGCGGCATATGGGTGGAGCCGCCGGCCAGGATGATGTGGTCGACGTCGGCGAGGGTGATGCCGGCGCGCTCCTCGGCGCGGCCGATCGCCTCGTCGCAGTAGGTGAAGGTGCGCTCGATGAGGGGGCCGGCGACCGCGTCGAGTTCGGCGCGCTCCAGAAGGGCCTCGACGACGACGGGGTCGCCCTGCTGGTCGATGAGCCGGCCCGCGTCCCGCAGCACGAACTCGGTGCGGTCGGTCAGTGCCTTCTTGGCGCTCTCGGCGAGCATCTTCAGCTGGCTGAAACGCAGCGCGTCCTCGGGGTCCCGCTCCGGGTCGAGGTCGAGGGCGTAGCCGTCGCGCCGCAGCATCTCCTGGAGGTGGCGGGCCAGGGCCGTGTCGATGTCGTCGCCGCCGAGCCGGTTGTTGCCGCTGATGCCGAGTACCTCGAAGGTGCCCGCGGTGCAGCGCAGCACGCTGACGTCGAAGGTGCCGCCGCCGAGGTCGTAGACGAGGAAGGTGCCGTTCTGGGTGGCGGTGCGCCAGCAGTAGTGGCTGGCGGCGGCGGTCGGCTCGTGCAGCAGGCCGAGCACCTCCAGGCCGGCCTGCTCGGCGGCCTCCCGGGTGGCGTCGATCTGCGGCTGGTCGAAGTACGCCGGTACGGTCACCACGGCGCGGTCGACGATCCAGCGGGCGGTGGGTGTGTCGAAGGCGGCGACGTCGGCCTCGATCTGCTGCTTCATCTCGCGCAGGATCGCGGCGGAGACCTGCGGCGGGGTGAGTTCCTCGCTGCCGAGCCGGGCCGTCTGGCGGGTGCCCATCAGGCGTTTCACCGAGGTGACCGGTTCGGGGGTGCTGCCCTTCCTGGCGAACGCCTTACGCCCTACGACGAGTTCACCGCCGTTCGGGGCGCGCCAGACGCAACTGGGCGTGGTGGCGGACTTGGTGACCGGGTCACGGTGCAGGACGATCTCGCTGTCGGCGGGGTTCATGACCGCGACCGCGCTGTTGGTGGTGCCCAGGTCGATCCCGACGGCCTTGCTGACGATCTGCTGCGTCATACCCTCGTGTCCGTTTCGTCGCATTGTGTTCCCGGGGTTCCCGGGGTTCCCGGGGTTCCCGGGGTTCCCGGGGTTCCCGGGGTTCTTCCTACGGGGCTTCCGGTTCGGGGCAGCCCATGACCACCCGGGCCCGCCGCACGACCTTGTCGTCGTCGCCCGCCGCGTCGTGGTCGTCGCGGCCGTGGTGGAAGACCGCCGGCTCGATGGTCTGCGCGACCACCTCGGCGGTGAACTGGGGGCCGCTGCGCCAGTGGACGACGTCCGCCCACTCCGCCACCTCGTCGTGGCCGCGGCCCAGCGGGTCGCGCACCTCGATGCCGCGCTGCCGCAGCTCTTCGAGCATCTGGTTCTTGAGAACGCGCAGCAGGTCGTGCAGGCGCTTGTTGCCGCCCTCCACCAGCGGCGTCTCGGCCCGGGCCAGCTGCAACTCCAACTGACCCGCCAGGGCAGCCAGTTCGTAGAGCGAGCCGAGGACGTCGGCCGACTCCTGCGCGGCCCGGCCGCGGTCCTTGGCCAGATCGTCGCGGGAGCGTTGGAGCACTCCGGCCAGTTCGTGCCCGAGGTGGACGGCCTGGCCGAGGCCGTCGGGCACCGGGCGTTCGGCGAAGGCCTCCCAGCCCGGCGGACCGGTGGGCCGGGACGCCTCCACCGGTACGCAGTCCGGCCGTCCGCCGGGTTCGGGGGCGGCCGGGGCCGGATCGGCCGAAGTCGCATCAGGCGAGGGCGGAGCGGACGACGGCGGACCGGCCGAAGTCGACTCCGTGGTCACCTCGTCGGTGGTGGCCGAGTCGGTGGCGGCCGAGTACGTGGTCACCGCGTCGGTGACGGCCGCGTCGGTGGGTGTCGGGTCAGCCGAAGAGGACATCGCCCACCTCCAGGTCGGGTTCCGGGTCGCCGGCCGCCGGCGACCGGTCCTCCAGGACGGCGTGGGTGCCGTCCGGAAGGGGCTGAAGCAGTTCCCGCAGGACTCTGCGGACGGCCTCGGTGACGTCGAAGTCCTCCGGACCGAGCGGCCGCGCCTGCGGGCCGGCCGGAGCGGGACGGTGCCGGCGGGCGAACTTGTCCCAGCGCCGCCCCCGGTAGTCCGTGCCCGGCGGTTCGGTGAGCGCGTGGCGCTGCCGGGTGCGCTCGTTGCCGATGAGCTCGCGCATCGCCCAGTCGTACAGCTCGCGCTCCGCCTCCGGAGCGGTCTTGAGGCCGTCCTCGCCACGCTCGACGATGGCCTGCCGGTCGGCGTCGACCGGCAGCGCCAGCACGTGGAAGGGGTTGGGTCTGCGCGACGCCGCCGTCATGGCCGCGTCCCGCGGCCGACGGATGTGTACGAGTCCTCCTCGCGGGGCGGGAGTTCAGTAGTCGCCATAGTGGCCGAGCCTCCTGATGATGTCCTCGGCGGCGGCCAGGTTGTCCCGGGCCGCCTGCAGATCGGGGTCGATGCGCAGGGCCTCGCGGAAGTGGTGCATCGCGGTGCGGATGTTGGCCGTCTCGTCGCGGAGGGTCGGCCTGAAGCCGGTTCCGGGGAGTTTCCCGATGCGGTCCATCGCCTGCTCGACGAGGCCGACGCCCTGCGCGTTGCGCGCCCTCGCGACATCCTTCAGGGCCTGCCCGGCGTCCTGGCGCAGCCTGCCGTCCTCCGCACTCATGGCGCCGGCGACGCCCTGGGCGTCGTGGATACGGGCCTCGGCCTCGCCGAAGCGGTTCTGCCGCAGGTCGACGTAGCCCTGGTTGATCAGGGTGGTGGCCCGCATGGTGTCGAGGAGTTCCTGGGTGGACGCGTTGCGCGGGATGCGGTCGAGCTCGGCCAGGGCGCGTTCGTAGCGCTTGGCCCGGATGTGGTCGAGCGCCGTGCCGAACAGGGCCTCCCTGCGGGCCTGTTCGAGCAGTTTGTCGACGCTGGGGTTGGCGGGGTCCCACGCCTTGGCGCGCTCCAGGAGCCGGACGCTGTCCTGCGTCGACCGCTCCAGCAGCCCGCGGTCGACGAAGTGCATGCCGAGCGCCTGGTTCTCGCGCGCGTACGGGCGCCCCTCGGTGGACCGCTCGGCCAGCAGATCGGCCGTACGGGCGGCCTTCCGTGCCACCTCCCGCATCCGGTCCCGCTCGTCGAGCTCGTACAGGCGGGTCTGCCATCTGTTGTGCCACTCCAGCACGGTGCACAGCACGGAGGTCGGCGCGAAGCCCTGCCGGACGGCGGTGTTCAGCATCTCGATGCCGGCCTCGTAGTCGCCGTCGATGCCGCGCGGGAGCCGCTTCAGCGCCGCGGGGTCGTCGACGCGCCGGGTCGCGGTGCGCACCAGTTCGGTGGCCCATTCGTCCAGCAGGACGCCGGCCCGGGCGGCGATCCCGGCGAACAGCTCCTCGTCCACGTCGTCCGGCGCGACAAAGCCGAGCGGTCCGTCGGCGAGCAGCCCGCGGGTGGCGGCGGGACCGTCCCGTACGGCTTCCAGGCAGCGCAGATGCATCCGGGCGGCCGTCTCCTCCTGCCGGTCCAGGCAGCGTGCGCCGTGGGCGCGGTGCAACTCCAGGAGTTCGTCGGCCAGTTCCCTGCGCAGCCCGGCGCTGTCCGCGTCGGGCGTGCCGGTCTCCCGCCAGAAGCCGGGGTGGGCCAGCAGCAGGGTCCACAGGGCGGTCGCCGAGACCAGTTCGGGCCCTGCGGTCCCGGTGCGGGCGACGGTGCCGAGGGCGGCCTCCCGGTAGACCGCGGCGAAGGTGTGCGCCAGCGGTACGTCCGGGCCGTGGGTGCTCAGGCAGCGGTCCAACTCGCGTACGGTGCCGGGCTCGTCGTCCTCCTCCAGGACCCTCCACAGCGCCGGGCGGCCGGCCACGAGGTCCTCGATCAGGCGGTAGCGGCCCCGTCGTTCCAGGCCCGCGACGATGTCGGGCAGCAGGACCGCGAGGAGGGCGTCGACGCGGTCGTCCCGCTCCAGGGCGGCCGTCTCGGCGTGCACGGGATGGTCGGCGGGCAGCAGCCCTGCAGCCTTGCGCAGCAGTGCGAGGGCGCCGGTCCGGTCCTTGTCCGCGTACGCGGCCACCGCGCGGTGGCAGAGGTAGGCGCCGTACTCCTCGCGTGCCTCGGGCGCCTGGAGCAGCGCCCGCCTCCACAGGTCCTCGGCGGTGTCGTGGTCGCCGACGACCGCGGCGCACCGCACCAGGGTCAGCAGGGCGGTGCCGTCGGCGTCCGCCGCGTCGGCCGCCTGCCGCCGTACGGCGGCCTTGAGTGCCTCGGTCGCGTCGCCGCGCCGCTTGCCCCGCGCCACCCGCGCGCACAGGGCGGGCAGGGCACGGTCCAGGTCCACGAGACCGGCCACGTCGTGCTCGGCCAGGGCGCGGGTGAGCAGGTCGGCGGCCCGGGGGGCGTCGGTGCGTACGAGTCCGGCGGCCCGGGCGACGAGAAGCGGCGCCGCAAGTCCCGGCACGCCGTCGGCGGGCGGCTCCCCGTCGGGCGGGAGGCCGTCCAGCGCCCCGGCGAGGAAGCCGGCGACCCGCCGGGCCCGTGCCTCCTCGGGGCCGGTGCCGTCGTCCGGCGCGCGGGGCGGGACGACCTGCCCGGCGAGGGGCGTTGACGTGGCCTCGGCGTCGGGAACGTCAAGGCTTGCCGACACGCCGGACCGTATGTCCCACCCCGTGGCTCCCACGCCGGAGCGCGCGGATTCCGCACGAGCCCCCACCGAACGCCCACCGGCCCCCGGCGGCCCCACACCGGACCCCGCCGATCCCGCCCCGGATCCCGGCACCCCAGCACCAGATCCCGCCGATCCCGCGCCAGATCCCGGCGCTCCAACACCAGACCCCGCCGATCCCGCACCGGACCCCGACGACCCCGCACTGGACCCCGACGACCCGCCACCAGAACCCACCGGTCCCACACCAGACCCCGCCAACCCCGCACCGGACCCCGACGACCCCACCGCGGACCCCGACGACCCGCCACCGGACCCCGCCGGTCCCACACCGGACCCCGACGACCCCCCCGCAGACCCCGACGACCCGCCACCAGACCCCGCCGATCCCACCGCGGACTCCGCCGCCCCGGCACCAGAACCCACCGGTCCCGCACCGGACTCCGCCGATACCGCCCCGGACCCCGCAGAACCCGCAGACCCCGCACCAGACGACCCCGACGACCCCGACGACCCCACCGCAGACCCCGACGACCCGCCACCAGACCCCACCGGTCCCGCACCAGACCCCGCCGCCCCAGCACCAGCCCCTGCCGATCCCGCCCCAGACCCCGCCGGCCCGTCGCCACCCGTCCGTGCTTCCTGCCGTACCCGCGGGGCCCGTGTCGACCGGCCGTTCCGTGTCGGCGGTTCGCCCGCGTGTTCCGCCGCGGCCGCCCGCAGCAGGCGTACGGCCGCGTCGTGCCCGCCGGTCGCGAGTGCGGGCAGGGCCGCCTCCAGGGCCAGGACCGGATCGACTCCGCCCTGGTCCGCGGCGTCCGGCTCCGCACCCGCGGACAGCGCGGCGAGGCGGGCCGTGGTGAGGGCCGCGCGGCGGACCTCGGGGACGGGGTGCCGCTCGGCCAAGTGGGCCAGCGCGGCGTCCAGTTCGGACCGGGTCGACGGGTCGGTGGCCAGGGCTCGGCTGTGGGCCAGGGCTACGGCCAGCGGTCCGGCCTGGTCGCGGCCGGTCCAGTCCGTCAGCGCTTCCACCAGCACCGGTTCGGCGTGCTGGGGCTCGGCCAGCAGCTGGGCGAACCCGAGGAACCGGCCGGTGCGCGCCCGGTGCCGTACGGCCCGCCAGGGCGAGGGGCCGGTACCGGGCCGGGCGGCCCGCTCGGCCAGCAGCCGGGCGGCCCGGGACAGCGCGCGGGCCTCGTCGGGCACCGGCGGCAGGGCGTCGGGGCCGGTGACCGCCGCGTCGGTGAGCCGGGCCGCCGCCTGTTCCGCGTACCGCACGGCCTCGTCGGCGCGGCCCGCCGCCCAGTGCACGGCCGCCTGCCGCAGCCCCAGTTCCCCGGCCGCGTGCCGGGCCCGGGGCAAACCGCGCCGCACCAGACCGGTCAGGCGCTCCTCGGCGGCACCGGTCCTGCCCGCGCAGACCTCCGCCTGCGCCCGCAGCAGCTCCGCCTTGCGCCCTCGTACGCCGTGCAGGAGCGCCGTCACGTCCGCGGTGCGGCCGGCCTTCAGCTCCAGCACCGCCAGGAGCACTCCGGCCCGGTCGCGGCCCCGGTCACGCGCGGTGTGGAGCAGCTCCCGGGCCCGCTCCGGGTCCCCGGGCAGGGCCAGCACCCCGTGCCACAGCAGCCGTTCGGCGTGCGGGAGCCGCCTGAACAGCGGCAGCCAGGTGAGCCGCTGGGCGGCCTCCGGGCGTCCGCGCGCGATCTCGACGCCGAGCATGGTGCGCAACGCCTCCAGCAGATACGGCAGTCCGGCGCCCCGCGTGTCCAGCCCGTCCCACTCGGGCAGGACCGGCGGCCGCCACCCGGCGGTCAAGCGCAGCCGCGCCTGCGCGAGCGGGGCGAGCCCGCCGGCTCCGGCGGCGAACCCGGCGGAACGGTCCCCGGCCGGCGCCAGGTCGGGGTCGGCGTCCAGCAGCAGGCAGACCAGAGCCCAGCCGCCGGGCCGGCCAAGCCAGTCCAGGCAGCGCTCGGCGGCCGCGTCCGCCTCGCCGCCGAGCAGGAGCGCCCAGGCCGCGTGGTAGGCGATGTCGGCCCGTCCGGGCAGCTGCTCGGCGAGCGGGAGCAGGTGCTGCCGGGCGCGCACATGGTCGCCCTCCAGCAGATACGCCCGCCCGAGCGCGTACGGCTGCCAGGGACCGGTGTCGGGGCCGGGTTCCGTCGCCGCGAGCAGTCCGGCCGTCAGCGGGGGCGGCACCTGGTCGGCGCCCGCGCCGGGCACCTCCTCCAGCCAGGCCAGCATCCGGCACAGGTCGAGCAGTCGGGCCGCGCGCGGGGTGAGCAGATGGCCCCGGCCCGCCGCCGCGCCGGCCGCCCGGGCGAAGTCGCCGCAGTGCAGCCGCGCGGCCAGCAGCCCGTGCAGCGCCGACGCGTCGTCCGGGTCGGCCCGCAGCGCCGTCTCGAAGCGCTCGGCGGCCTCGGCCGGCCGGTCGTGCAGGAGCAGTTCGCCGTAGCCGAGCGTCCGCTCCACGCCGGGCAGGGGGCGGGTGGCCGCGAGCTGCCGGGCCAGTGCCTCCGCGCGCGCGATGCGTGGCGCCGGGTCGGCGAAACCCGCCGCGAGCAGCCCCGCGACGTGGTCGGCCACCTCCCGCGGCGGCCGTGCGTGGCGGGCCAGCAGGTCGGCGTACACACCGAGGGACGCGTCGCCGTCCGCGCCCCAGCGGGCGAGCGTGGCCGCGGCGCCGACGCGGGCCTCCTCGAAGGCGCGCCCGGAACGGTACAGCCGTGTCAGCAGGTCCTCGGCCCACGGCCGGTCACCGGGGCGGCCGCGGGCCGCCAGTGCTCCGGCCAGCGGGAACCAGGACTGCTGGAGGCCGGTCTGGGCGGTGCCGGCCATGCGCTCGCCGAGGTCGCGCAGCCGGTCGAGGTCGGCCTCCTCCAGCAGCGGCAGGAACGGGCCGGTCAGCAACGACTCCTGGAACGAGAGCCACAGCCCGGCCGTCTGCTCCGGCCGCTCCTCGAAGCGCGGCAGCAGCTCCCGCAGCCGGGCCAGGCCCTGGGCCGGATCGCTGTCGGCGAGGCCGGCCGCCCAGGCGTTCTCCAGCCGGCCGAGGAAGGTGAGGTTGTTGCGGACCGAACGCTGCGGCTGCATCCCTCACCTCCGGCCCTGCTCGCCGCCGGACAGCCGGGCGAAGTGGTCGGCCTGGAAGCGGTTGCCCGCCTGCCGGAACGCCCGCTCCGCGCGGCGGGCCAGGTCGGCGCGGGCCGTTCCGTCCGCCATCCGGGCACCGGCCCGCACGAGGTCGTGCGCCTTCGCCCAGTGCGCCGCGGCGGCGTCGTACGTCCCCTGCTGCTCCAGCGCCTCCGCCAGCTCGGCCAGCACGGACGGCAGGAGGTCGCGCTCCGTGCGGCCGTCCTCGGCCAGCGGCTGCAGCAGGGAGACGGCCTGGGCCGCACTGCCCTCCCTACGCGCCCGCCGTGCCTCGGCGAGCTCGCGGGTCCCGGGTGCCGGCGCCCGCCGTGCGGAGGCCGCGGCCTGCCCGGTCCCCGGCAGCGCCTCCAGGGCGGCCATCACCTCGGCCGCGCCCCGGAAGCGGTGGCCGGGCCGCACCTCCAGGCAGCGCAGGACCACGGCGTCGAGTTCCGGAGAGACCGAGTTGTTGAGCGCGGACGGCGGGACGGGCGAGGCCTTGAGCTTCTGCTCCTGGAGCCACTCCCCGTGGGCCCGCCGGGGCAGTGACAGCGGCGGGACGAGGTGGTCGTAGGCGTGCCGGCCGGTGAGGCCCTCGTACATCAGCAGGCCCAGCGAGTAGAGGTCGGAAGCGGGCACGCTCGCCCCGGCGGCGGTCTCCGGCGCCATGTACTGGATGGTCCCGGCGGTGCCGGGGACCAGGCCGCCGTCCAGCATGCGGGCGGCGAGCCCGAAGTCGATCAGCCGGACCGAACGGTCCGTGCCCAGCAGGACGTTGTCCGGTTTGAGGTCGCGGTGCAGCAGGGGCGGGACCAGGCCGTGCAGCCCGCGCAGCGCCAGGCAGATCTGCCGGGCCCACTTCACCATGAGGCGCGCGGGCACCCGCTGGAGCCGGGCGAACTCGGCGGCGAGGGTGCTCCCCTGCACGTACTCCATGACCAGGAAGGCCCGGCCGCCCAGGTCCCGGGCCAGCCCGCCGTCGTAGACGTGCACCAGATGGCGGCGGGCCTCGGTGTCGGCCATCGTGCCCATCGCCTCGGCGAGCAGCAGCACGTCGGCGAAGAGGTCAGCGGCCGTGGCCTCCGTGATGCCCGTGCGCCGGGACAGTTTGCACGCCACCTGGCGCACCGGGTTGCCGAGGATGTACTGCTCGCTGCGGTAGACCGCGCCGAAGCCGCCCCCGCCCAGCCAGTCGCGCAGTACGTAGCGGCCGTCGACCGTCCTGCCGGTCAGGCCCCGCATGCCGGACTCATCGGTCGGGATCACGCCTCACGCACTCCTCTCCGGTCCGGGCTCGGTCAACTCCCCTTCCTGATACGACACTTCGGCGTCCGCCCGTGGTTCCGGGGGCAGGAATCGAACCTCGGTGCCCGGCGTACCCGCACCGGAGGCCGGGGCCGCCGGGCCGGTCCGGGACAGGCCGACCACGACCCGGCCGCAGGCGCGGTACTCCTCCGGATGCGCCTCCGCCGCCGCGAGGGCCGGGTTGTCCACCCAGTCCTTGAGGATCCGCCGCATCACGCGCCCGCCCTCCCGGCCACGGGCCTCGCGGTCGAGGCGGTGGCCCAGCTCCGCCGCCCGGTCCAGCAGCTCCGCCGAGACGACCAGTTCCTTCTCCCGCCGCTCGCGCCAGCGTTCCTGCCACTGGTCGAGGATCTTGCGCCCGATGCCGTGCATGGCCGCCCGGTCGAGCTGGCGGAAGACGACGATCTCGCGGATACGGGCCAGGAACTCCGGTGTGAAGACCGGGTCCCCCTGCCGGTGGCGCACCGCGGCGAGGCGCTCGCGCACGGCCCTGGAGATGTCCTCGTCGGCGCTGTCCGGGCCCATCCGGGAGATGACCTCCTGCCCGGCGTTGGTGGTGAGGATGAAGATCGCCCGGTCGCCGTGCGCCTTCTCCCCGCGCTGGTCGGTGATCCAGCCCTCGTCGAAGAGGTTGAGGAAGGGCCGCAGCACCTCGGGGTGGGCCTTCTCCGCCTCGTCGAGCAGGACCACGCAGTACGGATCGGCGTTGAGCTCCCCGATCAGCCGGCCGCCGCGGTCGAAGCCCGCGTAGCCGGGCGGCGAGCCGAGGATGCTGGCCACGCTGTGCGGCTCGGTGAAGTTCCCCATGGTGTACGTCTGCAGCCGCTTGGATGCCGAGTAGAGGTCGGCGACGGCCTTGGCCAGCTCGGTCTTGCCGACCCCGGTCAGCCCGGCGAACAGCAGCACGGACGCCGGCCCCGAGGTGTCCGCCAGGCCCGCCTTGATGCGCCGCAGTTCACCGGCGACGGTCCGTACCGCCCTTTCCTGGCCGACCACTCGGGCGGTGAGCGCCGCCTCGTAGTCGATGCCGTCCTCGCCCGTGCCGGCGATCTGGCCGCGCGGCACCCGGGACAGCTCCGCGACCGCGTCGACGACCTCGGCCCGGGTCACCGCCGCCCGCTCGTCCCCCTGCTGGGTCCGGGCGTAGTGCAGGTCCTCGTAGGCGCGGGCCAGCACGCGGACCGCGGACAGCGGCAGCCTCTGGTGCGGAATGAACTCGCCCGCCAGCAGCACCGCCCTGCCCACCGCATGGTCCTCGGCCGGGATGCCGAACTCCTCCGTCAGCCCGTCCGCCGCCAGGCGTGCCATGTCGCAGGCCGTCTCCCGGTCCGGTTCCGTCATCTCGATCCGGGTGGTGAGCTCCTGGAGCGCGTGGTCGGCGGCGACCAGGTCGTCGTAGTCGTGCACGGACAGCGCGCCGACCAGATGGACACGGCGTTCCTTGAGCGCGCGGCGCAGCTGGAGCAGATGGTCCGTCCCGTGCGGGCCGCGCAGCAGTCCCCCGAGGCCGTCCAGGCAGACGACCAGATCGGTGCGGCCGGAGACCTGCGCGACCAGGGCGGCGAGCTGTTCGCCGCTCTTGTCGGCCGCGACGTCCCGGCAGTCCACGCGCAGGAACCGTTTGCGCCGCAGGAACGGGATCTCCCCCGTCGCCGCCCGGCGGGCCAGCTCACGCAGCAGCGTCGTGGTGCCCACGCCCGGCAGGCCGGTGACCAGCACATGGTTGTTCTCGGTCCGGTGCAGCGCCCGGCACAGCGGATCGAAGTACCGGTCGAGGTGGCAGGCCGGCGTGATGCCTCCGGTGCGGGCGAGCCAGGTGAGGTCCTCGGAGGGCGGCAGGAACGCGGGCAGCGTGTACACCGTCTCCCGCGGCGTGGTGCTGCGCGACTCCTGCAGCACCTCCCGTACGTGGGCCCGTAACCGGTCCGGATCGAGGCGCAGCGGGTCGGCGCGCAGGACCCCGGTCAGCCGGGGCGAGGGGTCGTCGAGGAGCGCGGCCAGCAGGTGCGGGGTGTCGATCCGGTCGGCGTCCCAGAGCGCGGCCGTGCGGCGGGACGCGCTCAGCAGGGTGTGGAAGGCGTCGCCGCATTCGTCGCGGCGCAGACGCGGTGGTGCGGGGCGGCCCCGCTCGGAGAGCCGGAAGGCCGCGGTGATGATCTCCGTGGCCTTCACCAGGCCGACCTGCGGGGGCAGTTGGAGCCTGAGGAGGCGCTCGGCGAGGCCCTCGGTCTCGCCGAGCAGGGCGAGCAGACAGTGCGGTGGCAGCAGCCGGTCGTAGCCCAGTTCGGCGGCTCGCTCGGCGGCCTGCTCCAGGACGGCCCAGACGTCCGCCGTGAACTCCTCCGAGCGCAGCCGTCCCGAGGTCTCGTCGAACAGTTCGGGCAGCGGCTCCAGCCGGACCCGCGCCCGCCGGCGTAACGCCTCGGCCGCCCGCGGCAGGTCCAGCACCTCGCCCAGGAACTGCCGGTCCTGCTCGTCCGGATGGTCGAGCACACAGGCCAGGAGCAGTTCGAGGGCCACCTCGGGGAGGCCGGGCGGGGACGCGGGCGCTGGCGCGAGCGCTGGTGGGGACGCGGCTGCGGGGGCGGGACTGACCGTGGAGGCGGGCGTGGGCGCGGGCGCTGGCGCGAGGGCGGGGGCGGACCGGACCGTGGACGTGGGCGCGGGACTGACCGTGGAGGCGGACGCGGGACTGACCGTGGACGTGGGCGCGGGGGCGGACGCGGACGCGGGCGTGGGCGCGGGGGCGGACGCGGACGCGGGCGTGGGCGCGGGGGCGGACGCGGACGCGGGCGTGGGCGCGGGACTGACCGTCGACGTGGGCGCGGGGGCGGACCTGACCATCGACGCGGACGCGGGGGCCGTCCCGTCGGCATGGCTGCCGTACTCCGCGGCGAAGTCGGCGAAGGCGGCCATCAGCTCCGGCGCGATACGACCGGGCGAACCGTCGAACCCGTAGGCGGTGCCGGGCGGGTCGTAGACATCGATGGCGGCCATGAGGTGCTGCGGTGCGGCCCCCTCGGCGAGCGCTGCCTCCAGCGCGGGCAGCACCGCCGGGTCCCGTCCGGCCAGCACGGCGAACAGCACGTCGCCGGGCCGCAGCCGCTCGGACGCCCGCTCGGACGCGGCTCTCAGGACGTCATGGACGCGCCGGTCCCCGCACGCCCCGGGGTCGAGGACACCGTCGGTGAACAGCAGCGGTGACAGTGCCGACCTGCTCGATGCCATGAGTGATGGGTCGTGCCGTGCGGAGTCTTCTGCCTGCATACCTGTGCCCGCGGCACCGCCCTGTGCAGGAACCGGCCCGCGGACCCACCTCCCCGTTGACGAAATGCTTCCACACGAGGACCCGTGTGACTCCCGCATCCGTCAAAAAGCACATGCCCCACCGTTCCGTCGGGGAATATGCACAATCGAGGTGGCCGTCGGTCAGGACCCGGCAGCGCGGGCCTGCGGCGGACGTGGGCCTGCGGCCGGCGCGGGCCTGCAAACGGCAGGGGGTGGACGCCCGTCGACGCCCACCCCCCTTTGCTGCTGGCCGCAGTCGGGGATGCGCTCAGTTGCGCGAGTTGCCGAACAGGATGCGGTAGACGATCAGCAGCACCAGCGAACCGCCGATCGCCGCGGCCCAGGTCGCTCCGTCGTAAAAGTTCTTGGTGATCGGGTGGTCCAGCCAGCGCGACGAGATCCAGCCGCCGATGAACGCACCGGCGATGCCTATGAGAGTCGTCCCGATGAAGCCGCCCGGGTCCCTGCCCGGCAGCAGGAACTTGGCGATCGCCCCGGCCAGGAGCCCCAGAATGATCCAGCTGATGATGGTCATGCTCTCAACCTGCCCTTCCGCGCTGTGCATGCACTTTCCGGACAGTGTGCATTCGGTCAAGATCCGCTGTGCTTCGCGCGCTCGTGCCTGCCCTTTCGATGAACAGGACGTCCGGACCGCGCGCTCCGGTTGCAGTGATCAGGGGGCCCTGTCGGGTACGCGCGCCGGAGTTCCCTCCTCCCCCCGGCTACCGTGAGTCAGGACGGGGGCCTCCGGGGCGCGGCAGCCACGCACGCGTACATCGCGCAGCCCCAGTGGGATATCGGCAGGACACCCTCGGGCCAGGGCCGGCCGGGGTCCTTGCGGCCGCTCGCGCGGTTGGCGAGGTACTGCGCGACAGCGGCGGGTTCGCCGGCGGGCGGGCTGTCGAGCAGGAACAACAGGCCGTACTCCGGGCCGAACCCGCCGTCGCCTATGCGCAGATAGAGGTCGGCGAGCAGAGAAGGCAGGGCGAAGCCGAGGGCGGCCTCGGCACGAACCAGGGTCGGCGCGTCGGCCGGACCGGGCAGTGAAGGCCAGCCCCACGGACGGGTGTTGCGCGCCTTGCCCGCCACCCGTGCCAGCAACCGCTCGTTCTCGCTCATGGGTTCATGATGCAAGGCGCCGCTGACAACCGGGCCGGCCTGTGGACAACCGCCGGGCTGTGGAAAACCGACGGCCCGGAACACCGCCTGGCTGGGCACAACCGGCCGCGTGGACCACAGCCGGGCCGCGGACCACCGCCGAACTGCGGAGCGAAGGGCTCGTGGGTCAGCGAGCCGCGAACGGCTCGTCGGTCCGCACGATCTCCCGGCCGAGCGGCAGCAGCGAGACCGGGATCAGCTTGAAGTTGGCGATGCCGAACGGGATGCCGATGATCGTGAGGCACAGGGCGATGCCGGTCGCGATGTGCGTGAGCGCCAGCCACCAGCCCGCCAGGATCAGCCACAGGACGTTGCCGATGCAGGAGGGCGTGCCGGCGTCGCGGCGCTCGACCGTGGTGTACCCGAAGGGCCACAGCGCGTAGACACCGATACGGAAGGCGGCGATACCGAACGGGATCCCGATGATCGTGATGCAGAGCAGGAGGCCCGCGGCCAGGTATCCGAGGAACAGCCAGAAGCCGCTCAGGACGAGCCAAATGACGTTCAGGATGGTTTTCACTGCTGACGACCTGCCATCTTCTCGAGCCGGGCGATGCGCTCTGCCATCGGCGGGTGTGTCGAGAACATCTTGGAGAGTCCCTGCCCCGGACGGAAGGGATTCGCGATCATCATATGGCTGGCGGTTTCGATGCGCGGCTCGGGCGGCAGCGGCAGTTGCTTGGTACCCGCTTCGAGCTTGCGCAGCGCGCCGGCGAGGGCGAGCGGGTCACCGGTCAGCTGGGCGCCGGACGCGTCGGCCTCGTACTCCCTGGAGCGGCTGATGGCCATCTGGATGAGCCCGGCCGCCAGCGGGCCCAGGATCATGATCATCAGTATCCCGAGGATGCCCGGACCGTCGTCGTCGTCCGAACGGCCGATGGGGATCAGCCACGCGAAGTTGACCAGGAACATGATCACGGAGGCGAGGGCGCCGGCGACCGAGGAGATGAGGATGTCGCGGTTGTAGACGTGACTCAGCTCGTGGCCGATGACACCGCGCAGCTCGCGCTCGTCCAGGATGCGCAGGATGCCTTCCGTGCAGCACACGGCGGCGTTGCGCGGGTTGCGGCCGGTCGCGAAGGCGTTGGGTGCCTCCGTCGGCGAGATGTACAGGCGCGGCATGGGCTGGCGGGCCTGGGTCGAGAGATCGCGGACCATGCGGTAGAGAGCGGGGGCCTCGAACTCGCTGACCGGACGGGCACGCATCGCGCGCAGCGCCAGCTTGTCGCTGTTCCAGTACGCGTACGCGTTCGTGCCCAGTGCGATCACAACCGCGACGACGAGCCCCATGCGGCCGAAGAAACTGCCGATGACGATGATGAGGGCGGACAGCCCTCCGAGGAGGACCGCGGTCCTGAGCCCGTTGTGCCGGCGGTGCACGGTACGCCCTCCAAGTGGTGCAGCAGGGGAACCCTTTGCTTACGGAGCTTGCTTGCTGTCTCAGGTACCACCGGTACCGTCGTTTCACGTCCAGTGGACCCTCCCGCACTGGTCAACGCCAGGCGGGGGCCACTAGTTCCCTTGTGCGCACGGCGCCGCGCGTCGGCCGACCGGGTGACGGCGGACGCGGGCGGCCGGAAGGCCCGCCAAGATCTCAGAAGAGGGTCGTGTCGGCGAAGCGCAGGATCAGCTGGGGTGCTCCGGAGAGGGCGACGGCGAGGACGCCGGTGAGGGTGATGGCCGCGGTGACGGGCGCCGGGAGCCGGTGCTTGACGGGTTCGCCCTCGGGGGCGCGGAACAGCAGTGCCGTCCACTGGAGGTAGTAGAAGAGGGCGATCACGACGTTGGCGGCCATGAGCACGGCCAGCCAGCCGAGTCCCGCGTCGACCGCCGCGGAGAACACGGTGACCTTGGCGAAGAGGCCGATGATGCCCGGGGGCAGTCCGGCCAGGCAGAGCAGGAAGAACGCCATCAGCAGGGCGGCGAGCGGGTTCGTCGCGTAGAGGCCGCGGTAGTCGGTGATGCGGTTCGCGGTCCTGGTGCGGCCCACCAGTGCGGCGACGGCGAAGGCTCCGAGGTTCACCGCCGTGTACATGAGCGCATAGGCGACCGTGGAGCCGACGGAGTGCTCGGCGTCGTCGGAGTAGGCGGCCGCGGCGATCGGCACGAGGAGGTAGCCGGCCTGGCCCACCGACGACCAGGCCAGCAGCCGTACCGCGCTGTACGCGCGCGTGGCCTGCTGGCGCAGGGCGCCGACGTTGCCGACGGTCATGGTGAGGGCGGCCAGGGCCGCGAGCGCGGGACCCCAGACGTCGGCGTACGACGGGAAGGCGACGACGGT
Source organism: Streptomyces sp. NPDC101225 (assembly GCF_044767585.1). Lineage (NCBI taxonomy): Bacteria > Bacillati > Actinomycetota > Actinomycetes > Kitasatosporales > Streptomycetaceae > Streptomyces > Streptomyces sp. NPDC101225. The sequence continues at coordinate 90,875 of NZ_JBIWOE010000034.1, forward strand.
GACGAGGATCAGGCCGGAGAAGCCGACCGCCTTGCCGACGACCGAGAGGAAGGCGGCGATCGGCAGGGGCGCCCCCACATAGGTGTCCGGGACCCAGAAGTGGAAGGGCACGGCGGCCGTCTTGAAGGCGAAGCCGACCAGGGTGAGGACCACGCCGGTCTGGGCGAGCGTCTGGAGCTGTCCGTCGACGTGCTGGATGCGGTCGGCGACCTGGGTGAGGTAGAGGGTGCCCGTGGAGGCGTACACGAAGCTGATGCCCATGAGGCTGACGGCGGTCGCGGTGACCGACGACAGGAAGAACTTCAGGGCCGCCTCGGAGGACTTCCGGTCGCCGTACCGGAGGCCGACGAGTGCGAAGGCGGGCAGGGAGGCGACCTCCAGGGCGACGATCAGGGTCGCGAGGTCACGGGAGGCGGGCAGCAGGGCGGCGCCGGCCGCGGAGGACAGCAGCAGGAACCAGTACTCCCCCTCGGGGAGCCGCTTGTCGGCGTCCTTCAGGGCGGTCACCGACAGCAGCGCGGCCAGGAGTGCGCCGCCGAGGACCAGAAGCTGGATCACCAGGGTGAACCGGTCGGCCGTGTAGCTGCACGCGTGCGTGCCGCGCACACAGAAGGTGCTGCGGTCTGCGTCCAGCAGCGGCAGGAGCATGAGCGCCGCGGCGGCCAGGCCCGCGACGGAGGCCCAGCCGAGCAGGGGCTTGCGCGCCTCTGGCACGAACAGGTCGGCGACGAGCACCAGCAGCGCCACGACGGCGGCGATGGCCGGCGGCGCGACGGCGAGCCAGTCGACGGACTGGACGAGGTTCGCGGCGAGCGGCTGGGCCAGGGCGCTCATCGGGTGCCTCCTGCGAGGAGCTGCTGGACGGCCGGGTCGGTCAGGCCGAGGAGAGCCCTGGGCCACAGCCCGGCGACGACGGTGAGGGCGACGAGCGGGCTCCAGGCCGCCCATTCGTACAGGTGGACGTCGGCGAGCCTGGGCGCCTCTTCCTGCGGTTCGGCACCCATGCAGACGCGGCGGACCACGACGAGCATGTACGCGGCGGTCAGGAGTGTGCCGAAGGCGGCGATCGACATGAAGGTGAGGAAGGCGGGGCGGCTGAGGTCGGCGGCCGGCTCGAACGCGCCGAACAGGGCCAGCATCTCGCCCCAGAAGCCGGCCAGGCCCGGCAGTCCGAGCGAGGCGACCGCGCCGAAGGCGATCAGGCCGCCGAGGCGGGGGGCCTTGCCGTAGAGCGCGGCGCCCGTCCTGTCGGCGAGGGTGTCGAGGTCGGTCGTGCCCGTGCGGTCCTTGAGCGCGCCGACCAGGAAGAAGAGCAGGCCGGTGATGAGGCCGTGGGCGATGTTGGCGAACAGGGCGCCGTTGACGCCGGTCGGGGTCATGGTCGCGATGCCGAGCAGGACGAAGCCCATGTGCCCGACGGAGGAGTAGGCGATGAGCCGCTTGAGGTCGCCCCTCGCCCCCTGCTTGGCGAGGGCCAGGCAGGCCAGCGATCCGTAGATGATCCCGACGACGGCGAAGGCGGCGAGGTAGGGCGCGAACGTGTGGAAGCCGTCCGGCGCGATCGGCAGCAGAATCCGGACGAATCCGTACGTGCCCATCTTCAGCAGGACGCCCGCCAGCAGGACCGAGCCGACGGTGGGCGCGGAGGTGTGGGCGTCGGGCAGCCAGCTGTGCAGCGGCCACATCGGCGTCTTGACCGCGAGCCCGATCCCGATCGCCAGAACCGCGATGACCTGCACGGACGAGGTCAGCGACCGGCCGTTGTCAGTGGCGAGTGCCACCATGTCGAAAGTGCCGGCCCTGATCCCGATCAGGAGCAGGCCGAGCAGCATGACGACCGAACCGAGCAGCGTGTAGAGGATGAACCGCCAGGCGGCCTGGGTCCTGCCTTCGCCGCCCCAGCGGGCGATGAGGAAGTACATCGGGATGAGCACCGTCTCGAAGGCGAGGAAGAACAGCAGCAGATCGAGGACGGCGAAGGTCGCGAGGGTGCCGGACTCCAGGACGAGCAGCAGTGCGACGAAGGCCTTCGGGGACGGGCCCGCGGGCATCTTGAAGTAGGAGTAGAGCGCGCAGAGGAAGGTCAGCAGCGCGGTCAGGACCACAAGGGGGAGGGAGATGCCGTCGATGCCGAGGTGGATCCGCACGTCGAGTGCGGGGATCCAGCTGATGTCGGTCGTGGCCTGCATCTTCGAGGGATGGCCGTGGTCGAAGCCGAGTGCGAGGACGATCGCGGCCATGAGGACCGCGCCGGTCACGGTCACACCGTGCCGCAGGACGGCCTGCTCGGGCGACGTCCCCTTCAGCCCGGGCGGGGCCGGCAGGAGAGCGGCGAGCGCGCCGAGGAGCGGCACGACGACGATCAACGCCAGAAGGACCTGCATCACGGACTCGCTGATATCGATCACGCCTGCTCACGCTCCCGTGGCGACGAGGACGACGGCGACCGCGAGGACGACGGTGCCGGCGAGCAGCGCGCTCACATAGGTCTGCACGTTGCCGGTCTGGGCGCGCCGCACGGCGGCACCCAGGAGGCGGGGTAGGACACCCGCACCGCGTACGTAGGTCTCGACGACCTCGCGGTCCAGGAACCGGACGAGACTCGCTCCGGCCTGGACCGGGCGGACGAACAGGGCCGCGTACACGGCGTCCAGGTGGAAGCCGGCGGCCGCCGGCCGGTGCAGCGGGCCGAGCAGCAGCAGCCCGGGGTCCGCCGGGTCGGGCGCGGAGGCGATGTCACCGTACGCGGGTGCGTGGGTGGCGATGGCCTCCGCCTCGACGAGTGCGGCGTCACCCTCCGGGTGCGCCGCGACCGCACCCAGCGGGACGCGGGCCGCGAGTGCCGTGCTGTGCCGCCAGGCGGCGTAGGTGACGATGCCGCCGACCAGGGCCAGACCCGTGCCGAGGACGGAGGTGGTGAGGGTCGGGGCGAGGTCACGGCCGTCGAACCAGTCGGGCAGCGAGCGGTAGGCGAACCCGCCGAAGGCGAGCGACGGGACGGCGAGCACCCACAGCACCAGGGTCATGGTGAGCGGCTCGCGGCCGTGGTCGGGAGCCTCGGCACCCCGGCCGCGGAAGGCGAGCAGCCACAGGCGCATCGCGTACGCGGCGGTGAGCGCGGCCGTGACCAGACCGGCGAGGAGGGTGATCCAGCCGGCGGCGCCGGGGATGTGCGCGGTGTGGGCGGTGGCGGCGTGCTCGGCGGCGCCGAGGACGGACTCCTTGGAGAAGAAGCCGCTGAAGGGCGGGATCGCGGCGAGTGCCAGCAGCGCCACGGTCATCGTCCAGAAGGCGTCGGGGACGCGGTCGCGCAGGTTGCTCATACGGGACATGGCGGCCAGCGAGTTGGTGCCGGCGGCATGGATGATCACCCCGGCCGCGAGGAACAGCAGCGCCTTGAAGGCACCGTGGGACAGGAGGTGGAAGACGGCGGCGGAGCGGTCGCCGACGGCGAGGGCGCCGGTCATGTAGCCGAGCTGGCCGATCGTCGAGTAGGCGAGGACGCGCTTGATGTCGTCCTGGGCTAGCGCGGCGAGACCCGAGCCGAGCATCGTGACCGCGGCCATCACGGCCAGGACGACCATCGCGGCCGAGGAGGACTCGAAGACCGGGAGGAGACGGGCGACGAAGTAGACACCGGCCGCGACCATGGTCGCGGCGTGGATCAGCGCGGAGACGGGCGTCGGGCCCGCCATCGCGTCGGGGAGCCAGGTGTGCAGCGGGAACTGCGCCGACTTGCCCGCCACGCCGGCCAGGAGCAGCAGCGCGATGACCGTCGGGTGGTCGAGTCCGCCGTGTGCGACGGTGCCGAGGATCGTGGTGATGCGGAAGGAACCGGCCTGGGTGGCGAGGGCGAACAGGCCGATGAGGAAGGGGACGTCACCGAGCTTGGTCACCAGGAAGGCCTTGATGGAGGCGGCGCGGGCCTCCGGGGTCTCCCAGTAGTGGCCGACCAGGAAGTACGAGCAGATGCCCATGATCTCCCAGCCGACCAGCAGCACGATCAGGTCGCCGGAGTAGACGACGAGCAGCATCGCGGAGGTGAAGAGGGAGACGAGAGCGGCGTACGAGGGGTAGCGCGGGTCGTCGCGCAGGTAGCCCGTCGAGTAGATCTGCACGCAGGAGGCGACGACGCCGACCAGCACGGCGACGAGGGCGGCGAAGCCGTCGATGTGCAGGGCGAGTTCGATCGGGACCGAGCCGGTGGGCGTGAGTTCGGTGTGGGCGTCGATCGCCTGGCCGCCGCCCTGGCGCACGGCGACCAGCACGGCCGCCACGAAGGCGGCGAGGGTCGGCAGCACGGCGAGCGGGCGCACGAAGCCGGGGGCCGTGCGCCCCAGGAGCAGGCCGGCCGCGGCGCCCAGGAACGGCAGCAGCGGGACGAGGACGGCGAGGGTGGTCGTGGTCACGCGGTGGCCTCAGCCTTCCCGGTCTGATCCGCCGCCGGAGCGTCGCCGTCGGGGCCGCCGCTCTCGTGCCCCTCGGCGCTGTCGCGGAGCTTGTCGATGTCGGAGGTGCCGCGGTTGCGGTAGACGGCGAGGACGATCGCCAGGCCGATGCCGATCTCGGCGGCGGCGATGGCGATGGTGAACAGGGTCAGGGCCTGGCCGGAGTGCAGCGTGTCCCGGGCGGCCTTGCTGAGCCAGACGTCGAAGGCGACGAGGTTGAGGTTGACGGCGTTGAGCATCAGCTCGACGGACATCAGGACCAGGATCGCGTTGCGGCGGGCGAGGACGCCGTAGAGGCCGGTGCAGAACAGGAGGGCGGAGAGTACGGCGGGATAGGCGAGGTGCATCAGCGGGCACCTTCCTTCTCGCTCCGGCCGCCCGGCACGGCCGGGGTGTTCGCGGCACCGGACGCCTCGTCCGCCTTGGCCTTGCGGGACAGGACGATCGCGCCGACCAGGGCGGCGAGGAGGAGGACAGAGAGGGCCTCGAAGGGCAGGACCCAGTTCTGGAAGAGGCTCGCGCCGGTGACGGCGGTGGAGCCGGCGGCCGGGCCGTCCAGGTCCATCCAGGTGGTACGGAATGCGTCGACGACGACCCAGACCAGGGCGGCGGCCGCGGCGACCGCGACGGTGAGGGCGGCCCAGCGGTTGCCGGAGTCGGCGTCCGGGGAGCGGCCGATGGGGGCCCTGGTGAGCATCAGGCCGAACAGGAGGAGGACGACGACGGAGCCGACGTAGATGAGGACCTGTACCCAGGCGATGAACTCGGCGGTGAGCAGGAGGTATTCGACGGCGAGGCCGCCGAGGGTGACCACCAGCCACAGGGCGGCGTGGACCAGCTGCCGGGTGGTGACGGTGACCAGGGCCGCGCCGAAGGTGACCAGGCCGACGAGGAGGAAGGCGATCTCGACGCCGCTCGGGGAGAGGAAGCCGCGGGCGTCGGCGGCCGTGGTCGTGGCGTGGGCCGCGATGGCGGCTGCGGCGGGGCTCACGACTCTCCTTCCTGCGGTTCCGCCTGGGCGGCCGCCAGCTTCTCGGCGGTCTTGCGGGCGGCGGCGATCTCCTTCGGTTCCTCCGCGCCGGGGTCCAGCGCCGGCGGGGCGGGGACGGTCCACATCCACTCGCGGAGCTTGTCGCGTTCGTGGGTGAGCTCGTGGATGTCGGTCTCGGCGTACTCGAACTCCGGGGACCAGAACAGGGCGTCGAAAGGACAGACCTCGATGCAGATGCCGCAGTACATGCACAGGGCGAAGTCGATGGCGAAGCGGTCGAGGACGTTGCGGCTGCGTTCACGGCCGCCGGGGGTCGCCGCCGGGACCGTCTCCTTGTGGGAGTCGATGTAGATGCACCAGTCGGGGCACTCACGGGCGCACAGCATGCAGACCGTGCAGTTCTCCTCGAACAGGCCGATGACACCGCGGGTGCGGGGCGGCAGGTCGGGCTGGACGTCCGGGTACTGCTCGGTGACGGACTTGCGCGTCATCGTGCGCAGGGTGACGGCGAGGCCCTTGGCCAGGCCGGAGCCGGGGATACGGGACCGCGTGGCAGGCAGTGGCTCAGCCATCAGGAGATCACCACCTTGACGATGCCGGTGAGGGCGATCTGGGCGAGGGAGAGGGGGACGAGGAGGATCCAGGAGAGCTTCTGGAGCTGGTCCTCGCGCAGGCGGGGGTAGGTGACGCGGAGCCAGATCACGAGGAAGGCGAGGACGGCGGTCTTCAGCAGGGTCCAGACCCAGCCGAGGCCGTCGGCGCCCCAGGGGCCGTGCCAGCCGCCGAGGAAGAGGACCGTGGTCAGGCCGCACAGGACGATGATCCCGGCGTACTCGGCGAGCAGGAACAGGGCGAAGCGCAGGCCGGTGTACTCGGTGTACGCGCCGAAGATGATCTCCGAGTCGGCGACGGGCATGTCGAAGGGCGGGCGCTGGAGTTCGGCGAGTCCGGCGACGAAGAAGACGACCGCGCCGACGATCTGCCAGGGCAGCCACCACCACTCGAAGGCGTCGAGGATGCCCGGGAGGGAGACGGTTCCCGCCGCCATGGCCACGGAGGCGGCGGCGAGGAGCATCGGGAGTTCGTAGGCGAGGAGCTGGGCGGCGGTGCGCAGGCCGCCGAGGAGGGAGAACTTGTTGGCGGAGGCCCAACCGGCCATGAGCGAGCCGAGGACGCCGACGCCCATCACCGCGAGGACGAAGAAGATGCCGGCGTCGAGGACCTGGCCGACCGCGCCCTCGCCCGGGCCGATGGGGATGGCGAGGAGGACGACGAGGTACGGCAGCAGGGCGACGGCGGGGGCGAGCTGGAAGACGCGGCGGTCCGCGCCCGCCGGGACGATGTCTTCCTTCTGGGCGAACTTCACGCCGTCGGCGACGAGTTGGGCCCAGCCGTGGAAGCCGCCGGCGTACATCGGGCCGAGGCGGCCCTGCATGTGGGCCATCACCTTGTGCTCGGTCTGCCCGACGATCAGGGGGAAGGTGAGGAAGACGACGAAGACGATCAGGAGTCGCAGGGTGACGTCCAGGGCGTCGGTCACTGCGGGCCTCCTGCGGGATCCTCGGGGTTCGTGGGCGGGTCCTCGGGGTTGGCGGTTCGGTCCTGGGGAGCGGAGCGGGTCTCCTTCGCGGGCGCCTCGTCGTCCTGCGAGGAGGGCGGCTCCTGCGAGGAGACCGGCTCCGCGGACGACGGCGGCCCCGCGGAGGAGGACGGCTCCGCAGCGGGCTCAGCGTCACCGGCGGCCGGTTCGTCGAACGCGGGGCGGGCGTGGTGCCAGGGGGCGTCCGAACCGCGTTGCGGGGGACGGGTGTGGGGGGCGGCCTGCGGTGACGGATCCCCGGCGGTCCGCGACGGCGACTCCTTGCCGGACGCGACCTCGGCCTCCCGGGGCTCAACGGATCCCTTGGCCTCCCCGGACGCCCCGGCCTCCCCGGACGCCCCGGCCTCCGCGGACGCCCTGGATACCCCGGACGGCCTGGACTCCCCGGCCTCCCCGGACGGCCCGGACTTCTCGGTCTCGGCCGAACCGCTCGGCCTGGCCTGACCGACCTCTCCGGTCCGCTCGGCCTCCCCGGTCCGCTCGGCCTGCTCGGCCTCCCCCGTCTCCCCGGACTGCCTCTGGCTTGCCGACCCTTCGCCGGCCGTGCGGGCACGCCGGGGGCCGCCCGCCGCGCCACCGCCGGTGGACGCCCCGGCCGCTCGCTGACCAGCCGATCCCTCCCCCGCCGTACGCGCGCGCCGGGCCGCACCCGCACCCGCACCAGCACCAGCACCAGCACCAGCCGCGGAAGTGTCCGGACTCGCGGGAGTGTCCGGACTCGCCGGAGTCCCCGCCGGACCGGTGGAGCTCTGCGTCGTCTGGCTTGCGGAGCCCTCCGCCGCCGTGCGCGCGCGCCGGACCGGGCGTTCGCCCGCCGCGCGGCCCGGCGTGCGGCCTGCGCCTCGGGCCGGGCGGGCCGGGGCGGCGGGGAGCTGGCCCTTCAGGGGCCCCCATTCGTTGGGGTCGGGGACGCCCGGGGGAAGCATCTGGCGCCGCTTGGGGCCGCCGTGGTCGGACTCGCCGGGTTCCTTGGCCCCCGGCCAGGCCTTGGCGACGCGGGCGGCGAGGACGAAGTCCTTGCGCAGGGGGTGGCCTTCGAAGGTCTCCGGCAGCAGCAGGTGGTCCAGGGCCGGGTGGCCCTCGAAGACGACGCCGAACATCTCGTGGGTCTCGCGTTCGTGCCAGGCGGCGCCCGCGTAGACGCCGACGGCGGAGGGCAGCGACGGCGCCTCGTGCGCGACCGTGGTGCGCACCAGCAGCCGGCGCACCGGCCCCAGGGAGACCACGTGGGCCGAGACGCGGAAACCCGTGCCGGGTTCGTCGACCGCGCTCAGCCAGTCGAAGTAGGTGCAGTTCAGCCGGTCGCGCGCCACCTCCAGCGCGGCGAGCCAGGACGCCGGCGGGACGTCGACCGTCAGGACCTCGTACGCCTCCTCGGCCGTCGCCTCCGTACCGAAGAGTTCGTCGGCGGGTGCGGGCAGCCAGCCGACCGTGCTCATCGGCCCTCCCCGGACGGGGACTCGGCGGCCGGCGGCCTGACCAGGTCGCTCTGCAGGGCCGCGGCGGACGGGCGGGCGGTGCCGTACCGCTCGTCCAGCGACTCCCGGGCGATCTTCTCCTGGAGCTTGAGGATTCCCTGGAGCAGGGCCTCGGGGCGCGGCGGGCAGCCGGGGACGTAGACGTCGACCGGGATGATCTGGTCGACGCCCTTGGTGACGGAGTAGGAGTCCCAGTAGGGGCCGCCGCAGTTGCTGCACGCGCCGAAGGAGATGACGTACTTCGGTTCGGGCATCTGCTCGTACAGCCGCTTCACCGCGGGCGCCATCTTGTCGGTCACCGTGCCGGAGACGACCATCAGGTCGGCCTGGCGCGGACCCGGCGCGAAGGGGATGACGCCGAGCCGGATGAAGTCGTGGCGGGCCATCGACGCGGCGATGAACTCGATCGCGCAGCAGGCGAGGCCGAAGTTGAAGACCCAGAGGGAGTAGCGGCGGCCCCAGTTCAGGACCACCTTCATCGGCTCCGGCGCGAGACGGGCCAGCGCGCCCAGCCGCTTCGGCTCCGGCAGCGGAACAGGCTCCGGGGACAGGACCGGCTCCGCGGACGGTACCGGCTGCGCCGGCTGCCCGCCGGTGTCTGGCGTCGTCACATCCATGCCAGAACGCCCTTCTTGTATGCGTACAGCAGGCCCACGGTCAGGAAGCCGAGGAAGATGAACATCTCGACCAGCGTCGTCGCACCGTAGCCGGGGGCGGCGAAGACCGTCGCCCAGGGGAAGAGGAAGATCGAGTCGACCGCGAAGATGACGTACAGGAAGGCGTAGACGTAGTAGCGGACCTGGGTGTGGGCCCAGCCCTCGCCGACGGGGTCGACTCCGCACTCGTACGTCAGCAGCTTCTCGGGCGTGGGCACCACGGGCCGCAGCAGGCGGCCGGCCCCGAAGGCGACCGCGACGAAGAGCACGCCGACGAGGGCGAGCAGTCCTACGACGGAGTACGACTGGAAGTAGTCCGCCGCGACGACGGTCGATTCCCGCACGTCCGTCTCCTCGCTTCCTGGCTCGGCACGCCCCTGTGACCTGCGGCCCTGATGAACACTGCTGTCCGACGATCTGTACGCACGGGAGTCTAGGCCCTGATAAAGGGACGGTAAGCAGCCCGTCACGCCTTGAGATGCGCTTGAGACGCCGGGCCGGTCGCCGGGGCCGGTGCCTGGCCCGATTCCGGGCGGGCTGCCGGGCGGGATTCCTGGAGGGATACCGGGCGGGATGCCGGGGTGGGATTCCCGGAGAGATGCCGGGCGGGATGCCGGGCGGAATGCCAGGGTGGGGTTTTCCCCAGGGGACGACGCCTGCCGACCTCATGGCGCGGGCGCGCGGCGCGCGGCACGCTAGCCCATATGACCGAACGACTCTCGCGCCCGATGGGGGCTCCGGAAGGTGACGGCGACCGTCTGCCGCCTCCCCGTTTCGCCTACGACCGGCAGACCTGGAAGGAGATCGCACACCTCCTCGCGAACCTCCCGGTGGCACTGATCGGGTTCGTCTACGTCGTGACGGTGCTGTTCACCGGCTTCTGGCTGACCGTGACCGTGATCGGCTTCCCGCTGCTCGCGGCCGGGCTGGCGGGCTCGCGGGTGCTGGGCCGGATGGAGCGGGCACGGGCCAGAAGGCTGCTCGGGCTGCACGTCGACGAGCCGAGCCCGCTGCCCGGACGCGGCACCGGCTTCCTCCCCCGGCTGTGGATGCAGCTGAAGGACCCGGTGGGCTGGCGGACGGTGCTGTACGACTTCATCCGGCTGCCGTGGGGCGTCCTCACCTTCGCCATCACGCTGACCTCGCTGTTCGTGCTCTGGCCGGTGCTGCCGTTCGTGGCGCGCGGGCTGACCAACGCCGACCGGGCGATGGTGCGCGGGCTGCTGTCGCCCTCCGACGAGCTGGAGCGGCGGATCGCCGAGCTGGAGTCGGACCGGGGCGTCGTGGTCGACACCGCCAACGCCGATCTGCGGCGCATCGAGCGCGATCTGCACGACGGGGCGCAGGCCCGTCTGGTCAATCTGGCGATGGGGCTCGGCCTGGCGAAGGAGAAGCTGCTGGAGGACCCCGACTCGGCGGCGGAGATGGTCGCGGAGGCGCACGGCGAGGTGAAGCTCGCCCTCCAGGAACTGCGGGATCTCGCGCGGGGCATCCACCCGGCCGTCCTGACCGACCGCGGCCTCGACGCCGCCCTGTCCTCGGTCGCCTCGCGCTGCACCGTCCCCGTGAAGGTGACGGTCGACCTCGCCGAACGGCCCGCCGCGGCCATCGAGGGCATCGCCTACTTCACCGTCTCCGAGCTGCTGCAGAACGTCAGCAAGCACAGCGGGGCGAGGACCGCGTCGGTCGAGGTGTGGCGGGCGACGGACCGGCTGCTGATCCAGGTGGAGGACGACGGCCGCGGCGGCGCGCGCCTCGACGCGGGTACGGGGATGCAGGGGCTCGCCGACCGGCTGGGCGCCGTCGACGGGCTGTTCGTCATCGACTCGCCGCAGGGCGGGCCGACCGTCGTCACGGCGGAGCTGCCCTGGCGCGACCGCGCGCCCGGCGAAGGGCGCCCCGGCGAGCGGTGAGGTGGGGAAAACCCCCCTCCCAAGAGGCCGACGGACTCCATGGATCGCGGACGTGCGGCGGAGGACCGTGGAGGTACGGCGGGACAGCCGCAGGGATGGGCAGGACGACGAGTAGAACGGACGACGCCGATGGCCACGCAGTACGGACAGGGCTACGGGCACGGGTACGACGACGGGTACGGCCGCGGCGAGCGGCGCCGGCTGCCCGCCGGTCTGCGGGCGCCGTTCGAGGCGCGCAGCTGGCGCGAGTTCGCGTATGTGCTGCTCAGCCTGCCGATCGGCATCGCGCTCTTCGTCTACGCGGTCACGATGGTCTCGCTCGGCGCCGGTCTGCTGGTGACGTTCCTCGGCGTCCCGGTGCTGGCGGCGGGGCTGGCCGGCTGCCGCGGCGTCGCGGCGCTGGAGCGGACCCGGGCGCGCGCACTGCTGGGCCTGGAGATGGCCGACCCCGAGCCGCTGCGGATGAAGAAGTCCGGCGTGATGGCCTGGATGGGCGCCGTGCTGAAGAGCGGAACGTCCTGGCGGACGCTGCTCTACGCGCTGCTCCAGTTCCCGTGGTCGGTGTTCTCGTTCGTCGTCGCGGTGAACTTCTGGGCGTACGGCTGGGCCCTGCTGACGTATCCGCTGTGGTTCTGGCTCTTCCCCGTGTACGGCGGCCAGGGCGGGCTCCAGCTCTACGGGGACTCGGCCCACAGCATCTACCTCGACAACCCCTTCGAGATCACCGTCACCGCGCTGGTGGGACTGGTCTTCACGCTGGCCACGCCGTGGATCGTGCGGGCGCTGACGACGGTGGACCGGCTGATGGTGCACGGGCTGCTCGGGCCGTCGCAGCTGTCGGCGCGGGTGGTGGAGCTGGAGTCGGACCGCGGTGTCGTGGTGGACACGGCGGCCGCGGACCTGCGGCGGATCGAGCGGGACCTGCACGACGGCGCGCAGGCCCGGCTGGTGGCGCTGGCCATGGATCTGGGGCTGGCGAAGGAGAAGCTGACGGAGGATCCCCAGGCGGCGGCGCGGATGGTCGACGAGGCGCACGGTGAGGTGAAGACGGCGCTCCAGGAGCTGCGGGACCTGGCGCGGGGCATCCACCCGGCCGTCCTGACCGACCGCGGCCTCGACGCCGCCCTGTCCTCGGTCGCCTCGCGCTGCACCGTGCCGGTGCAGGTGGAGGTGGACCTCGCCGAGCGGCCGGCGCCGGCCATCGAGGGCATCGCCTACTTCACGGTCTCGGAGCTGCTGCAGAACATCAGCAAGCACGCCCGCGCCACCTGGGCGGCCGTGGACGTGTGGCGGGTGGAGAACCGGCTGATGGTGCAGGTCATGGACAACGGGGTGGGCGGCGCGGACGCCGGCGGCGGTTCGGGGCTGGGCGGGCTCGCGGAGCGCCTGGACGCCGTCGACGGGATCCTGGTGGTGGATTCGCCGGCCGGCGGCCCGACCCGGGTCACCGCGGAGCTGCCCTGGCGCGGGGAGCGGTCGCTCGCGTGAGCACGCGGCTGAAAAGAGCCTGATCCTTCCCTGTACGGCGCGGTCCGATCCGAATGCTGGAATGCTGGACCACTGGCATTCGGAATCGGGCTGGGGGGCCGGACATCGTGGAGGACAGGGTGCGGGTGGTCATCGCCGAGGATTCGGTTCTGCTCAGGGAGGGGCTGACCCGGCTGCTGACCGACCGTGGGCACGACGTCGTCGCCGGTGTGGGTGACGGGGACGCGCTGATCAAGACCATCACCGAGTTGGACGGGCAGGGCGAGCTGCCGGACGTCGTGGTCGCGGACGTGCGGATGCCGCCGACGCACACGGACGAGGGCGTGCGGGCCGCGGTGCAGCTGCGCAAGGCGCATCCCGGCCTCGGCGTGCTGGTGCTGTCGCAGTACGTGGAGGAGCGTTACGCCACCGAACTGCTGGCCGGTTCGAGTCATGGCGTCGGGTACCTGCTGAAGGACCGTGTGGCCGAGGTCCGGGAGTTCGTGGACGCGGTGGTGCGGGTGGCCCAGGGGGGCACCGCTCTGGACCCGGAGGTGGTCGCGCAGCTGCTCGGACGCAGCCGTAAGCAGGACGTGCTGGCGGGGCTGACGCCCCGGGAGCGGGAGGTCCTGGGGCTGATGGCCGAGGGGCGTACCAATTCGGCCATCGCGCGCCGGCTCGTGGTCAGCGACGGCGCCGTCGAGAAGCACGTGAGCAACATCTTCCTGAAGCTCGGGCTCTCCCAGAGTGACGGGGATCACCGGCGTGTTCTCGCGGTCCTCACCTATCTGAACTCGTGACGGGCTGACACTTGGTCAGAAGACGGCCGTCCGCCCGTCGCTCGGCCGTCCGTCCTGATTCCGTCCAGCCCAAGAACCGAACACATGCGGGGAGCGTCTTCAAGGACAGCGCCGGGGGGCGAGAAAACATGACAATTCGGGGTGACACGACGTCTCATATTCGTGTCCGTCATGCGAATGGCCACGGGAAGGCGACCCTAAGCGACGTAGGGTTGATCCTGGGAGGGCCTACGGGAAGGCCGGTCCCGGACAGTCGCCTCGAGGGAGGTCCAGTTCAGTGACCAGCCAGGTCAGCAGGACAGCGGAGCAGGCAGACGGAACCGCCGCCGGCGAGCGGCACGAGCCGGGCGGGACGAAGGACGTACGCAGGCTGGACCGGGTGATCATCCGTTTCGCGGGGGATTCCGGGGACGGGATGCAGCTGACCGGGGACCGGTTCACGTCGGAGACGGCGTCGTTCGGGAA